>NZ_JAANIH010000034.1 GCF_014529705.1 Bradyrhizobium campsiandrae
CTTAGCCACCCGCGTCAGGGGGCACCAACACCAGGCTGGAAAACCACATCCAACCTCACCGAGGCCCCCCAACAACGACCGGCCACAACTAAGAAAACTCTCCACTTCGAGGTTTTTCAGCAAACTGTTAGATCATCCGGCGCTGCAATTGCAGCGGCGTCGATCACACTACCAGTGGCGGTTAGTGCGGCCTCGATCTCGGTCGGGCCGATACGCTTGCCGGCAATGTTGAGTGTGTCGTCCGAACGGCCGAGAATGAACCATGTTCCGTCGGAATCGCGGCGCGCCCAATCGCCATGCCGCCAAACGCCGGGGTAATCGGACCAGTAGGTCTCGAGATATCGCGAGTGATCTCGCCAGATCGTCGGGGTCAGGCCCAGCGGCGGCTTGGTGACCACCAACTCGCCCACCTCGCCGTCACCGGCCTCGGACCCATCCGGTCGTAGCACCTTGGCCCCGACGCCCAACGCCTCGCCGGAAAAGCCGCAGGGCCGCAACGTGTGCAGCACGGTCGACGTCAGGATTGCGCCAAAAAGCTCAGTCCCGCCGGAGATGTTGAGTGGCACCGCCCTGTGGCGGCAGATGTGTTCCAGATGCCAGAACCAGGCATCCTCGGTCCAGGGTTCGCCGGTGGAAGCGACGATGCGCAGAGCGGAGAGATTGTACCGCGCCAGCGGACCGGGATCGCTTCTCATGAACTGTCGCACCAACGTGGGCGCGACGCCAAGATGGGTAACGCCGTGTTCGCTCGCGAGGCGCAGCAGGCGAAATGGATCGTCCGGCATGGAGGGCGCCCCTTCGGCCAGCACCAGTGTCGCGCCCGCCAGAAGCGTCGAGATCAGGGTCAGCGGGCCCATAACCCAGCCCATATCGGTCATCCACAGGTGCCGGTCCTCGCGCTTCAAGTCGAGGCACAACAAGAAATTGGTCGTTGCCGCCGCCTGCACACCGAGATGCGTGTGAACCACCCCCTTGGGCCGACCGGTTGTCCCAGACGTGTAGGCAATCATCAGCGGCGCCTCTGATGCAACCGGAACGGGTGCAAAATCCGCCTTTGCGGCCCCGACTGTGGCAGCCCAGTCCAGATCCCGCCGTGGGTCGGCAGCGCTGCCGCCGAAACGGCGCAGGCTGATCACCGTGTGCACGCTGGATACGTCGGCCAGAGCCTCAACCAGCACGGATTCCATGGGAACAGGCTTGCCGCGACGCCTACTCGCATCGGCCGTCAAAACCGCTTTGGCCGCGCAGTCGTTCAAGCGTGCCGCCACGGCCGGCGCCGGGTATCCGGAGAACAGGGGGACGGCGATAGCGCCGAGCCTCGCAACGCCCAGGAGGGCCGCTTCGATCTCGGGCACCATCGGCATGTAGATGCCAACCGCATCACCCGCGCCGACGCCGCGGGCGGCCAGGGCGCTGGCAACCCGGGCGCTTTCGCTGGCGAGATCGCGGTAGGTCCAGACGCGCCGTTCCCCGTCTTCGCCGATCCAGTCGATGGCGGCTTTTTCCCCGAGCCCAACTTCGATACGAGCGTCAAGGCAAGTCTCGGTGAGGTTGAGAGTGGCGTCCGCGGCCCAACGGATTCCGGCTGGCCCACCGCTCACGTCCCGCAACGTTCGGTAACGACGCGAAAACCGTACGTTCGCAAGATCGAGAATTTGTGACCAGAACCAATCGGGGCCGGCGTCCGCCCGCTCGACGAGACTTTCGTAATCTGTCAGGCCGCAGCGCGTGAGAAAAGCTCTGATCGCGCTGCCGTCCTGGATGTCTTTAGATGGCGTAAACATACCATTTCATCCGATACGGTATCTCGGCACGGTCCGGCCGTATCAATCCGCAAGTTGAGGGCGCCGCCGTCGCGCACGTCATCCATGCATCGTCAGCCCGCCGGAGACCGAAATCACTTGGCCGGTGATGAAACCAGCGTCGTCGGAGGCAAGGAAGCAGATGATCCCCGGGTAGTCGGTCGGTTGCGCGAGCCGCCTCATCGGAATGGAACGCTTGAGACCTTCCGCGATTTTCTCGCCACCTTCGCCCTTCGAGAATTCGGCGAAAAGCGGTGTGTCGGTCGGCCCTGGGGCCACGGCATTGAGCTGTATTCCCTTGCGCGCCAATTCCCGCGCCACTGTTTTGGTGAAGGCGATAATGCCGCCCTTGCAGGCCGAGTAAACAGCTTCGCCTGAGGAGCCAACGCGGCCCGCGTCGGAACTGATATTGACCACGCGCCCGCCTCCGTTTCTAACCATGCCCGGAAGTACCGCGTGATGCATGTTCAGCGGACCGTAGAGGTTAATGTCAATAACCTTTTTCCAAAGTGTCGCGTCGGATTCCAGGAAAAGTCGAGGTACGTCCCAGCCGGCATTGTTGACCAGAACATCGACGGGTCCGACTTTCTCCACTTCGGCCACAGCCGCATCGACTGCCGCACGGTCGGTGATGTCAACGGCGTAGGCAGTGGCTTTGCCACCTGCATCCTTTATGATTTTCACTGTTTCGGCCGCACCCGCGGCATTGATGTCGAAAACGGCGACCTCGCTGCCTTCTTCGGCAAATCGCTTGCAGACCTCGCGTCCGATCCCGCTGCCGCCGCCGGTTACGATTGTCCGCTTCCCTTTGAGCCCGCGCATGGTTATCACCCCTCCCTTCCGCGGATACGCCATCGGTGTTCTACCTTGGCGACCAAATTCTAACGTATGTTAGATTATCGCACTTGCTATTTCGATGTCTAGAGGCAAATTACACAATATGAATTCGCCCTCACCGCAGCTTGGAACTACTGGAAAGAATCATGGCAAGTCGGAGCAGACGCGCGCCCTCATCCTGAGCGCCGCCGCGAAGCTATTTCGAGATGAAGGATACGATGCCACGACGCTCCGCAAGATCGCGAAGGCTGCGCGTATGGAGGCGGGTAGCCTATATTATCACTTTGCGTCGAAGGAGGCGATCTTCGACGAAATCCTTCGATTGGGGGTACGGCACGTTTTCGACGCCGTACAGAAGGTCCGAGAGGATTGCCGGCTCTCCGGCAGGGATTTCCGCCAGACATTCGCCTTGATGATCGACGCGCACTTGACGTATTTCCTGAAAGAAAGTGATTTCACTTCGGCAAATATCCGAAATTACTCGAGGCTTCCTCAGGACATGCGCGTGGCCCATCGACCACTGCGCCAAGCCTACACCTCCGTGTGGGACAATTTCTTGGCAGAGGCTCAAACGGCCGGGGACATTCGGAGCGACATCAAAGTCGTACCGCTGCGACAGTTCGTGCTGGGAGCAATGAATTGGACAGTCGAATGGTATGATGCGACGCGCTATCCCGTAAGCATGCTGTCTGAGCGCTTGTGTAAACTTCTTTTGGACGGAATGTCCATCGCACGCGGCATGCCATTGAAACAGCCAGCTCCAATCGAACTGGAAACCCTGGACCTGATTGATTCCGACGACAGCAAATCATCCCGCACCCGCGTCCAAGTGCTCTCCGCTGCAGCGCGAATTTTTCGCGACAGAGGGTACAAGGCCGCAACAATGCGAGATATCGCGCAAGAAGCCGGCATGGAAGCAGGCAGCATCTATTATCATTTTAGTTCAAAGGATGAGATACTCGACGAAGTGCTCGATATCGGATTGCGAGCGGTCTTGCGCGGAATGTCGGCGACCATTTCGAAGACACATCAGTTTCCCGATCACCGCAGCCGGATCGCCGCCGCGATCCGTACCCATATGGAGTACCTCTTTCGTTTGAGCGAATTTACGTCTGCGAATATCCGCATCTACGGGCAGCTACCCAAGAAGGTGCGAGCACGTCATCAGCCAATACGACACAAATACGCGAACCTTTGGGATGACTGCTTACGCAAAGCGCAGGAAGCGGGTGAGCTGCGCTCCGATATCAAGGTTGTGCCTTTGCGGCAGGCCATGCTGGGAGCGCTCAACTGGACTGTAGAGTGGTTCAATCCCGAAAAGGGCCAACGCGATGGATACTATTCGCTGTCTGAACTGATTGTGATGTTGCAGAGCCTGCTGTTGGATGGCCTTCAGTACGATGCCGGTCCTTCGTTTCATCATCGCGACTTGCCCTCCACGAGCAAACGAACGAGGCGGCGTGCCTTGCGCGCTGGATCTCACGCCGGCTAAGCGTCTTTCTTGTTTACAATCAGCGACGCGTTCTCCTCCAGGATATCGATAAATTCCACGCCATCGGCCCGAATTCGTGCGCTGGTGGCAAAAGCTTCGATGGCGCGTGTTTGGGCCATGATACGATCGGCGCCGGGCTCGGCGACGAGCAAGAGGCGCACGGTATCCCGATCGTTCTCGCATGTCACAACCGCCTGGGCGGCGCGCACGCCCGGGGTCGCGATAACCACCTCTTCGATGGCGCGGGGGTAAACGAAAATCTCGCGGACTTTTACGGCCGCGCCGACTCGTCCCTGCAAGGCCGAAAGACGCGTAACGCGACCATCTCCATCACTCTCAAGAGCGAAGCTGCTATCTCCAGTGCCGAAGCGGATCATCGGCCAGTTGGCATCGCGTGCGGTCACCACGATCTCACCGGTTTCGCCGGCGGCCAAGGGTTCCCCACTGATGGGATCGCAGATCTGCACCACGTGATTGGGATGCACAACATACCCCTCGCCGTCATCCTCATAAGCTACAAGACCCAGATCGGCCGTCGCATAGGCGGCCCAGGTTGTAACACCATAGTCCGCTTCGATACGACGCCGTTTCGCCATCCAGTCGCCCATCTCGCCGCCGAGGAATGCTGATCTGACCTTCCAAGCGTTCCGCCCATACGTCTCGATTACCGCATCCGCCAATGTAAGGAAGAATGCCGTGCTGGCGCAGACCGCGGTAACCCCGGTTTCAACGATGATCTGCGCCTGCAGCTCACGGTTTCCCGTACCACCGGGAATGACAGTCGCGCCGACTGCACGCGCCGCTTCGTCGAACAGAAGACCTGCCGGGACCAGATGATAGGACCATGTGTTCAGGATGAGATCGCCCACCGTGATCCCCGCAGCCTTGAACAGCTCCTCGAGGCCGTGCCCGCCACCTCCCGACAATGAAGGCTCGAAGATCGGTCCGGGCGACACATAGATCCGCGACAGGCTTTCGGGATCGGCTGCGAGAAAGCCTCCGAAGGGCGGATTGTCCCTTTGGAGTGCCAGGAGCTGTTCTTTCTTCAGAACCGGCAGGCGAGAGAGATCCCTCAATGATCTGATGCTTGCCGGGTCGAAATCAGCCGCATCGAAGCGTGCCTTTAGGCCGGGTGCCTTACGTGCCGCCTGGCCATAGGCTGCAGCGATCTCCCGGTAAATCGCGTCGGGCATATGCTTGCTACCTCTCTCCCGCGCAAACTAAATAGGGCAGTCCTTGCGAAAATTCGGAGCGCGCTTCTCCCGATGTGACAGCACGCCTTCCTTGACGTCAGGGCCCATGAAACCCAGCATCTCGAACGCAGTGGAAGCGTCGAAGATTGGCCCGGCCTGGCGCAACCAGTTATTTAGTGAATACTTTGTCCAGCGGATCGCGCTTTGCGCGCCGTTTGCCAACTCGACCGCGGTGTCGAGAGCGACTTGCTGCAGTTGATCATCGTCGACACACATGGATACCAAGCCAATGCGCTCGGCCTCTTCGCCGGAGATTGCCTTGCACGTCAGAAGATAATACTTTGCCTTTGCCATGCCGCAGAGCAGCGGCCAAATGATCGCCGCTACGTCACCTGCGGCAACCCCCAGGCGAGGGTGCCCGTCAACAATCTTGGCTCGCTTGCCTGCGATCGACACGTCAGCCAGAATTCCGACAACGAGCCCCGCACCCGCGGCTGGGCCATTGATCGCCGAGATGATAGGCTTGTTGCAATTGATGATGTTGTAGACGAGATCCTTGGCTTCCTTCCAGGTTCTCATCATTTCGTCGAAGTTGCCCGCTATTCTTTCGATCAGGCTGAAATCTCCTCCCGCCGAAAACGCCTTGCCAGCCCCCGTCACGATAACCGCGTTGATGTTGGGGTCGCGGTCGACATCAATCCACATGTCGGTCATTTGCGTGTGCGTTTCCGCATCCACGGAGTTGAAGGTTTCGGGACGATCGAACGTGATCCGAAGAACACGGTCCGCTGGATGATCGAATTTCAGCCTATTGTACTTGGCGTAGCGTTCAGTCATGACTGTTTTTCCTCCTTTAATGTGTGGGCAACCGGCCTTCACTCAGGCAACCCGAGAACTGCTTTGGACAAGATGTTGCGCTGGATCTCATTCGTCCCCCCGTAGATCGTCGTCGGTCGCGCCTTGTAGAAGTTCGCCAGCACGTCGATACCGACATTGCCAACCTGCAAGGGACCGATCATGCCGCCGTCAGGCCCCGCGGCTTCGATCATCAGTTCGGTAATCTCCTGAAACGTCTCGGTCACCCAGATCTTCAACATCGACACATCCGGGCCGAGCGTCTCGCCTCGCTTGAGTTGGTCGGCGAAGCGGGTATAGAGCGCCGCGTGATCCTCAACATCCAAAGCGACCTTCGCAAAGCGATCGCGGAACACCGGATCGTTGAACATGTAGCGCCCTTGCGCAATCGTCCGTAACTGAACCAGTGCGTTTTGCGCCAGATTGGGCGCACCGATGAAGATTCGTTCGAAGCCGAGCAGGGTCTTGGCCATTGCCCACCCCTTGTTCAGTTCGCCAATCAGGTTCTCGCAGGGCGCGCGGGCATTGTCGAAAAACACCTCGCAGAACTCGTCTTCGCCCGCGAGCGTCGTGATCGTGCGAACTGCGATGCCCGGCTGGTTCATTTCGGCGAGCACGAAGCTGATGCCTTCCTGTTTTTTCGTCGCACGAGGATCGGTGCGCACCAGCATGAAGATGTGTGTGGCGTCATGAGCCATCGTGGTCCAGATCTTCTGCCCGTTGATCACGAAATAATCGCCGTCGATTACGGCACTGGTGCGCAGACTGGCGAGATCGGACCCCGAGCCCGGCTCGGAGTAGCCCTGACACCAGATGTGCTCACAACTCAGGATACGCGGCAGCCAGTAGTGTTTCTGCGCCTGGGTGCCGAACTTGATGATCAGGGGACCAACCATCTGCACACCCATGTCACGGCCCCGGGTCACGCCCCAGCGCTGCTGCTCTTCATAAAAGATAAGCAGCTTCGAAGCTTCCAGACCCATCCCGCCATATTCGACCGGCCAAGCTGGTGCGACCATGCCCTTGGCGTAGAGCTTCTCGTGCCATTGGCGGATCTCGGCGAACTTCGCCCGATGCGGTAGATGGCGTAGTTCTTCGGGATACTCCGTCTCGAAGAAAGTGCGAACCTGGCGGCGGAACGCTTCATCACTCAATGCATTCCAGTCAGTCATCAGCCTTTGCCTCAACGGCATCCATCCACTGAGCCCGGTGGTAAGCCGCGTCCCCGAGCCAGGCCGAAAGCACAAGCGCACGGTTCAGAAACAAACCGATGTCGAACTCGTCCGCATAGCCGACTGCGCCGTGAAGTTGAATCGACTCCCGCGTGATCTTCTTGGCCGTGCTGCAGGCGCGAGCTTTGGCGCGGCTCGCCTCACGTGTGCGCGCGCGCGGATCGGTGCACACATGCATCCGGGCCAGCGCCTCGCTCACCCCCGCCTCGGCCACCTGCTGGCTGACATACAGGTCTACGGCGCGGTGCTGGATCACCTGAAACGACCCGATCGGTTTGCCGAACTGTTCGCGCGTCTTCACATAATCGAGTGTCAGTTCGAGCGCTTTCGCGCTGACGCCGACCAACTCCGCGGCGGCGAGCGCCGTAGCGTCGGCAACGACGCCGGACAACGCTTCCGACACCACCGAGCCTTCGGCAAGCACTTTAGCTGGGGCGTCGACAAAGTCGATGTCACAGAGCTGGCTTCCGTCGGACTGTCGTCGCGGCTCCGAATAGATCCCCTTGCCATCAGCATCGAGGGCAACAAGAACAGGCTGGGAATTATTTTGCGCCACCACGAGCAGTTGATCCGCGCCGACCGCGCCGGCAACCCAGGCCTTCGAGCCGTTCAGCGCTTTGCCGTCGAAACGGCACGCCATTTGGTCAGGATAACCTCGAGGGCCGCGTTCCTGCCAAGCGAAGGCAGACGCGATTTCGCCAGTGATCGCCACAGCGAGCGTCGTATCGCCCGGACATACCCGTTGCATCATTCCGATCGCAAGGGCGATGGCTGGCACCACCGGTTCGGGCGCGAGCGCGCGGCCAACCTCCTCCGAAATAACGCCGGCCGCCATAAGGCCCATGCCAAGCCCACCGACCGATTCTCGAGCGGCGACGCCAAGCACGCCCGCATCGGCCAACTGGCTCATCACCCGCCGATCCCAGCCATTTTCGCGAGCGTTACGGGCGCGCGCGATGCCGCCCGCGCGCTCCAAAAGTGTGCGCACGCTTGCGCGCAGCATCCGCAGATCTTCCTGTGAATGCGCCCTCACATTGCTCATGACGCTAACATTGTCTTTCGTTTAACCATCGCAGCGGTATCGACGGTCAGCACGGGCTCTCCTGCCATGTTACGCGCTTCGACACGGTAGCCGATAACACCGCGATCGGGCTTGCTTCGGGAGGGCTGAATTGCCTGCATTTCTAGCGTGATATCAAGCGGTTCATTCGGCCGTACTGGCATGTTCCAGCATAGCCTCTCGAAACCCAAACCACCGATATTTGCGACCCCCGTCATGAAATCTCGCATAATCGGCCTGAATACGAGCAGAAGCGTCTGGAATCCCGATGCGATCAGACCGCCATGGATTTGCCTGGCATAGTCTTCATCCGTATGCAGCCGCTGCGGATCCCATTCCCTGGCAAACAAAATGATCTCGTCCTTGCTTAAGGGCGGCGTGCGGAACGCAAAGATTTGTCCAACCTTGAAATCCTCTAAGTACGTCACTTGCGATGCCCTTCGTTCATCGAAGTAAAAACATCTTCAGGGCCTTTGGCGTCCTGTCCCGCGATCCGGCAACGGTTAAATTCCTCCAGCCTCGGATAGGTTGCCTTGAATGCAGTCAGGAATTCGTCAAATGGCACGTCCACGTACAAGCCCCGGTCATGAACATATTCCATGTGCCTCTGATTCTTTTCGTCGAACTGATGAAACAGCGCGTCAGATGCCCCGTCGAAGACAAGAGGCTTTACGCCGAAGCGCTTGCACAGCTCCATGTTGAAGGCCGGCGTAACCTTGTAGGGCCTTCCGTCGAGCCACAGCTGCACGTATCCGTGATAGATGAAGAGGTCCGTTTGCATCAGCTCGGTCAGCTTCGGCGTATTCAGATGGTTACGGACGTCGGCGAACCCCAATGCAGCTGGAATCCCAACAGCACGCAAGCAAGCGGTCAGCAGGATCGCCTTGGGCACGCAAAACGCAGACTCCACGCCTGCCACCACACTGGCGCGATAAGCATTGGGGTCCAGTTCAAACGTGTAGGGATCATACCGGATTCCATCGCGCACAGCTTCGAATAGTTGGATTGCCTTTTCCGTGTTGGAAACGCTGGAGCTCAGGCCACGCAAAGCAGACTTTACGAAGGCCCTCACCTCTGCGGCGTCGCTATCGACAAATCTGGTCGGGGACGTGAAGCGCGCCGGATCCGCCAGCGGCTGATGGTTCGCGTTCGACATTTTAATTTCTCTCCAGCGAGCCGCTATTTTCTAACATTCGTTAGATTACCTTCCGTGTCGACGCCTGTCAACGGGCTACAATTTTGCGTGTGAATCGACAGCCTTCGACTGGTTTCTCCTATGAGGGAGCGCAGAACGGCCGACCTTGGTAAAGGTCAGTGTCGCCGCGTCCTGTCGTGGCGGCTGTCGATCACCATGGACGGCAAGGGCGCATGGCGCGACAACGCGTTCGTCGAGCGGCCATGGCGTAGCGTCAAATACGAGGAAGTCTACCTGAGGGCCTATGACAGCGTCAGCGAAGCCCGTGCATCGATCGGCCGCTATCTCGACTTTTACAACAGCCGAAGACCGCATTCGAGCCTTGACGGGATCACCCCCGATCAAGCCTACTTCAACCCGCTGCCCCTCCGCTTGGCAGCCTAACCACGGCATAGGCTCCACTTAGCGACGCGGAAAATCTGTTCAGACAACCGGGACCACTTCAGCTAAACGCCTGAACTACAGCAGACGATCTTTCGCGGAAAACCGCTATATGTCGCCGTGAGCGCCCAGCCGGATAATGCATTTGGAAATTCAAAAATGTTAGTAAGTGGCTCCCTCAAGCTCCCTGCACCAAATCGGCTCTTATCGGTTGATCTGCGGCACCTTAGATTCGCTGTCGCAGCCGCGGATTATGGGAGTTTTCGAAAAGCAGCCGAGAGCCTGGCGGTACGACAATCGACGCTCAGCCGTACCGTTTGCCAGTTCGAACTCTCGATCGGCGTCACACTGTTTGAGCGTTCAAGCGGTGGAGTGAGGTCCACTCCTGCCGGGCGACAAATTCTACGCATGGCAAGAACGATCCTCGAAGAACTTGACGCGCTCCTGGCAACCGCGAAGTCGACGCGTAACGGTGAGAGCGGCCGGCTAGCAATTGGTTTCTGTACATCGCTCACAACCGGCAACCTGAGAGCATCTTTGCTTGATTTTCGGCAGAGATTTCCGCAGATCGAACTTGCCACCGTTGAGCGCAGGCGCACGCGTTTGGCGACCGCACTCCGTAATAGTGTGCTCGATGTTCTAATTCTAACGGGTGGAAGCACATCGTTGCAGGACAGCAAGACAAAATTCCTTTGGAGTGAGCGAGTATTAGTTGTGTTGCCTGAGGACCATCCGCTTTCAGCACAGCAAGTCGTCTATTGGACTGACTTGCGCGATGAAACGATCATATTAAGCGAATACGATCCAGGGCGCGAGATCGAAGACCTGTTGGTTTCGAAGCTTATGTCGCCAGACGATCGCCCAAGGATTGAACGTCATGATATCAGTCGCGGCGTCGTGAAGAGCCTCGTTACAATGAAAGTGGGTATCAGCCTGGTCTTGGAATCAGACATTGGCGCCAATTTCTCAGGTCTGGTGTATCGGGAGCTGCGTGATGGCACTGGGCCAAGTAGATTGGACTATTCAGCATATTGGCAAAGCGATAACGAAAACCCCGCCTTGAATGCTTTCCTCAAGATGCTCTCCGAGCGCTATCCCTCGCCACGCTTAGAGGGGTGACGAGCGCGGCGAGCCTTCAAAAAGCTCCTGTCCGTTGCCATGAACCGCGCCAACATGGGTGCAATGAGTTTGGCTGGATCATTGATCGGCTGACCAGTTTCGCGTGCGAGGATTTCGCGTAGGCGACAAGGTCCCGATGTACGCTCGCTGGCAATTCGTGTGTGAGTTTAACCGGCTTATCGTCCTCGATCGCTCCGAGTCTAAGCTTAGCCATCGCTCTCATCCTCTGTACGGCTCGAGCACAAGATCGCGGTTGACTATCACAGTGACTGGAAATCCCGGTCTGATAGATAGCGTTGGCTGAACGTTGAGATTTCGACGGACAACCTGTTGTCCTGTTTGGTTGAGCGAATTAGCCGCGCCCAGCCGAAGGGCTTGCAGAAGCGCTGTGTTGCTGCCGCTGTCAGCGCCGGACCCAAGTTCCGAACCGACGCCGAGCAACGTCGACAGAGCGGCAGCTCCGAACAGCTCTTTCCAATGATTGTCGACCTCATCCTCGAGACCGGAATAGCCACCTGCGTCAGCACCCTGTTGCCGTTCCAATACAATCGAGCGACCATTCGGCATAATGAGCCGAGTCCACACCAAGAGTACCCGAGATTGGCCGAATGCGATTTGGCTGTCGTAAATGCCAATTAATCTCGCTCCCTGAGGAATTAAGCGGATACGGCCAGAAGGCGTATCATATACCGTCTCGATGACCTGCGCGGTTCTCGGCTCGTCCCACGAAGATGCGGTGGCTGGGAGCCTTTTCGTTGGAGGGGCTGGTTTCCGCGACGATGCGGACGCCTTTGGCCTGCAGACTGAGGGTGACGATCTCGCCCTGGAAATCGTTGCCGACCTTCTTGAACGAACCGATGGTAGCCATGTGTCTTCTCCTGTTTGTGTTTCGAGCCCGCGACCACCGCGGCCTCGATGGCGATCTGCGGGCCGAAGACGATCGGCGACGCACCCGAAGGGCCGCAGCGCAGCGGAGGATGCCGTCGCAGCGACTTTCTTGCCTCGCGAGGAATGGGCGAAGCCCAGGGGAAGAAAGTCGCTGCGACGGCGTTGCGGCTCAGGCGATCGAGGCGCAGCCCGGTCTTCGGCCAGATCGAGCCATCAAAGAGGCCCTGTGCGTCGCGTGCTGAACCACAAAATCCAGGAGAAAATGGCGAGCGTCGGTTCAACAAGGCAAGAGGTCATTACGGTTCGGCGTAGGAAAAGAAACGAAGGCAGGCAAAAGCGGTAGTTGTCAGCATAAAGCCAACCGCAAGCGACCGACTCCAGGGCCGGATCGATGTGTACCGGACGCAACCAACGCCATCTCATCGAGTACTGCGAGGAAAGTCGCGATTACCTTTCGCACAATCTCGTTGCTCCCACTTCGGCGTGCGGATTCCGCCAGCTACCGAAGAGCCGGATGGCAAGCATCATTTCTGACGCGCTGCGGCTGCGAGACCTGGCTGAGGACCGCTCCCGACTGCCGCGTTCGAATCGAGCGGGCGGGGCTCGGTTAAGATGGTCAATCGCGTCCATGCTGTACCGCCGATGAAGACCGCGCCGAAACAAGCGAAGAGCTGCTGCCAAACAGGCGAAGGCACTCCGAAGTGCGCTATTGCAAGAGCGAGATGATAGCCGGCGAATGTGGCCGGCAAAGCAAAGGCGGCCGCAATGACGGTACGCAAGATCAGAGATTGTGTCATTGCGAACGCGATTTGTGCGATTGCCAGCGTCATGCCGCCAGCGGCGACGGCAACAAGCGGCGTGCCAAGCACACCGGCGCCACTATAGTAGGCCCAAAAGCCAGCATTGAGCGCCACGATAAAAGGCAGAATGTAAACCGCCAGCGTGAACATTAGCCAGCAGATGACACCGAGGCCAACAGTGTTGAGGAGTAGTCCAAGGGCGAGCATGGTGGTGGCTCCATGTTGCAAGGGTGTAACGGTCGCGCCTTCCACCACCACCACGGCGCGGTTCTGGATATGCAATCGAAACGAGGCGGAGTTGCGGCGATGCAACTCCACCTCGGTGGTGTGGAAGATGGCAGGTCGGCGCTCACGAAGCGCCGAATTTCCAGACCGCGATGCCGAAGCGCTTCGCCTTGTCGGCGAGATTGTCCTGGATTCCGGTGCCCGGGAAATGCATGACGCCGATCGGCAGTAGTTCGAGCATGGCGTCGTTGCGCTTGAAAGGCGCTGCCTTGGCGTGCTTGGTCCAATCCGGCTTGAACGCGATCTGTGGCACCTTTCGGGTGGTCGCCCATTTGGCGGCGATCAGTTCTGCGCCTTTTGGCGAGCCGCCATGGATCAGGACCATGTCGGGATGCTTGGCGTGAACCTTGTCGAGGCGATCCCAGATCAAGTGGTGGTCGTTGAAGTCAAAGCCGCCCGTGAGTGCGATCTTCGGCCCTGCTGGCAACATGACCTCAGTCTCGGTGCGGCGCTTGGCCGCGAGAAAGTCGCGGGAGTCGATCATCGCCGCGGTGAGGGTCCGGTGGTTGACGAGTGACCCCGATCGAGGGCGCCAGGCTAAGCCCGTGTGGACCTCGAAACGTTCGATGGCCTGTTCGCGGAAGAGTTCGAGGCAATTGCGGCGCTCGATCAGTGTGATGCCTTCAGCCGTCAGGCGCTCGAGTTCGACTGATCGCACTTCCGAGCCGTTCTGCTCGCGCTGGCTTTTGCGTTGGGCCTGTTCATTGTTGTCCAGTTCGCGTTCTATGCGGTCCGTGGCACGGTGGAAGAGGTTGACGGTCGACCAGAGCAGATCCGGAAGGTCCGGTTCGAGCCGGGTGTCGTTCAGCGTGGCGACCAGTGCGTCGAAGATGTCGGCAACGGCGCCCGCGATCATCTTGCCTTCCGGTAGAGGTCTTGGATCGGGCTGGTCGTCGAATGGACGGTAGCCAAAGAGCTGCAATTCGTTGAGGACGATGTCGGTCGGAGATGCCGTATGCTGTAGTTCGATGTCGTCGCGATCGGTCATGGGATGAGGTCCTTTGCCGGAACGGCCGCGTCCATCGCGGCCTTCGTGGCGATCACCTCACGGCGGGCGGGACGGGCCAGCACCCGGAGCGCTAGCGGAGGGCCGCAGCGCCAGCGAAGGATGGCGGAGGCCGGCTATTTTGCTTCGCGATGCAAAGCGCGCCATCGCCCCCTATATAATGTGATCGTCCCTTCGCGGCGCGCGGCGGAAAATAGCTGGCCGCAGCCATTGCCGGCCCGGGCCGGCTGCCGTCCGATCGCCCTCTAGAAGGCCGTGGTCGCGGCTTTCCGGCATCGGAATCTGCCGCGCCACCGAGCTATCGACGTTGATGGCAGCCAAACGCGCCTATCTGACAGTGGCCGGCAGAAGCAGAAAGCGGGAGACGTCCTCCGGTGCCAGCTGGATCCGCAAGGCCGCCCGAAGTGCATCAAGGCCAAAGACGTGCAGATCCTCATTGAAGTCGCCGAGTCGAGGCGATAGTGGAATCGCTTCGATGCCGGCGATTTCCGCGCGTTGCAACAGAACGGCTTGCACCGCGTCCCCAGCGGCATCGGCGTCGCGGGCGATATAGAGCCGGCGCAAACTCGATGACAATGCGATGGCTGAGAGGTGGTTGGCCGATAGCGCAGCGGCCATCGGCAAGGTCGGAAGCATGCAGCGTAGCGACAACATGGTCTCGATGCCTTCGCCGGCGATGAGCACATCGTCGTCCGCTGCCCCGAAGCGAACCGCATTGCCGAGGAGGTCGCCCATGGCTCGTCGCGGCGTGTCGATCGGGGCCTTGCCGAGACGGATCCGATCAAAGCCCAGCGGATCGAGCCATGTGCGATGCGCGCCGGTGATTTTGCCATCAAGGTCGGTGACGCAGGCGATCATGGCCGGCCAGGTCTCGGTCGGCAGATGCTCGTCAGGCCGATAGTAACAACGCGGATGGAAACGGAGGCTGCCACCATGGTGCACGTGGGCTATTCCACGACGATGTAAGTACGTCTCAACGATGGTGCCCTCGATCGGACCCGAAATTGCAAACAGCCGTCTTGCTGCCTCTTGCGATCCGGCCGGTGCTGGCGGATGCACCGATTTCAAGGCCGATTGTGGTTCAGCACGGGGCAAGTTCAGAAATCGCCGCGCCTCCTCCGCGACCTCGCGGAAGTCGAGAAGCCCAAGGCTTTCTCTGATGACGTCGAGCAAATCGCCGTGCTCGGAGGTTGCTGCGTCTGTCCATTTTCCGGCAGGTCCCTTCGAGGAATCCTGGAGCCGTACAAACATTGAACGGCCCGGCGTATTGTGGACATCGCCAACCAGCCAATATCGCCCATCGCGCTTTCCATTGGAAAGGTAGTGGCGGCACACGGCCTCGGCAGCAAGCGCGAGACGGTGGGCCAGTTCGGAAGCATCGCGGGACATCACGCCGCCTCCCGTTCACTGACTCGTTCGACCGGATAACATTCGAGCACCTTGGCGAGCACGCCGACGCCAGCGGTGTCAGTCGGAACGAACATGCGCAGCTTCCAGGAAATGATCTCCCCGAAGAGCCCATAGGCGCGCAGGCGGTCTCGCATACCGTCAGTGAAATCAGACAGTTCGATGCGATGTGTGCCCATCACACGGACGCGTCGAAGCTTCAGGCCTTCGGTCAGGCTGAGAACCGCGCGACCTTCGAGCAACGCGGCGAAGGCGGCGTCCGGCGTCAGCGCCGGTGCGTCGCCAGCCAGCGTCGTCGCCACCCAGGCCGGCGAGACCTTGCGACCGATGATGCGCTCGCCGGCATCCGTCTGAAGCCGATAGACGCGGGTCGACTCGTTCGGCAGCCGCTTCCAGATCGGCAAGAGCAGGCCTGCCGCCATATGGATGGTGCTGTCGGTGAACTCGGGCACTTCGGCCAGTTCCGCCTGCCAGGCCGCGGCGAAGCGTTCGCGGTCGGCTTGCGCCCAATGGCTTTCCGCCATCATCTTCAGCGGAAGGCTGTTATGCTCCATCGGCCGTATCAGCCGCACGCGCCGCTCGATTTCGCCGTCATCGAGCATGAGGCTCGGTCCCGGCACCTGAATGGCGGCGCGGCCCGAGCGCTCGTCGACCAGCGGGACAGCGCAAGAATTGGAGACCCGATCGAACGCCTCCTCCAACGTCACGGGACGATTGCGCCGTCGCTCGATGATGGTCAGCAGCCGTGTTTCCGCGCCGGTCCCCGGATGGGTGTAGATGACACGCCGGTCAGCAACGACGAAGCTCTCGGCCCGAAGTGTCTCCAGGCCGCCATCGTAGGTGCCGGACGCGATCGCGCCATCGATGCGGGCGTTGAGCAACTGCTCGAACGTCGCGAAGAGCACGTTCTGCAGGTCGATGGTGAGCGCCAGCAGGCGATTGAGGAAGGTGGTGATCGGCGGTAGCTCATCCTTGATGCCGTTGGCATCCATCAGCTTCAGACCGGTCGCATCCTCGAACATCTCAAGCGAGCACCCCTCCACCTTGCCGCGCACAAGAAGATGATAGAGCTGGCGCAGCGCGTCGCGACCGTAATGGCTTTCGAGATTATCTTCGGGTCTGAAGAGACCTTGGCCACCGGTCTGGCGCTGGCCTCGGGTGATCGCGCCCAGCGTGTCGAGCCGGCGCGCGATCGTACTCAAGAATCGCTTCTCCGCCTTTACGTCCGTGGCGATCGGCCGAAACAACGGCGGCTGCGCCTGGTTGGTGCGGTTGGTGCGGCCCAGGCCCTGAATGGCGGCGTCCGCCTTCCAGCCGGGCTCGAGCAGATAATGAACCCTCAACCTGCGATTCCGTGCCGAGAGCTCGGCGTGGTAGCTTCTCCCCGTGCCGCCTGCTTCGCTGAAGACAAGGATGCGCTTGGCGTCGTCCATGAAGGCCGCGGTCTCGGCGAGATTGGCCGAGGCGGCGCGGTTTTCGACCATCAGCCGATCCCGTTTGCGAATGACGCGGCGCGAGCGGCCGGTAACTTCAGCGACCACGTCCGTGCCGAACCGCTGGACAATCTGGTCGAGCGCGCCCGGCACGGCCGGGAGCGAGGCCAGCTTCTCGATCAGGCGGTCGCGGCGGGTGACTGCGTCCCTGCTCTCGAGCGGCTGGCCGTCGCGATAGACTGGCCGGGAGCAGAGATTGCCCTCGCTGTCGGTGAAGGGCTCGTAGAGCTGGACCGGGAAGGAATGGGCGAGATAGTCGAGGACATATTCGCGCGGGGTGATGTCGACCTGCACGTCGCCCCAGTCTTCGGTTGGGGTCTCGGCGAGCCGGCGTTCCATCAGCGCCTCGCCGGTCGAGACGATCTGGATCACGGCGGCGTGTCCCGCGTCAAGATCGCGCTCAATCGAGCGGATCAGGGAGGGGGTCTTCATCGAGGTGAGCAGATGGCCGAAGAAGCGCTGCTTGGCGCTCTCGAAAGCGGAGCGCGCGGCGGACTTCGCGTGCGCGTTAAGCGTCCCAGTTTCGCCGGTGATATTCGCGGCCCGCATGGCCGCGTCGAGATTGTTATGGATGATGCTGAACGCACCCGCATAGGCGTCGTAGATGCGGATCTGCTCGGGGGTGAGCTGGTGTTCGACCAGCTCGTATTCGACGCCCTCATAAGACAGCGAACGCGCGGCATAAAGGCCGAGCGCCTTGAGATCGCGAGCCAAGACCTCCATCGCTGCGACGCCGCCCTCCTCGATCGATTCGACGAATTCGGCTCGCGTCGTGAATGGGAAATCACTGCCGCCCCAAAGACCAAGGCGCTGGGCATAGGCGAGGTTATGGACCGTGGTGGCGCCGGTCGCGGAGACATAGACGACGCGGGCGTTCGGCAACGCATGCTGCAGCCTTAGGCCGGCGCGCCCCTGCTGAGAGGCCGCCTGGTCTCCTCGCTCACCCTTGCCGCCGACCGCGTTCTGCATCGCGTGGCTCTCGTCGAAGACGATCACTCCGTCGAAATCGGAGCCCAACCATTCGACGATCTGACGGACGCGCGAAAGCTTTTCTCCGCGCTCGTCAGTGCGCAGCGTAGCGTAGGTCGCAAAAAGGATACCTTCCGACAGCCGGATCGGCGTGCCCTGCCGGAAGCGAGAAAGCGGCGTCACGAGCAGCCGCTCGACGCCGAGCGCCGACCAATCGCGCTGCGCATCCTCGATCAGCTTGTCGGATTTGCTGATCCAGATCGCACGACGGCGGCCCTTGAGCCAGTTGTCGAGCAGGATACCGGCGACCTGTCGCCCCTTGCCCGCGCCCGTCCCATCTCCCAGAAACCAGCCGCGACGAAAGCGAACGGCATTCTCCGCGTCATCACGTGCGGCCGCCACGATGTCAAAAGTCGCGTCGACCGTCCAGGAACCGCTAAGAAACTCCGAATGCGCCTCACCAGCGTAGATGACGCTCTCGAGCTGCGCGTCCGACAGGATGCCATGCGCGATGACGTTGGCGGGCAAACGCGGCCGATAGGACGGTTTTGGCGGCGCGACCGAGGCCATTGCGGCCGACTGAACGAGTTTGCTGGGATGGGCATGCGCGCCCGGAATGCGGATCGACTGCAACGCGTAGGATTCATAAAGCGCGTCGGTGATCTTGCCGGCTTCGGTGGGCGCCCATTCGGTGGGCTCATAGGCGACTTCCGTCGCCACGAGATCGGATGCCAGCGCCGCGGTCGTCGGCTGACGCTGGGCAATGTAGGCGCGGACACTCCGTGGCGTCGATGGGCCGGCAATTGTTGGCTCCACCGCAGTCGGCGTGCCAGCAATTGGGCGACGTGCTGGCACGCCCTGGAGGATCCAGCCGAGCAAAGTCGGCAGGTCTGGCGCGATGCCGGCAGATGGTGGCAATGACGCGATGTCGTCCGCCGGCACGCGATCGATAACTGTCAGGCGGGTGTCGATGGTGGTGCCGTGCTTGGCATAGACGGCACCGTCAATCGCAGCCGAGAACACGACCCGGCCTTGTTCCTGGAGCCGCTTGAAGGAGTCGGTCCACACCGGATTTTCGGGGGAGACGTTTGCGCCCGTGATGGCGACCAGCCGTCCGCCTTCTGGAAGACGGACCAACGCGGAGCCGACGTGCCGCAATGCCGCATCCGCCGTCGGGCGATCGACATGAACCGCGGCCGAGAACGGCGGGTTCATCAGTACGACGCTCGGCACGATGCGCCCATCGAGGTGGTCGTTGATGTGGGCGGCATCAAACCGCGTGGTGGAGACGGCAGGAAAGATCTCCCCGAGAATACCGGCGCGGCTCTCGGCGAACTCGTTGAGGACAAGGGAGGCGCCGGCGAGCTCTGCGAGGATGGCGAGATGGCCGGTGCCGGCTGATGGCTCCAGCACAACGTCGGCCGGCGTAATCGCGGCGGCTACGCTCGCGACGTAAGCCAATCCGATCGGTGTCGAGAACTGCTGCAGGGATTGGCTTTCCTCGGACCGGCGTGTCTGGGTCGGAAGGAGAGCAGTGATCCTCATCAGCATCGACAGCATGGCCGCCGACGACGCCGCCTTGGCGCGCATGGTGGCGCCATGCCGCCGCAAGAATAGGACGGTCGCCGCCTCGCAGGCATCGTAGGCGGTTTTCCAATTCCAGCCCCCGGTCGCATCGGAGCTGTCGAACGCTGCCTCCATGGCGTTGCGCAGAATAGCGGCATCGATGCGACGTCCCTGTTCGAGTTCGGTCAAAATCTGTCGTGCAGCGTTGACAATCGCGGCTGCGACGACTGCGGTAGCACGCATCGAGAGCGGCGCGGCGCTGGCGCCGCCGACGAGAGATTCGGTCATGGGAGGATGTCTTTCGGAGAGCGGGAAAGGGCCGAACCGCCCGGCACTCTCCTCGACCGTCGCGGCTCAAACCCTTCCCGGCCCGCCCCTCCCTCTTGATCACCAGCCAAAAAGAAAGGGTCCGGCGACTAGTGCTGGACCCTTTAAGCGAACTATCCGAACCGGCGATCACATGTTGGAATCGTGCTCATCGTTGAGCAGGACGAATGTGATGCCCTCGTCGACGGCGTAATTCTTGGCAAGGTTGATCGCCCAGCATCGCGCCTCCAACAGTTCACCGTAGTAGGGTTCCCATTTGTCGCCGACGCGTGCGCAGCCGTCCGCAACGAGACGGGGTAGGTTGGGATATGGTCCGCGATCTCTTGGCGCGCCTGTTCGAGCGTATCTTCCACGGTCAGGACAAGCAGCGGATGCCAGCCCGCCGGATAGCGGCGGCCGAGCTTAAACGGTGCTGGCGCATCAACGCCCGCCAGCTTCAGCTCTTGCTCTATCATCGCGGGCAAGTCGGCGAGTATCCAGCACTGCCGTCCAAGCGCCGCGAGCCGCTGCCGTCCGATCGCGCCGTTATGCAAGCCGCGGTCGAACGCTGGATCGCGATCCGCCGGTTCACGCTCAGCAGGAAGACCGTCGATCACCAGGAGGTGTCGCTTCGGCATTTCATGCAGCATCTCGCGATCGCCGTCCCGGAGTTGTCGCGTTTCGCCGATGTCACCCGCGATCATGCGCTCGGGTTCGTGTCGGCGATGGCTGAAGACGCCCGGACGCAAACCGGCCGGTCGTTGTCGGCGACGGCGCGACGTGCGCGGATCGCCGCGATCATCATGTTCTTCCGCGACGCGATCGCGTGGGGCTGGCCGGATATGCCGAGCCGGCCGTTGCTCGACCATCGCGACATGCCGAAGATGCCGACGCGCATCCCGCGCTACATTCCCGCCGATCAGCTGACCGGGCTGATGGCAGCGGTCGTGGAGCTGCCATGCCCCTGGCAGCGCGCCGCGCTGCTTGTTGCCCGCTGGTCGGGTGCCCGCCGCGGCGAGATCTGCCGGCTCCCGATCGACTGCCTTGACGCCTATCCAGACGGAACGGCCAGGCTGCGCATCCCTGCGGGCAAGACCATGAAGGAGCGGCTCGTGCCGCTGCACGATGACGCCGCTGAAGCACTGCACCCGATCATCGCGTTGCGCAAAGCGGCAACCGACCACCCGCTGCTCGACGGCCGGACCGGCGACAGGGTCCGCTTCCTGTTTCTTCGCCGCGGCCGGCCTATGTCGGCATTCTACCTCTTCGATTACGCGCTCCGTGACGCCTGCAACGCTGCCGGCCTAGTCGACCAGGCGGATCGGCCAACCATCACCGCGCACCGGTTTCGGCATACGGTTGGCACCCAGCTTGCGGAGCGCGGCGCCAAGCTGAACACGATCATGAGCGTGCTTGGCCACGAGAGTCCGCACATGTCGATGATCTACGCCCGGATCAGCGACGCCGAGGTGCTGCGCGACTATCGCTCGGTGCTCGAGCCGGGCGCCATTATCGCCGGCGCCGGCGCGGACGCGATCCGCACCGGTGAGCTCGGCGGCCCCGCGATCGACTGGCTGCGCAGCAACTTCTTCAAAACCGAGCTTGAGCTTGGGCACTGCCTGCGGCTGCCGAGCGAAGGGCCGTGCGAGTGCGACCTCTACCTCAACTGCTCGCGTTTCGTAACGACACCGGCCTATGCGCCACGGCTGCGCGAGAGGCGGGCTCTGGAGCTGAGCCTCGCCGATGACGCCCGTGATCGCGCTTGGCCGCGCGAGGTCGAGCGCCACTGCGGCATTGCGCGCCGCATCGAGCAGCTGCTGTCCGATCTCGGCGAGACAGCCGATTGAGGTACGGCTACGGCCCACCATGATTGAAGCAGATACGCAATCAGCCATATTGTCCTCGCTTTCTGGCTGGGCGGAGAGCCGCCCTGTGTTTGGTTAGGTTTGGCGGTATGCACGCTCCGGCGAAGGCCGAGGCGCATCAGTTGCAGCTTCACGCCGGTCGGTCAGCTCGTAGGCGGCCCCGCCGCCAGTGCTACCGAGAAGGCATCCGGCAACGTCACGTTTGCGGGAGCGCTCGAGAACATCGGAGCGATCTGGTCGGGGCGATAACCGGCCAAGCCGCAACCGATGGGCGTCAACTCGAACGTGATGTCAGGCCATTGCCGCGCGTAATCGAGGAAGTCGGCAACATGTGCTTGGATGACGTGCAGCGG
The DNA here is from genome assembly GCF_014529705.1 of Bradyrhizobium campsiandrae. Lineage (GTDB taxonomy): Bacteria > Pseudomonadota > Alphaproteobacteria > Rhizobiales > Xanthobacteraceae > Bradyrhizobium > Bradyrhizobium campsiandrae. The sequence continues at coordinate 22,105 of NZ_JAANIH010000034.1, forward strand.
GAGCACCCGCAATTGGCGATCCTTGGTCGGAATGGCGTAGGCATTGCCTTGCCGCCCGACGCCCTGGCCGTAGATCGCGCCGCGATGCTGACGGGCCCATAGGGCCGCGCCCTTACCGTGACGACCAGCGAGATTGGATCCGAAGACGAAGACCGGAATGGTGGATGTGAGGGTATGCATCGACATGCTCCTGACTACTGCCGCCCATCGTGTGCGGCAGGCCTCCCAGCAGGCGACGGGGGTCCCGCATAGTCACCGGAGCGGGCGTCCGAAGGCGTCCGCGCTGGGGGAACGGCGAAGCCGTTGACTTTGCGGGTCCGGCGTCATCATGGGAGGACAACGCACAGCGCTCGTCTCTCGCCTGAGATCATGATCGTTGTGAATCAGACACTTGACCCGGTCGCCAGACCGCACTGACCCCTTTGGCGAAAAGTGCGACGCCGGGCTGGACGAACTTCGCTCGGGCTACGCCCTCGCTCCGTCCGTCCAGCCCGGCGCATTCTCATCCTGATTGACGCTGCTGTCTCACCTTGATTGTCGCACGGCAGCGAGACTTGACAGTCCAGATAACATCGAACCAGCTATGGATCGGCAGATAGTCATCGACCGCTCCGCCCCATTTCTTCACCGAGGAGAGCGAATGATGATAGGGATGCGCCATTGCTTCCTCCTTCAGAACACATGCTGCGTCAATTCGGAGGTTTCGATGCGCTCATTGAAGTTGAGCGTGATCGTTCGCTCCACGACGTCGAAGAGGAAGTCACCGTAGGCGCCCTGGTTATTCTCTCATCCGGAGTAGGTCTGCTCAAGGACGTCGTGGACGAGTTTCTCGATCGCGCCCTTCAGGGAGAGCGTTTGGCGCGTGACAATTTGGTTGCCCCATTCGACCCGCGCGATCTCGACATGGATACTCTGGAGATCCGTGTCACCGCCCTCTCCGTCCGCGACAGCGCCGTCGATTTGCCCCTCGTCCGCATAGCCATTGAATGTAACCTCCACGGTGTCGATGCGCGCGGCGGCGAGCGCATCGAACAACGCTGCCTTGTTTTCGGAGAGGATCGACGCACACAGTCTGACAAATTCCCGGTCTCGCACGAGCCAGGAAGCAGAGTCGAAACCCGAGCCGGGTGTTCAGGTATCGTCGGTCATGATGGTTCTCCCAAGACGATGAAGCCCGGCGCAAGCGCCGGGCTGAAAGATGAGGCGAATGTGGAGAAGCACTGCGGGGCAGCGGCATGCCGCCCCGCAGCGCGATGGCCTATTCGGCTGCGACAGGCTGCGGCTGCTGCTCGCTCTCCTCGCTGTCGCTCGATTGCTCCTCGTCGTCGCCGGAGAGGAATTCGGGAAGCGGCTCGGCTGCAGCGTCGGAGCTGTTCGAAGGCGAAGCCACGGCGGTGATGCGCAGCGGTTCGGGAAGCCAGCCGGCGCCCTCGAGCAGGCGCTCGGCTTCCTTCGCCATCTCCGACTTCTTGAGATGGTCGATGAGTTGGGCCGAGGATTCGCCCCTTGCCTCGCGGACCGCATCGAGGATACGGCCCTTGGTGACACGGCCGAGATAGTTGTCGACCGTCGGACGCCAGCCGGCCTCCACCATGTCCAGACCAACCGCACGGGCGAGGCGATCAGCCTGATCGAGACGGCGCTGCAGCCCATGGCTGGTAATGCCGGGCCCGCCATGGCGATCGATCTTCTCGAACAGAGCATTCACACCGCTCGAAATGCAGTGGGCGAGCAACGCCAGCCGGCTCGAATCGTCGAGCGCGACCAGCCAATCCCACAACGCGGCCTCGTCGGCCGGCACGTCAGCCTTCCAGCCCTCGTGCCGAGCGGCGATCGACTTGGCCGAGGCGCTATCCTTCAATTCGGGCGCCTGGACCGAAAGCTGCACATGACGCACGCCGGCCTCGATACAGCCCGGACCGTAAGTCCGATAGAAGGCATCGAGGCAGAGCTTGTGCAAGAGCGCCGTCATCGCGACATGCGGTTGGGCCGCGACCGCGTCCTGCAGGGCCAGCGTTCGGTGCGCGGTGAGTTCGATGACGAGCCGATCGGGCAAGGGCCGGATAGCATTATCCTCTTCCTCATCCGGCGGTACCTGGCCGGCCATGGTAATCACGCTGCCCTGAACCGGGGGCGCGGGTTGATAGCCGTCGTCGGAGCGAGGCGTTACCGAGCCGTCTTCAGGATCGGACTGAGCTACCGCCGCAACGAACGCCGATTCGTCCTCGCGGCGGACATAGCCGCGCGCGACCTGCACCGTCCCATCCGTATCGATGCTGACGAAGGCGCCGGCATGCGGCATGGCGGCCGCGTCGAAAATATGCGGCCGGTCCTCGAAGGCCGCGAGGGCCTCTTCGAGTTCGCCTAGGCGCGCGTCCGCCTCATCCGGCATTTCGTCGGCGTTCTCGTATTTCTCCTGTAGCGCCGTATACTCCGCCTGGAGCGCATCGAGGCTTGCCTGTTCCTCGGCGGTGAGATCAGCGGGTTCGCCTTCGATCCGGCGCAGCCCATGATCGTGACCGTAGGGGAAGCTCGGGGCGACCTCGATCCACTTCCAATTTTCGGCTGCGATCGTCTCGGCTTCGGTGCGGAGCCTCTCGGCGACAAGACGCTCGAGCAGAGCGATGTCCTCGAGCCAGCCGCCGCCGTCTTCCTCGAAGAGATCGTGCAGCACGTTGCCGCCGGCCGCCTCATAGGCGGCGAGGCCGACGAAGCGGGCGCGCTTGTCGGAGGCCTGTACCGCCCGCTCGGTTAGAACGCGCCTGATCTGATACGGCTCGTCATAGCCCGACCGGTTGACGTTCTCCCAGACCTGCTCCTGCCGCGCGTGATCGTCCGTGACGGAGAACGCCATCAACTGCTCGAGCGACATGCCGTCGTCGGCATACACGTCGAGCAGTTTTGGAGAGACTGACGCAAGCCGAAGGCGCTGCTTCACGACACCGACGGGGACGAAGAAGACGGCCGCGATCTCCTCCTCGGATCGACCTTGCTCGCGCAGAGTCTGGAATGCACGAAACTGGTCGAGAGGATGAAGCGCGACGCGATGCACGTTCTCGGCAAGCGAGTCCTCTTCCGCGGAAATTTCGCCGCCGGCTTCGCCGACGATGCAGGGGATCGGCGCGGTCTTCGCGAGGCGCTTCTGCTTCACCAAGAGTTCGAGCGCGCGATAGCGGCGACCGCCAGCCGGCACCTCGAACATGCCGGTCTCCTGGCCTTCCGCATCGAGGATGGGGCGCACGTAGAGACTTTGTAATAGCTTTCCCCTATGGGCGATGTCCTCTGCGAGATCCTCGATCGAGATGCCGGCCTTGGTCCGGCGGACGTTGGACTGTGAAAGCACGAGCTTGTCGAAAGGAATGTCGCACGATGGCGACAGCTTGATCTTCTGAACGGCCTTTGCCATGTCAGTTTCTCCGGAACGGGCGGCCAAGACCTTCTCTCGGCCTCCAACCCATTCAAGGAGCGAAGCGCCGCCCTCTCGCTCTAAGAGGACAGCGCCACGCAGGACACGAACCGAGAAGTGTGAAGAAAGAAGCCAAGAAGAAAGAAGAAGGCACAAAAGATCGTCCTGGCTTGGCAGGGGTCAGGACGCGCGATCCAACAGCTTCTTCGCCTTCGCCTCCATGTCGAGGCGAGCATCCTGATGCGGCTTATCGCGCGCGACGGCCGTGATGCCCTGCATGAAATCGAAGATGCTTTCAGGCGGGCGGCCCTCCTCCGCCAGCACAGTTTCTATCACCTTGGCTGTCTCGGCCTTGGAGAAACCGCGGCGACGCAGAAACTCGGTGCGGTCCTCGTCACTATGTGCCACGATCCGTTCGCGCGCGGCCTTGATGCCATTGACGAAGGGTGTGGGTGACGAATTGGCGAAGTTCAGCAGCGCGGGGGCCGCTTCGTGAGCGAAGCGGGACGAGGCGTATTTGGAATGGCGAATGATGATCTCCTCGAAATCTTCCACACCCCACAAATTGCGATTTTGGCAGACTGCGCGGAGATAGAAGCTCGCCATGCCAAGCGTCTTCGCCCCGACCTCCGAATTCCAGCAATAGAAGCCGCGGAAATAGAGGTCGGGCGAGCCGTCCGGAAGACGACCGGCTTCGATCGGATTCAGGTCATCGACCAGGAAAAGGAAAACATCTCTGTCCGATGCATAGAGGGTCGTCGTGTCCTTGGAGATGTCGACGCGGGGATTGTAGATCCCGGTTGACCAGTCGAGCACCCCTGGCACCTTCCAGCGCGTATCACCGGTGCCATTGCCGGCGATGCGCTGCACGGCCTCAACGAGTTCATGGTCAAAGATCCGGCCATAGTCCGGACTGGTGACGGCACGAAGCTCAACGCGGCCATCGTCGGTCTCGAGCGTCTTGATTTGTTCGGCGCGATTGGCGGTCAGGCCATATTGCAGGTTGATGCCTGCGAGCGCTGCGGGCAGTTGCCGGAGATAGGCGGCCGGAGCGCCAACCTGGCTTGCAAGCTGGCCGAAACTCCAATGAGTCGGCGCGACGGGTTTGTCCGAGCCGGGCAGCATCAGGGCCAACCGCTCGGGATCGCCGCGGCTCGCCTCGACATGAATGAGCGCACTTTCGACCACGCGCGTGCGGCTGCGGTCCGTGCGATCACGCACCGTGCTTGCCAGTTCGTTGAGCGACAGATAGCGCTGGTCTGCCGGACGAGAAAACCACTCGGAGGACACCCGGCCGACGCGCTCGCCGCGGCTCACGTCCACCCTGTAACCGCCGCCGGCGTCACGGCGGGCATCAAGAATCTGCATGTTCATGGGAGCAATCTCCATGACGGGCGCCGGAAGACTCTCCTCCGGCCCTCAACCCGTCATGACCAGATCGGCTCCACTCTTCCTCTCGCTTGGCCCTGCCTCAGCGCCCGCGACGGGTTGCGAAGCGGCCGAGCGAAGTCGCGAACACCGGGTCAGGGATGGACGCTTATGCCGTGCTCGGCATAATAGAGAGCGTTTTTAGATTGGCGGCGCGGCACCGAAGCTTCAACGTGCGCCGATGTGAGTGCGCCGGTAATCTAAAAACGTGTTGGACGAAGCCGCCTAGCTCGGCGGTGCCGCTATGGAAATTGGATGCTGCTTCCCAGCGGAGAGTCCCGTCGCTGGGCTCCGGGGACATGCTGGATGCGGTCTTTATAGCGAAACATTCTAATCGAGATATGGTCTCCCCATCGGAAAGACCGGCGACGCCTGCGTCTGGAGGGCTCGATGTCGGTGGCGTGACAATAGGACGCCTGCTCTCTGCCTTGGCAGACGGAAAGCACGATGATCAATGAGTTGAAAAGCACGACCATCATGAAGTGTCCATAAGAGGTGGGTCTTGTGACGCAACGGGCGCGAGCACCTCGATGCACACCATCTGCCCTTGACGGCAAAAGGGACACTCCCGCAGGGAAACTCCGGTCAGTTCCTCGACCTTATCGCGATAATCGCGCCCTTCCTTCGGCTTTGCCGGCGTATCGGACTGCTGCATTCCGAGCAGTTCGCGGCAGCGGGCGAGCTTTTGCTTGCGGTAGCGGTTGCCCATGAAACCGTAATAGCGGATGCGCTGAAATCCCTCGGGTAAGACATGGACGAGGAAACGCCGGATGAACTCTCCGGCGTCGAGCGTCATCACCTTTTGCCGGTTCTCGTTGCGATAGTCCTTCCACCCGAAGCGTACTTTGCCATCCTCGATATCGACGATCCGGTTGTTGGTGATTGCCACCCGGTGTGTGTAGCGTCCGACATATTCCAGAACCTGCTCAGCGCCCGCGAAGGGTGGCTTCGCATAGATCACCCAGTTGACCCGGCGGGCGGGATCCAGATAGCTCCGGAATGCGACGGGATCGCGCAGCCGTTCCAATGCCGAAAAGAATCGCAACTCGCCGGCATCAAATGCCCTTTGCAGACCTTCGAGGAACAGCCGCCGGAAGAGTCGGGAGAGCACGGCGACTGGTAGGAAGAAGCCGGGACGACACGAAATCCAGTGGCTTCCGTCCGGCGACAGCCCGCCGCCGGGCACGACGCAATGGAGATGGGGATGATGGCTGAGATTCTGACCCCAGGTGTGGAGCACCGCGAAAAACCCGATCTCCGCGCCGAGATGTCGCCGATCGGCAGCGATGGTCCGCAACGTCTCGGCGGCTGCATGGAACAGGATCTTGTAGACCGTGCTGGCATTCTGGAAGGCAATCGCGGCGATCTCATCGGGAACGGTGAAGACGACATGGAAATACTGGGTATCGAGTAGCTCCTCCCGCCGAGCCTCGATCCATTCCGCTCGGGCGAGCCACTGGCACTTGGGGCAACTGCGGGAACGGCAGCTGTTATACGCGATCCGTCGTTCGCCACAGCGGTCGCACTGTTCGACATGGCCTCCGAGCGCCGACGTTCGACAGCGCTCGATGGCAGTCATTGCTGCGCGTCGTTCGATCGATAGTGAGGCCCAGTGCTGCTCTCGCCAGGCAGCACCGTACCGACGGAATATATCCGCCACCTCTGGACCTGAGCGGCCCATGAGACTGGCCGTCAGAAATGTTCGGGCGCTGGCGGCGAGGAAGCCTTGGGGATCGGACGCGGCAGCAGTTCAAGCGGACTCGTCGCCGCGCAGACCTTGTTGGTAGCGATCCGCAGATATTGAGCGGTCGTTGATAGGCTGCGATGGCCGAGGAGGAGCTGGATGGTGCGGAGATCGGTTCCAGCTTCGAGCAGGTGCACCGCAAATGCGTGCCGCAGGGAATGAGGTGTTACCGGTTTGGAGAGTTTCGACATCCGATGTGCCTGGCGGCAGGCAGCATCCACGGCGCTTGTCGATATCGGTTCTCCAACAACGGCCCCGGGAAACATCCATACCCCTGTGGGGCGCACGGCGCGCCAATAGTTCGTCAGCAGCTCCAGCAACCTGGCTGACAGCATGACGTAGCGGTCTTTCTGTCCCTTGCCCTGCTCGACGCGCAGCACCATGCGCTGGCGGTCGATACCCTCAGGCTTCAGGCGGGTCGCCTCGGAAATACGCAGGCCGGCGGCATAGCATGTCGTCAGGATCGCGTGGTGTTTGAAACTCTTGATGCATCCAAGGAAGTGCAGCACCTCCTCGGGGCTGAGAATGACGGCCAGTGTCTTTGGTGCCTTTGGGCACGGAATGACCTGGTCGAAATCCCAATCCAGCCCGAGCGTGACGCGGTAGAGGAATCGGAGCGCCGCGACGGTCACGTGCACCGAACGTGGTGCCAGCTTCTTCTCGTTCGTCAAATAGACCTGGTAGGCGCGGATATCCTCTGGACCGAGCAAAGCCGGCGATTTAGCGAAATGCCGGGCGAACTGCGAAATCTGCAGCAGATACGCATCCTGCGTGTGTCGCGACAGGTTGCGCACCTGCATGTCTTCCATCATGCGTGTTCGAAGCGTGGTCATAGCGAACTCCTTGACAAGAGGGACGCTGCGCGCGGGCAGCAACACCATCTTGCCAGGGCAAGCGCTTCTGAAATGCGGTGGAGTACGTCGCCGTGCGAGTGTGCCGGGGGCAGAGACACGGGCTAGCTTCAAGGGGAATCCCCCGCGCTCAACGCAGACACCCTCCCGCGGAGCGGGTTCGTCCAAGGCTCCTTATGCCGAGTGCTTGATTATGCCGAGCACCCGGCTTTATGCGTCGGTTCGTCGAGCAATTTCCTGTGCACGGCTCGGGATAATCCAGGACCGTTCTCGAATAATCCAAGAGCTTTCCCGGTTGGCCATCCTGGCCGTGGGAGACAACAACAATGCACTTCCAATCCGAGAACGATGCCAACTCATGGGTGCACAGCTATGATTGCTACTTGCGTGACGTCGCCGGTGTGGCGGCAGCGACACGGACACGATACTGGCGCGTCGTGCGCCGGTTTGTTGCCGCCTGTTTTGATGACACTGCCCAATGGGCCGCGCCATCGGTTCAGCAGATCACTGGCTTTATTTGCGAGGAAGCGGCATCGAAGAAGGGGTGTGGCCGCGGCGTGCCGGTGACCGCGGTTCGGTCATTCCTACGGTTTCTAGCTTGGCGCGGCATCGTACCAAGCGGACTCGATCGCGCGATTCCGAGGACCCGACTGGCGGCGCATGCGAGCTTACCGCGACGCCTATCGGCCGACGACATTTCGCGCTTGCTCGACGCGGTTATGACCAGCAAAGCGCCATGCCGCGATCGGGCAATACTGCTTCTGGCCGTGCAGTTGGGGTTGCGCTGCGCCGAGATCATTGCAATGGAGATCGACGACATCGATTGGCGAGCCGGTGTCATTCGCACCCGCGTTCGCAAGTCACACCGCGAGAGGGCGTTGCCCTTACCTCAGGATGTGGGGACGGCGCTTGCAGCGTATATTGAACAGGAGCGGCCCTCTGGGTTGGGTCGCGGCTTGTTCATAGGCGTCAACAATCCGCCCAGCCGCCTCAGTAATACCACTGCGATCACCCAGATCGTCAAGCGTAACCTGAGGCGCGCTGGGATTCCGCTCGGTCGGCTTAGCGGCGCCCATATGCTCCGCCATACGGCTGCGAGCCGATTGATCAACGGCGGCGCAAGCTTCAGCGAGGTTGCCGACCTGCTAGGTCACCAACGCCTCCAAACCACTGCCATCTACGCCAAGCTCGACCTCCCCACACTATCGCGCGTCTCGATGCCATGGATCGGAGGTGCACGATGACCGGTCCGCTGGAATTCGAGCGACACGTCGATGACTATCTGGCGATCCGCAAGGCTGTCGGCCTGACAAACACGAGACATGGGCGTGGGCTACGAGATTTCATCGCTTACGCCAAGAACATCGGCGCGACCGATGGGTCTCCAATTCGAGCGGCTACTGCGGTCTCCTGGGCATGGGATCACGCGCCTGCGACGTGCGGCATCAGGGGGCGAGGCGATCGGCTTATCCTCGTTCGCGGCTTTCTCAATTATCTGGCTGCGATCATTCCGGGAACAGAAGTGCCGGGCTCGCGCGTCATCGCCGCAGGTCGACGGCGGCGGCCGTATGTGTTCTCCGATGACGAGATGACGACTCTGATAAACTCGGCGAGACAGCAGAACTCGTACGTACCGTTTCGACCAATCGTTCTGTCAACAATGCTCGGTTTGCTCGGAAGCACCGGGGTCCGCGTAGGCGAAGCGTGTCGTTTGACCATTGCCGACGTGCGCCTCGCCGATGCCCACCCCCACCTTCAAATCCTGCAAACGAAGCTCCATAAATCGAGGATTGTGCCGATCCATGCGACTGTTGTTGTGGCCCTACGCGGCTATTTTGAGGAACGACGTGCCCACGAGCGTGATACTTGGGGCGATCGACTGTTCGTCAATCGGGATGGCTGTCCGCTCGACGTCCACGATCTTGGACGTTGGTTCACGAGTCTATGCCAGAGCGTTGGGATCGAGCCGGCGAACCCGCGGGATCGCCGCCCCTGTCTCACCTCGTTTCGCCATACGTTTGCAGTGCGGCGCTTGTGCGAGTGGCACAACGCGGGATTGGACGTGCAATCGCTACTGCCAACGCTGGCGGTCTATCTTGGTCATGTTGGGCCAGAAAGCTCCTACTGGTATCTCTCCGCCACGCCAGACCTCCTGAGAGCAGCAGGAGCGCGCTTTACACTCGATCGTTCAGCGGGAGGCGAGGGATGAGTGCACCTGTCACTCTTGTTGGTCCGCACCTTCAGCGATTCTTCGCTGAGCACTTGGCCGTGCACAAACATGCCAGCCCTCGAACAGTGGCCTCTTACCGAGACACCTTCCGTCTCTTGTTGCAGTTTATGCAGGATACGACCGGGATCGCGCCGACGGCCCTTCCCGTTGCCAAGATCGATGCCGATGCCATCCTCGCGTTCCTGAACCATGTCGAACGCAACCGTCGCTGCAGCGTCCGTTCTCGCAACGCCAGGCTCGCAGCCCTTCGAGGCTTCTTTCGCTTCGTGTCCCTCCACGACCCGAGTTGTTTGGGAATGGCAACTCGGATCATGGCGATCCCAAACAAGAGGTTTGAAAAGAAGCTCGTCGGTTTCCTTAGCCGCGCCGAGGTGAAGGCGTTAGTTGCTGCTCTAGACTGTAGCACATGGTCGGGTCGACGCGATCACGCATTGCTACTGACTCTCTACAACACAGGGGCCAGAATCTCCGAGATCATTGGGTTACGACGCCGTCAGCTGTATCTCGATGCCGGCCACGCAAATATCCAGCTGTTGGGAAAGGGTCGAAAGGAGCGCGTCATCCCGCTCTGGGACGAAACAGCTCGCGTTTTGCGTGGATGGCTTCGCGAGATCGACGACGCGCCGGATGCAATCATCTTTCCAAGCGCTCGGAGCCAGCTACTGTCACGCGATGGAGCCGACTACATTCTACGCCGAGCTGTCGTCAAAGCGACGGCGTCCTGTTCAAGTTTAGCGAACAAGTCGGTGTCGCCACACGTCATCCGCCACTATCTACCCCGCCTGACTATGTCGAGTAGCAGGATGATGTCCCACGATTCCAAGGATTTATAGGATAGCACGTAGAGATAGTTTGTAGCCCTTCCAGCAATCCAGCTTGGAGAGGGAGCAAACAGTGAAGTATTTTATCAACGATGAGTTTGCGTTGTCGCGGCCGCCAGAGGGCCCGGTGGCGAGTTACGTTATTCCGTTTGCCGAATGGCTCGTTGATCGAGGCTACGGTCTTGTTTCTACGAGGAACCAGGTGCTGATGGCTGCGGGCTTCAGCAAATGGCTCTGGCAAAAGGGGATTGAGCTAGGCGACATAAGTGGAGCCCATCCTGGGCGTTATTTGCTAGACCGAGCGCAGCGGCCAAAGCTTGGAGATAACGCCGCTCTTCGGAATCTATTGGCTTTTCTACGAAGCCAGAACGCAATCGCCGAAGAGCCTGAAGCCGACCACAACCCATCGCCGGTAGAACAACATGTGCTGGCATACAAGCAGTATTTGCAAGACGCGCGTGCGCTGTCTCGTCAAACGATCATAAATTATCGGCCAGTCGTTCGAGATTTTCTCAACTTCCGCTTCAGTGATGGTGAGGTCTCGCTCACTCAATTGCGCGCCGTCGACGTGACCAATTTCGTGCAAAAGAGGATTTCGCGTCTCAACATGCGACGCGCCAAAATCATAACCACCGCACTGCGGTCGTTTCTCTCCTATGCGCGGTATCGTGGGGACATCACCTCAGACTTGGCGGCAGCGGTCCCGATCGTAGCCAACTGGTCGCTTTCGTCTATTCCTCGCGCGATCGGCCGCAACGAGGTGACTCGATTGCTAGCCAGCATCGATCGCGATACCCCCGTCGGATGCCGCGACTATGCGATGATCCTTGCGTTGGCGCGATTGGGATTACGGTCGAGTGAGGTAGTTTCGCTCGAACTCGACGATATCGATTGGGTCGCCGGACAGATCCATGTACGTGGCAAGAACGGTCAACGCCACGACCTGCCATTGCCCGCGGATGTTGGCAAGGCGATTGTCGACTACCTGCGGAAGTCGCGTCCACGCAATGCCGATCGTCGCGTCTTTTTGCGCGACAAGGCCCCGATCCGGGGCTTCTCCGGTCCGAGCGGACTCGGGTGCGTCATCCGACGTTCGCTCAAACGGGCCGGCATCGATTCTCCTACAAAGGGAGCACACCAGTTCCGACATGGGCTTGCCTCAGAGATGCTACGCGGCGGCGCCTCGCTGGGTGAGATCGGTGAGGTTCTGGGACATCGTCATGTGCAGACAACGGCGATTTACGCCAAAGTCGACCTCGACGCGTTGCGAACATTGGCTTTGCCATGGCCGGGAGAAGCCCAATGAGCACGCTCCGACAGGCTGTTCAGGACTACATCGAGATGCGGCGAGGGCTGGGGTTCAAGCTGCGAGAGGCGGAAAGAGGATTGATCGATTTCGCCGCCTTCCTGGGGGCTAATGACACGCCATATGTCACGACGGAACTGGCTCTCGCCTGGGCCCAGCGACCGTCCCATGCGCAGCCTTCGTATTGGGCGACACGGCTCGGCTACATCCGCGGATTTGCCCGCCATCAAACCGCCGCGGATCCGCGGACCCAGATTCCCCCAGACGGTTTGCTACCCTTTCGTCCGAAGCGGGCACGGCCTTATCTCTATTCAAAGGACGACGTCCGGCGCCTCCTGTCCGCAGCGCTTGAGATGCCGTGCCGATATACTCGCTGCAAGCTTAGGCCATGGACATATTATTGCCTGTTCGGATTGCTGAGCGTTTCCGGCCTGCGCCTCGGCGAAGCCCGCAACCTCAAGCTTTCGGACATCGATTTCGATGCCGCTGTGCTGACGATCCGCGGCACGAAGTTCGGAAAGTCCCGCCTTGTGCCGATGCACGCATCAACCTGCGCAGTGCTCCAGGATTATCTCAAACGCCGCCGACAGCATTGTACAGCCCAGGCGGCGTCTCCTTATTTGTTCACTTCCCAGTTGGGCAACCGCCTTGATGTGGGAGACATTCATCGAACATTCTATACTCTGTCTCGCCAGATCGGCCTGCGAGGCGCAACTGACAGCCACGGCCCGCGCCTGCATGACATGCGGCACGTGTTCGCGACGAACACGCTGGTGCGTTGGTACGAAGCCGAGCAAGATCCCGAGCGGCTCTTACCCATTTTGTCCACCTATCTCGGTCACGTCCACGTGGCCGATACCCAATGGTACCTCACCGGTTCACCCGAGCTGATGAAAGAAGCAATGCGCCGCCTTGAGCGCCGCTGGGAGGATCGGACATGACCAAGCATGCCAGCCTGGCGCCGCTTTTGGAGCGCTTTTTCACCCAACGCCTGATGCAACAGCGGCAGGCAAGCCCCCATACGATCAGTTCCTATCGCGATACATTTCGGCAGTTGCTGAAGTTCGCCGAACGAACATTGCATAAGCCGCCGTCTCGCTTGAACTTCGAGGAGGTCGACGCGCCGTTGATCGTTGCTTTCCTTGATGACCTGGAGAACCATCAGGGTATCAACGTCCGCAGCCGTAACCTGCGCCTCACGGCAATTCATTCGTTCTTTCGCTACGCGGCCTTCGAGGCACCCGAGCGTTCTGCCCAAATCCAACGCGTGCTTGCAATCCCCAGTAAGCGCTTCACTCGAACCCTCGTCAATTTCCTGACCCGCCCGGAGGTCGATGCCTTGCTGGCGGCACCGGATCGATCGACCTGGTCCGGGCGACGTGATCACGCGTTCCTCCTGGTCGCCGTGCAGACCGGACTGCGCCTATCGGAGATCACTGGTCTCAAGCGGGACGATTTGTTCTTCGGCACGGGCGCCCACCTGCGCGTCATTGGCAAGGGGCGCAAGGAACGCTGTACCCCGTTCGCCAAGTCTACGACCGCACTCTTGAGAAACTGGCTGAAGGAGCCTCAGCGCGGAGAAGAGGGTATCCTGTTTCCCAGTGCCAGAGGCGAACGGCTGAGCGTTCATGGCGTTCAGTATATACTGAACAAACACCGCCAGACCGCTTCCGACATGTGCTCGTCGCTGAATGGAAAGCGCGTCACTGTTCATCGTCTGAGACACACGATGGCCATGGACCTCCTGCAGGCGGGCGTCGATCGCTCCGTAATCGCCCTGTGGCTCGGCCATGAATCGGTCGAGACCACGCAGATCTATCTTGAGGCGACGTTGGCGATGAAGGAGGAGGCGTTGGCGCGGACGTCCCCATATTCCGGCAAGTCATCCCGCTTCCGGCCCGGCGACCATTTGCTGGAGTTCTTGAACAGCCTGTAGATCGAGCCGACTATGTCGGGTGGCCTGGGCGTTTCTGCAGGAAATCCCTTTATTCCTCAGACATTTGCCGTTGCGGTCAAAGCTACTCGACATAGTCAGGCGGGGTAGATAGTGCCTTCTATGTAGAGGACGACATAGAAGGCATAGCACCGCGATGCATCTGCTCCAGTCGGGGGTCGATCTTGCGGTCATCGCTTTGTGGCTCGGTCACGAGAGCATCCAGACGACGAACATCTACATAACCGCCGATTTGGCTTCCAAAGAAAAGGCTCTCGAAAGGCTCGATCCCGTACCCGGGAGATTCTCTCGCTACAGACCCACGGACAGGCTTATGGCGTTTCTCGCTACCCTGTGATTATGCCGAGTCACGCGTGCCAGACTGTTCGACTCCTTAAGCGAACCGACGCGATAAAGCCGGGTGCTCGGCATAATCGAGCACTCGGCATAAGGAGCCCGAAAGGGGGAAAACCCGGCGTAAGCCGGGGTTTCAGCGGAGCCGACAGCCCGGTCCCGCAGGGAGACGCCCCAGCCTTCCGACGTCCACGCGGCATCCGGTATGTTCGGGTTCCCTATATGCCGCGGTTTCGGCTTTTCCTTCGGCCAAATTATGCACTAAGAATCAATTACTTATAGTCCACGAACCAGAAGTCAGGCGGTTCAGGCTTTGTTGACGGCGAGGCGCCAAGCTGTTGACTTGGTTCCGCGCCGGCCCACCTTTAATATGTGGCCTGCGGCTCGGATGTATTTTGAGACAGTGAAGGTCATGGGCAAGTTTCCCGCGTCAGTTCTGACGACCGTGAATGCGCCGTACAGCAAGAAGCTGGACGCGCCGACGCTTGCCCATTGTCTGACGCATCCTGAGGCCGCCAAGGCCTGGCCGGGGCAGATGTCGGCGTTTTTCGGCGAAGTCGCTCCGGAGTTGCAGAAGGCTTTTGCCGGCGCATTTCACATCAGCGAAGCAGAGCTCGTCACCGCCGCAAAGACATTCGCGCAATTCTCCGGCGAATCCTATCCACTCGCCGCGTGAGCGCGGACGGACCAGACTGGGCGCGTCTTTTTCGCATCGCCTGCTCGCTGATACGCCAGGTCAATTCCGAACGGCTCATCATCGATTCATGGTCGTTCGGCGGCGGCACGGCGATGATGCTGCAAGTCGGCCACCGCGAGAGCCACGACGTCGATATCTTCCTGCCTGATGCGCAGCTCCTGTCCTTTCTCGATCCCAAGCTGCACGATTTCGAGTTCGAGATCAGGCCATCGGACTACGGCGGCGATGGCACAGGCTTCCTCAAACTGGCTTTCGAGGGTCTCGGCGAGATCGACTTCATCGTGGCTCACGCCGTCACGGACATCCCGACGACGAGGCAGACGATTGAGGGCGAGGAAGTCGACCTGGAAACGGTCGCCGAGATCATTGCCAAGAAGATTCACTACCGCGGCGCGACCATCAAGCCGCGTGACATTTTTGACATTGCAGCGGCGGCTCGCCACGATCGAGATTCCATCATCAAATCGTTGAAGCACTACAAGGATGACGTCACCAAAACGCTGAGCGCGATCGAACGATTGAAACCGGACTTCGTCAATGTGACCATCGCGGAGCTCGCGATCAAGGACTCATTCAGACCGATCATCGGTAGGGCCCTCGGCGAGGCGACCGAACTCCTTAAATCGATTTGATATATTTCGATCGGCGCCATGCGAGCGAGCGTCTTCCAAGAGCAAGCCCTGTTCAAGCGGCAGAACATCAAGAACTAGGCTTGCGGAAACAGCACTTCTTCCCGCGTCTTGGTCTGCGCGTCATAGATCCGGATCTGAAGCATGGGAAAACGCTTCTTCAGCTCTTCTGCGCCCGTTTTGGCTCCATCCCTGGTCGCAAATTCGGCCTTGAGTCGACCATCGACTTCAAGCGCATAACCTGAAGCTGGCAATTCGTGGGCGGTCGCAATCATTGTATTCCCTTTGTGCCGCGAGAAGGTGACGGCGACTGCTTAGCGTGAGTCGCATGAGAGGCGCCAGCTCACGCCGATGTTGGTTCAGCTCTTAGATACCGAAGCTCCGAATCACCGGCTGGGCGCGCACTCAAGGATGTGCGTTTGCGTCATCCGAACAGTCGGTCGGAGCGCCGCCGGCCCTGATGCACCCGCGAAACAACCATGGCGCCACGCAGCTCCCCGCCCACATCCCGCGCCCCGAACGGTCTGCATCGCTCTGGGCGGAGCTGTACTTCCCTTTCGAATATTGCGGCCAATCCAGCGCAAGACCGTTGCGAACAAGCCATTCCCCGAGATCGGCGCCCCCGACCGAGCAGATCGCTACACTAGAGTCGCGAATGTGGGCATGATGCTTGTTTAGGCGCTATCGGACCGTTGAATCGATTGGGACGGTTCCGGTCCAGCCAGAACCGGCGCGCGGAAGTCGGGCTAATTTAGAGCACTGGATCGGAAGCAGAATCTACCTTATCGGGTTCTGTTCTGGCATATACACAGCTAGTTGTACAAGGAACGGCTAATCCGCCGGCGTTTTGAATGCACGCAGACATGAACGTGATCGGACACGGAGTTGACCTCGTCGAGATTGCCGAGCTGCGGCGTTGGATCGAGGATCCCCGCGATCCGTTACTGCCGAGGTGCTTTGTGAAAGTGGAGCTTGATGAGATCGGCGATGGAGCCGATCGGATTGATCGTCTCGCCGGTCGATTCGCCGCGAAGGAGGCGGTGCTGAAAGCACTGGGGACCGGCTTTGGCGCGGGTGTAGCATTCACTGACGTCGTGATTTTTCGAGCGCCGGGTGCTCCACCCGAGGTCCGGCTCTCAGGCGGAGCGGCCAAAGCGGCAGAGGCGCTTGGCATCACGGCATGGCGGCTCAGCATCAGCCACGCTGGCGGACTGGCGATGGCGAGCGCTCTCGCACTGGGTTAAGGCGCTCAAGATTTGGACGCTGCTACGGCTGAGCCGTTGCCGGTCCGACAAAGGCGATGCGCCGCGTATCGAGGTCCACGGTAATTCGTCCACCTCGCGCAGCGAAAACCGCGCGCCAGACCTCGAATCCCTGCAATATCGCTTGTTCCCACTCGCCCGTGGTGCGCTGCCGTACTTCGAGATGAGAGGTCATGTCCTTGATGGTGCGCAGAAGCTGGAAGTCGAGTGTCGCGACACCTTCAAGCATCCCATGGCGTCGCGCATAGTCGAACACCAGAGCCGCCACCCCTTCTTCAATGACGGCGGCGCGTCCGCCGTCCTCTACCTCGTCTAGCAATGGACGGCTTTTGCGTTTTCGTTTGAGCAAGGCGCGCGCAATAGGTGACCAACCCAGCACGGCTGCGTAGGCAAAATGGAAGACATCGTGGAACCGGTAACCGTCCGGGTCATAGGCGTTATCGGTCAGCTCGGCTCCGAAGGGACTGCCGTCGATCAGGACACGTACGCGCTGGCCTGTTTCGCCTAGAACATCGACAAGCTGGACTTCAAAGCGGCGGGGCAACTGCTCATTGTGAGGGAGCCCTGCGTCGAAATTCAAGCGCTCGGCGCCATTGTCGGTCCAGCGCTGCTTAACCTTTGCAAGATTGGCAGTAGCAACATCGGAGAGCGAGAGCTCGAATTTGCTCGCAACGTTGGCAATGTACCAGAGCAGATCCCCCAGCTCTTCCGAAACGCGCTCCTTGAAGAGGCGATGCGCCTCGCCGTCGCGAAGGTGTTTCTTGTATTCGCTCAGCAACTGGCCGGTTTCACCAGCAAGACCGAGCATCGGCACGATCAGCGATGCTGTGTCATCCGGTTCATTGCGCATTGGCACCCGATCGGTGCGCTGGGCCTCCTTCTGGTAATTATCGAAATCCATCCGCATCTCCTTGCGTCACACTGCTGCAGCCCGTAGCGAAACTGCAGAATGGATCTTGTCGTTCAACTTCCATTTGGGAGGATAGAACAAGTCGATCGGCTTTGGTGTTGCTTCGAATTTCTGCTTGATGCGCACGCGGCCAGTCTTTCCCGCGATATGCGGATGCGCCACGCGAGCATACTTGTCGACCTCGCAGAACAAATTCTGGCAGTCGATCAGTTGCAACCGGCGTCCCCAAAGCGACTGAAAGTCGAGACCAAGCCGTTCGAACTCCCGCTCTTGCAGGTCGGCCATCAACCTGATGAGCTCGGGCTCGTTCAAACCGCCGGGATCGAGAAAACATTTGCGCAGGCCGTCACGCGCCCCAGGTCCTGGCACAACAAAATCCATCTCGCTGAAATCAGTGAGCTCGCTGTAGTTGATGTCCGTAATAAATTGATAGGCAAGAAAATCGCCGATTGTCGGGTAGGCACGCAATTTTTCAAAGCCCTCCTGCATGCTTTGCGTCTGTGCCAACCGCTCAGCGAGCCGATCCTCCATCATGCGCTCGAGCAACAACAGGTGGTTCTGATGCTTAGCCGGCCGTCCGAACGCGCGGCTGCCTGGCGGCATGATGTAGGCAGCGGAGTAGATACGGCGGCCACTCTGCATCGCTCGCGCAAGGACCGCATCGTAGTCCGCAAAGCGATAATCCTCGAAGGTGATGGGCCCGCGCACTCGCTCCAGGAGTTCCCAAGTCTCGATCTTGTTGAACAGCTTGAACAGCAGGATGCGGAAGAAGATTTCCCGCGGCGACCTTGGCAAGTCCTCACGATAGATGACATGCCTGATCAGATACTGACTGACACGGTCGGAAGCACGATAGGCGTTGGTGAATTTGTAGATCGCCAGCACGGGATTGTTGGTCCAGGGGTGCTTCTCGCCGCGCGCGCGACGGAAGAAGACCGCCTGCCGTTCGGCCGCGAAGCGCCAATAACTCTCATAGACCTCCGAGACCTTAGCAGGCGCGATGTGATGCAGTACGATCGGAGATGGTGCAGCTGATGGCGCGAGCGGTCGAGTGACAAGCGGTAGATCCAGCGACGTCGCGGCCGCGTTCGGGCGGGGTTTCGGGGGGCGGCCGCGTGGACGCTTCTGGGAATCTTTCGAAGACTTTGGACTCAATGCCTCGCTCCGACGGTCGCAGCAGCGATAGGCGGCCGTGCGACCTGGGCGGGAGGCGGCGCGACCAGGGCTTGGGAGGCGGCCACCAATGGCGCAAAATCGGCGTCGCTTTTGGTAATCCGCTCAAGCTTGGCGATGCCGACCACGACATTCAGGCGTGCGAGCGACATTCCCATCTCATGGGCCATGAACGCGCCGAGCTGCGCAAGGCCGAGATAGTTGCCGTAGGCTTTATCGAAGATCTGCTGGGTAGCATAGAAGGCATTGACGACGAGTCCCGCGGCGGTCGGTTCGAAGCTCACCTGCTGCAGGCAGGGGAAGCCCAGCTGCGCGCTCGCAACATGGTCACGGGCCGGATCGAAGGTTGTTGCTTGAAGCATCGAGCGGCGGACGCCCGTCCTAGAATTGAATTGAGACAAAATCCACTCCAGTTGATTCCCGTCACATGGGCCACGCCCATACATGACCATGCGTTCGAAATATAGACCACGGCCATTGGCTTTGCGATTCATCGCCTGCCAGCGCGGGAATGTCGCACGATAGAGGGCGAAAAGGCGTGCTCGGTCGCCGCGTGACATCTCCCAGAGGCGTTGCGGGAAGATCGTGAATGCGACGTCGTCGACCACAAGCCGGCTCTTACGCTTGAGCAGCCGGTCGAGCGCCTGGCGGACCGCTGGGTCTTCGGCCGGGGCGCCGTTTTGATCGAAGCCACTCAAGCTCAAGACCAGCGGGGCGATTTCGGTACCGGCGCCGCCGAGGATCTGCAACAGCAACCTCGCCCAGGCGCGCGAGAGATTGGTGTCGTCGATCACCACGGGTGGCGGAGCCACCAGATTCTTGGCCTTACTCATCGAGGTCCTCCTCCAAGTGGCGATATTGAGCGAGCCCGATGTAGCCGTACCAAGGCTCGTCTTTCTGAACCGGGGCAATGCGCACGAAGACTGCCCAGTCGCCGGCCCTGACCTGGAAAATTCCGGCCTTCGCCGCTCTGAACAGGCGCCCGACTGCAAGGTCGCGCTCGAAGACAAGTCCGTCTCCGGCGATTTCGGCACCCGGTGGCAGAAGGAGCAATGTATTGACTTCGGCGTCCAAAGTGGGCGCCGTACGATGGCAGTCAGCAACAATCAACGGGTCCGAGGTCGTCTTTCCCAGAATGTCCGCCCGCAGCGCCTTGGGTGTAACTCGTTGCAGGGCTTCCGCGCGGCGGTGCGAGAGCATGTTCAGGCCGGCCGACAGGTGTGTGAGTAATGTGCCGTAGCCGACACCAAACTCGCAGGCGATGGTGAATATCTGCCACGGGGTCGCCGTTTCCGGCGTCCAGCGTCGAACCGCAAAGGCGCGCCGCAACCCAATGATCGGCATCAAGGCGAAGCCGGCAAAAGTGTCCGCCAGGAACTCCTTTGGATTCTCCCAAGGCCTCGCTTTCGCGTCCTCGCGCAGCTCGTCGATGGACGAGCCATGGCCGAAGACATGATGGCCGAGCTCATGTGCGCAATTGTAAGCGCGCCGTGGCAGAGGCCGGCGCGCCGAGAGATGAATCCGGGCCGGAACGCCCCGCTGATACATCCCTTCCATATTGATATTGTTAAAGCGCACCACGACGCCTAGCGTCTCACAGAGCCCATAAATGCAGATCGGCCCGGTCTGGTCGAGCTTGGCCCTGGCCCGCGTAGCCGTGGCAGCCTGCATGGCTTCGGTCGCCAAAGCACGGCGGTCGAAGCTGAGCTTCGTGGTACGCATCACGCTCATCAGCGATCGCCTCCGCTCGGGCTGGAATCGCTGCGCATCGCCGCCAACAATTTGAGTAGGCGATCAAGATCATCGGACTTGAGTTTGGAGAGCTCGCGCGCAGCCAGCTCAAGCCGCGGGTCTTGTGTGTCAATTGTCTCGGGCGCTTCGCCCAGGAGCCAGGCAACGCTCACATCGTAGATTTCGGCGAGACGGGCAAGCTCATCAGCCGAGACGCGACGGTTGCCACTCTCCATTTCGGTCACCGACGGACGATGGAGACCAAGCATTTTGGCGACGTGTCCTTGCGAAAGCCCGGCAAGCTTGCGTGCCTGTTTGAGGCGCTCCACAATCTGGCCGCGCTTGACTGAATCAGCCTCGGTCATGCTGCTGCGGCTTCCTGCTCGCTTTGCTTCTTGACCAGGAGGCAGACAAACGCCGCCGTCTCGTCAATGGTACGAGGCAGCTTGGTCGCCTCGTCGACGAAGATATTTACGTCATTGGGGATTTCGGCATTGATCTCGGTTGCAAGGATGGTGGTTGCCACCGGCCAGACTTTGCTGTCGAACTTCGGGAGATTCTCGACAGGTTTTATGGCTCCCGTCAGGGGCGGGCATTCCAGGCCGCTGTCAGTTTGGATCTGACTGAGAACCTTGATCAATGTTTCTTTAAAGATAACGGGGTCCATGATTATCTCCTCAAGTCTCCGACACATGGTAAGATAATCTTACACATCGAACGGTTCAAGGGGTGGCTGATACAAAAAGTTGGCCGTAAAAGAAGGCTAGGCTAGTCCCTTGGAAGCCCGTGACGTAGAATACGGAACTAAAGAGCGAACACACAGGGAACACGTATCGGCCTGCAAGAGTTGGTTTTTTTACCGACGGATGCTTATTCTCTCTCTCTGACGCAACGGAAGACCATGACTATTCGAGTCAACCAGGAGCAGGTGAACGACACCGCGAAGCTGATGATTCATCGGCTTATTGCGCGGGCGATCGGTCACGACCCTTCGTTGATCGATAGGGCGAAGGTTTCCCTCGATCGTAGTGCTTCGGAGCGTTACGAGGGCTATTCATTCGTTGGCGAATGGAGCGATTTGCTCCGTCTTCCCCCGTCCAATGTTCGCCGTCGTTTGACCAGCCGCGACGAGGAAATGACGCGTTTGCGCTTGTCTTCGCCGTTCGTCATTGCCGATGGAATTGACGTCAGTGACGTGGCGCTAAGGCGTCGTATCTGGAAAGCGGCAAAGCGACTTGCCGCGAAATCGTCTGCACTGGAACCCGCGGGTGCGCGGGTTGCGGCGTGACGCAGCAATCATTTGTCCGAACCTTTGAGGACCTTGTCGAGACGGTCAAGGCAATAGCCAGACTGTTTGAAACCGACAAGGTCTTCATTATTGGCAGCCAGAGCATTCTGCTCTCTTGGCCGGACGCTCCGATCATCTTGAGGACGTCGGGCGAAATCGACGCGTATCCTGAGAATGCCAGAATATGGGAGATCACCCATAAGGCCCTGGATCCGGATTTTCCTCCGGAAGCTTCAGAAGAGATCAACGCGTTCTTCGGCGAAGGCTCCGATTTTCATCGCAATCACGGCTTCTATATCGACGGTGTAGACGAGAACACAGCCCGTCTTCCGGCAGATTGGAACACGAGGGCGATCTACAAGCCGGTTGATGTGGATGGCCGTCCGGTCCTGGCGGTTGCGCCCTGCCCCGAGGACGTCATCGTCTCCAAACTCGCGCGATTGTCGGATAAGGACAAGGAGTTCGTCGAAGCCTATCATGCTGCACGGCCGCTCGATCTCGATTTGATTGTTCAGAGAATCAAGGCGACCACCCTAGAGCTCGAACTGCAGCAACAGGCAATCGGCTTCGTGACCCACCTTGCAAAGGGGCAGCAAGCAACGACGCCAGGCTCGAGGGATTAGTCATTCCGTCTCCAGCGTACCTACGTCGATGCCATGCAGGCACGTCAACGCAGATCCACAACCGCCGACCTCTCTGACCGTTCGCCGGATCGTGAAGGTAAAGTAATCTGCAAGATGCGAATGTTCGATCGAATGGAGCCGAATGCGCGTCTCGTTGATCCATCAAGGCCTGGCGCTGACGTGCGACGCTTGTCAGAAGCGAAACTACGCTTCACCCAGCCACTATCCGTCTTTGGGCGAACCACGCGCTCAGCGAGCCGGGCGGAACGCCGAACGGGAACGTATCAAAACAACAAGCGAACTGAAGTCACGTGCCGGATGAAATCGAACGCTATGGCCCGTTAGGCTTCTATCACCTGGCCGAGGATTTTTATCGGGCAGCGGTGCATTCTGCCAGCCTACAAGATACCAAGCCGCGACTGCATTACAGTCTCGTGCTGTACCATCTCCATACGCATTCGATTGAACTGACGCTGAAGGCCTTCCTGCGCGCCAAAGGTATCGATGTGAAGGAACTTAAGAATAAGTTCTCGCACGGCATGACCGGGCTGATGGCAGCGGCGACCGAGCGTAAGCTGAAAGTCAGAAAGCCGAAACGATCGTTGCAAATCTTGGAACGACTGGATCAGCTCGGCAAGGTACAGACGTTCCGATACTTCGAAGCGGGCTTTCTGAGTCTGCCCGCGCTCCACGAGGTCCAACAGCTCAACGAGCGCATGCTGTTATCAGTCCGGCCTGCCTGCATCGCGACGCTTAAGGTAGCGCCTAAGTAACGCCCTGAGCTCCACGCCGCATTCAAAGTTTCATGTTGCTATATGCTATCGCGCGCGGTTAGGAAAACCTGCATGGACGAGATATTCGATGCAGACAACGACATCCCCTTCTCCAGCTTTGATCCGGATGCGAAAGCGTGGTTTGCGAGCCTCCTATTCTGGCGGCCCTCGCGCTTGTCCGACGAAGAGATGCAAATTCACTTCGGTCATTGGGATGGGCGATGGAGCGATCAGACAAAGCGTGCGGCGCAGCGCCTCGACGCCAAAGGCCTCGATCTAAATGAAAACTGGGCACTATGCGCTCAGTACTGGATTTGCCCGGCGTGTCGCCGCCACAAGAACGATATCTTCCGGCTCTCAAAGCGGGGGATCCTGCTCGCCAAGCTGGAGCTGCACCATGACCATATGCGTGATTGCGTCTGGCCTCGCATACAGGAACTGTTCGGAAAGGACTGGCTTGCGACGCGCCCCACATCGTCGACCACCATCCTCGATTACATCCGTGAACTAACATCACGCTTCGACGTCAGTCTCGTCTGCTCCGAGTGCAACGCGGCCGATGGCAAGGTCAAGTCGCGATTTCGCGACGAGATCGACTCACGCTTCAGCTTCACCGCGCAGGAGATCGGTACATTTATCCGCCCGGCTGCCAGCAAGGATCATGAAATCGAGTACGAGCGCGCGCAGGCCGCGTGGGAAGCGGAACGGTCGAACTTCGAGGTCCGCCTCACTCTCCTTGACGAGCTTCTGGGCCATCTCGCCGGCGGGCGGCTAGCGCGCGACCACCAAGGCATGGCGAGCACTAGAATTATGAATGGTGCTTTCGACGCCTATTCTCTTCTCATGCGATCATTTGAACAGGACACGAAGAACACAGAACGAGCGCAACTAGTCTGGAAACTTCGGGACGAGTTTCTGGCTCGTTCGACGCGGCGCGATTCCGCGACCTTTGCTCCAAGCGATCAGGCACGGCGCACGGTGGTCGCGCCCACCGACGAGGAATACGCCGCCTATGTTGATCCCGTCTCATCGAAGCGCTGGCTTGCTACGCCACCGGATTGGGCCTGTCCGATTTGCGTGCGGACCAAACGATACCTCATGCGCAAGAGCAAGAGCGGAAAATGGTCGGGGGGCGTTCGATCGCTTTATGAATGCACACTCGAGCGAGATGACCTGACTATCGCCAACCGGCAAAGGCTGTTCCCGGACTTCCGCAACGATATCTTCGTCCGGGATATCTCACAGATATCCGTGTGCGCAGACTGCGCGGGAATTAGCTCAACGCTCATGCAGAAGGACCAATCAATCCGGGATCCTTATCTCAGTTGCGGGGACCGGCGCGCTTCCATCCTCAGCAGCCAATCCCACTGCACACACGAGATCGATTTTGAAGCAGTTCGGCAGCGCGCGATCGCAAACGAGTCCTATGCGGCCGCGATGGGAGCCTTCCAAGCTTTTCGAGCGCTTGTACGCGATTTTACTGGCAGGCTTGAACGCGGGCGTCGTTGGGGACATACGAAGAAAGATCTCGTTGAGGAATTTGCCGAAGATCTCCGTGTCTTTCACCGCATCGAGGACGCCGCGGAAGCCGTGGACCTTGTCAAATGGCTCTTGACGCAGGCTGCCGGTGACCATGAGAGCATGATAGACGTCATCGATTAATTCGGTTCACTCGAAACATCCTGGTCTCATTTGTCGTTCCGGGCAGAGCGAGGACCGGCGTGCCTGAGGCTCGTTTGATTGGGCCACCTGAATTCGACGAAAATTCTGTCTATTCAGCATGTTAATGGCATTGCTGCTGAATGACAGCGACCGAAACGCGTGGGATGCGGCAGGCTGGGTGCGTGGGCTTGTCAATGCGATTTCCTCGTCGACGGCAGATTTCGCGGGTGAAGCGCTGGAGCGCTTGAAAAAGAATGCAGATCTCGCATCCTATTCGCCCCATATCTTGCACGCTTACGAAAGCCAGAAACAGCGCCGACGGGAGGCCGCTTTTGAGCGTCCCGATTGGCCGAAAACCGTAGCGGCGCTGGATAACGGGCCGCCCGCGACCGTCGCAGATCTCCACTCCCTTCTGGTCGCGCAGCTTCGGGACGCTCGGCAACGCATCCAGCGGACGAACACGGATATCTTCAAATACTTTTGGAACGTGGACGCCTACAATCGGCCAGAAGAGCCGCGTCCGGAGGAAGCCTGCCGGGATGCGCTTGTCGACGTTATTCGTCCGACCTTGAAGCCTTTGGGTATCGCCGTTGAGCCAGAGGGCCATATGGCAGGCGACAAGCGTGCCGACATGTCGGTCGTTATTCCCGGCTGCAAGGTGCTATGCGAATGGAAGCGGGACTACCATGCAAAGGTCTGGACGGCGATTGAAGGCCAGCTTGAGCGCTTCTACGCGCATGATCCGGACGCCAAGGGCTTTGGCGTGTTCGGCGTATTCTGGTTCGGCAACAAGAGACCTCAGATGCTTCCAGCGCCTCCCAATGGAATGCAGCGGCCTCAATCGGCCGACGAAATGGAGCGAATGCTCATCGAGTTGACCCCAGCCGCCATGCGCCATCGCCTGGCGGTCATCGTCATCGACGTGTCTGGCGACTTCTGAGCAAACGGCGATCAGTGTCTCCCTGAAACGATGGTGTTGGACACGGGAGCCCGAAGGGGATTTTGCGATCGCCGTCGTCGCTTGCGATACACTGCTGTTCAAATCGCAAAGAACGCATCTGCGCGTGCGAGAGACCTACTGTGACAGATCGGTCATACGCCGGAGGCGGCGATAAAAGCGAGAATAAGATTGCGCTACTGATGAGTGCGCCGACGTTTGCCAATGTTCGCCATTGCTTATTCGACGGATATTCGACGATTTCTTCAATCCAGATCTAAGTCATTGAAATATTTGGCGCTCCCTAGGGGAATCGAACCCCTGTTTCAGCCTTGAGAGGACCAGGACTGATCTCGCAAAAACGAGGTCAAGGAGGGAGGATCACTCCGTGTGAGCCGCTGTTTTCCTGTCGGATTACATGTGGAGAGCCGGCGACTTTCGGCTCACAAAGTGCGTTTTAAAAATCGTCAGTTGCCATCTGAAACGGTCGTCGGGGTAACTGCCTGAAGGAGATCGCGATCAGCCGGCAATCACAATTGAGTCATCACGCCATCGCCAAGCTACGCTGCAACCTACTTCTCACCGCTTCCACCACGCTTCCACGAGCGAAACTTGAGCGCAAATTTGGAGAAGCAAAAAGCCCCTGAAACCAATTTGATTTCAAGGGCTTGAAGCTTGGTTGCGGGGATAGGATTTGAACCTATGACCTTCAGGTTATGAGCCTGACGAGCTACCGGGCTGCTCCACCCCGCGTTAAACACTTGCGCGCCTTCGTCAAAAGGCCGGGGACGGTGGATTAAGGGCCGACGCTGGTGGCGTGGCTTGCTTCTCCCGTCCCGAAGGCTTCCCTGGAAGGCAACCCCGGGCAAAGCCCTCGGGTGCGGGGCGTATGTACCAACCCGGGCCGGCTTTGGAAAGGGCCGCCGGGACGTTTTTTTCGACTTTATGACAGGTCGAGCGCGCGGATTCCGGCCGATCTGCCCTGCACTTGCCAGAAGTTCCACAAACCGCCAGCTTGCGGCAACAAAACAGCGGCGAAATTGCCGGATGGGGAGGAGCGCCATGGACAAATCCCTGGACGATATTGCGGACCGTCCCCGGGGCGGGTGCCCCGCTGGCTGCGCTGACGAACCGCTTTCAGGCCATGGCCGCGCGCCTGCGCGCCGTGGTCGCTGATCATGCGGAGCGTTTTCGGCGGGCAATCTCGGCCGATTTCGGCCGCCGGGAGGCCGCTCTCGATGGCTTCGCTCCGCTCGCAATGACGACGACAACAAGAACTCTTCAAGGGGGAAAACAACAGTGACTGATACATTCGATTTCATCGTCGTGGGCGCGGGCTCGGGCGGATGCGCGGTGGCGGGGCGGCTGTCGGAGGATGCGGCGACGTCGGTGGCGCTGCTCGACGCCGGCGGCGTCAATGACAGCTGGCGCATCACCACGCCGTTCGGGCTGGCCTTGCCGTACAAGGCGGCCAATTGGGCCTTCGATACGGTGCCGCAAAAGGGATTGAACGGGCGCATCGGCTATCAGCCGCGCGGCAGGGGCCTCGGCGGGTCCTCGGCGATCAATGCCATGGTCTACATCCGCGGCCACAAATGGGACTACGACCACTGGGCCTCGCTCGGCAATCAAGGCTGGTCGTATGCGGACGTGCTGCCCTATTTCAAGCGCTCGGAAAACAATTCCGATTTCGACGGCGAATATCACGGCAAGGGCGGCCCGCTGCACGTCAACAGGCTGCGCTCGGACAATCCGATCCATGACGTTTTCCAGCAGGCCGCGCGCGAGGCCCAGTTCCGCATCCGCGAGGACTTCAACGCAGAGGATCACGAGGGGCTCGGCAGCTACCAGGTGACGCAGCACAAGGGCGAGCGCTGGAGCGCAGCGCGGGCCTATCTGCAGCCTCACATCGGCAAACGCGCCAATCTGCGCGTCGAGACCGGCGCGCATGCGACGAAAATCCTTTTTGAAGCAGGGCGCGCGGTCGGCATCGAATATCTGCAGGGCAGGCAGAAGAAGCAGCTGCGCGCACGGCGCGAGGTGATCCTCGCCGGTGGCGCGTTCCAGTCACCGCAGCTCTTGATGCTGTCAGGCATCGGCGATGGCGAGGCGCTCCGTGCCCATGGCATCGGCGTCGTGCATCATTTGCCGGGGGTCGGGCGCAATCTGCAGGACCATCCGGATTTCGTGTTCGTCTACGCCTCCGACTATCCGCATTTCGTGCATTCCTCGCTCGGCCGGCTCCCCTCCCTGCTCCGCGCCATCCAGCGCTATCGCCGCGAGCGGCGCGGTCTGATGACCACCAATTTCGCCGAATGCGGCGGCTTCCTGAAGACGCAGCCCCACCTCGACGTGCCGGACATCCAGCTCCACTTCGTGATCGCGATGCTCGACGACCACGGCCGCAAGAAGCACAAGGAGGCAGGCTTCTCATGCCATGTCTGCCTGCTCAGGCCGAAGAGCCGCGGCAGCGTCTGGCTGAAAAGCGCCGACCCGCTCGCTGCTCCCATGATCGATCCGAATTTTCTCGGCGAGGCGGAAGACCTCGAAGCGATGGTTGCCGCCTTCAAGACCACGCGGCGGCTGATGGAAACGCCTGCACTGCGCGCGTTGCAGAAGAAGGACATGTTCACGTCCGCGGTGAAAACGGACGACGACATCCGCGCCATCCTGCGCAATCGCGTCGACACGGTCTATCACCCGGTCGGCACCTGCAAGATGGGCACGGACGCGATGGCCGTGGTCGATCCGATACTGAAGGTGCGCGGCGTCGAGGCCTTGCGCGTGGTCGACGCCTCGATCATGCCGACGCTGATCGGCGGCAACACCAATGCGCCTGCGATCATGATCGGGGAGAAGGCGGCGGATATGATCAAGGCAGAGATCAGAGCGAGCTAGCGGCGCTACGTCATCCTCCGCTTGTCCGGGATGACGGAGGTGTCCAACTCGACGCGGGCTCGCACCCGCGAGGATGTTTCCTTTACTGACGTCGAATAGTCATGGAGTGAGCGCAGTATCTGAGCTGGAGCCGCAAAAAATACGGACGATTTTAGCGATCTGAAACCGGAACGATCGGTTGGACGTTCATTCGTTCCACCGAGGCAGGGTTCGCTCATGAATAGTTTCGATCTCGCGGTCTATGCGGCGCTCGCGCTTGCGATCGGGTTTGGGTTCAGGACCGGCCTATTGCGCAGCGCCATGACCATTCTCGCCTATCTGCTCGCCGCCCCGATCGCGGTTTCGCTGATGCCGATGATTGCGCCGCAGATCGCCGGCAATCCGAACGCGCCGCTCTTCCAGAACTGGATCTGGTTCTTCGGCATCTTCCTGGTGGTCGGCATGCTGCTGGGCTATATCGGCCGCTTCGTGCTGGACGACACGATTAGCGAAGCCGGGATCGGCGACCGGCTCGGCGGTGCCGCGCTCGGCGCCATCAGGGTCGGCCTCGTCGCCACCACGCTGGTGCTGGTGTTCGACCAGATCGTGCCGGCCAACCGCCAGCCGCCCTTCCTGGCCGGCTCGCACCTGCGGCCGCTGTTCTCGGCGGCCGGGCAGATGGGCTTCAAGTCACTGCCGCCGGAGGCCGCTGCCGCGATCGACCGCCTCAAGCAGGAGCGGCATATCTGATCATGCCCGTTTGCATCGCCTCGGCGGCACGCCATGCATTTTGACGCTGGCCCCTCCCTTATCAGCGGCATCACTCTTGGCTAGAGTGCACCCCGTCCAAAAACCTGCCTGCTATTTTCGGGAGTGAAACAGTGGATCTTGGGATCAAAGGTCGCCGCGCCATCGTCTGCGCATCCAGCAAGGGCTTGGGGCGCGCCTGCGCCATCGCGCTGGCGGAAGCCGGTGTCGATGTTACGCTGACCGCGCGCGGCGCCGAAGCGCTGAAGAAGACGGCCGACGAGATCCGGAAGGCCTATCCCACCGTCAAGGTCACCGAGATCGTCGGCGACATCACGACGCCCGCGGGGCGCGAGGCCGTGCTGAAGGCCTGCCCCGAGCCCGATATCCTCATCAACAATGCCGGCGGCCCACCGCCCGGCGATTTCCGCAACTGGACCCGCGACGACTGGATCAAGGCGATCGACGCCAACATGTTGACGCCGATCGAGCTGATCAAGGCGACCGTGGATGGCATGATGGCGCGCAAGTTCGGCCGCATCGTCAACATCACCTCGGCCGCGGTGAAGGCACCGATCGACATTCTCGGCCTCTCCAACGGCGCCCGCGCCGGCCTCACCGGCTTCATCGCCGGCCTGTCGCGCAAGACCGTGATCAACAACGTCACCATCAACGGCCTGTTGCCGGGTCCGTTCGAGACCGACCGTCTCACCGGCACCGCGAAGGCCGAGGCCGACAAGCGCGGCACGACGCCGGAGGCGATCCTGGCCGAGCGCGCAAAACTCAATCCGGCCGGCCGCTTCGGCCAACCGGACGAGTTCGGCTATGCCTGCGCCTTCCTGTGCGGCGCCAAGGCCGGCTTTATCACCGGGCAGAACATCTTGCTCGACGGTGGCGCCTTCCCGGGAACGCTGTGATCTTTCACCTCTCCCCAGCGGGGAGAGGTCGATTTGCGCCAGCAAATCGGGTGAGGGTTGTTGCAACAAGTGAGAGCGTGACCCCTCACCCGGCGCTACGCACCGACCTCTCCCAAGGGAGAGGTGGATTCCCGATGCCGCACCCGCTTGCCCAAAATCACAGCTCGGAAAGTGATCCAGATGAGAGCGGTTTGGTACGAGCAAACAGGGCCGGCGGTCGACGTTCTCACCTATGGTGAAATGGCGACGCCGGTCGCGGGCCCGGGCGAAGTCCGCATTCGCCTGGAGGCCTCCGGCGTCAATCCGGCCGATGTCGGCCGGCGCGGCGGCTCCTATCGCGCCATGGAATTTCCGCGCGTCATTCCGAACAGCGACGGCGCAGGCTTCGTCGATCAGATCGGCGACGGCGTGACGCGGTTCAAGCCCGGCGATCGCGTCTGGCTGTTCAACGGCCAGCGCAACGGCCGCGCCTTCGGCACAGCGGCGGAATATATCGCGCTTGCCGAGCAGCTGGTGACGCCGCTGCCGGACAATCTGTCCTTTGCGGAAGGCGCAACGCTCGGCATCCCCGCGATGACGGCGTGGTGCGCCTTGTTTGCCGATGGGCCTGTTGTCGGCAAGACCGTGCTCGTCACCGGCGGCGCCGGCGCAGTCGGGCACTATGCGGTGCAACTGGCGAAATGGGGCGGTGGACAGGTGATCGCCACCGTCAGCTCGGCGATGAAGGGCGAGCAGGCGCGGCAAGCGGGCGCCGACCTGGTAATCAACTATAAAGACGAAGACGTTGTCGCCAAGGCGATGGCATTCACCGGCGGCCGTGGTGTCGATCGCGTCGTCGACGTCGATTTCGGCGGCAATATCGCGACCACGCTGAAGCTGATGGCGATCAATTCGACCATCGCGGTCTACGCCACCAACGGCAATCGCACGCCCGTGGTGCCGATGCGCGAGCTGATGGAAAAGTGTATCGCGCTGCGCACGCTGGTGCTGTTCGCGCTGCCGCCGGCGCTGCTCGCGGCGGCGCAGGCCGACATCTCGAAATGGCTGGCTGCCGGCCGGCGGATTCACAATGTGGCCGCGCAGTTCGCACTCTCAGACACTGCACAAGCGCATCTCGCTGTCGAGGAGGGCGACAAGCTCGGCACCGTGATCGTCGATTGCGCGCGGTAAGGTTTAGGAAACAGGCGTGGTCCGCTCGTCGCTCCAGTCGATGCCGAGTTCGTCCATGCCGTCGGCGAGCAGATCGCCGAGCATCGGCTCGCCCAGGAGATATTGCACGGTCTCGCGCCGCGGCGTTTTGTATTCGGCGCGCGCCTCGACCGCGCGGGCGCGCAAGTCGTCCCACTCGTCGACATCGCCGTCGCCGCGACCCAGCCACATCAGCGTGACCAGATCGAGTTGCTCGTCCTCGTTCAGCGCACGGATAAAGCCCGCCAGCTCGGCGGCAACAGGGTCGGACGCGGTGTCCTCGAGCACGTCGATCTCATCGTCGTCGGAGGGGTTCGAACCGGAATCCTGGTCAGTGGCGCCTTCCTTGACATCGAATTCGCGCGCCTTCTCGATGATGAAGGCGACCTTGTCGGCCGAAATCGCAAGCTCTGGCATGGGCTCCCCCTTTGGCTCTCGATGGGTTCCTCACATAACGCAACATCGCGACAGATGATCCATTGCGTTCGCCGGCGGAAGGCCGCATCTTTCGCGAAAGCAAGAAAATAGGGGACGCCGCATGCCGTGGACAGTGGGTCGGGTCAAAATCACCAAGGTCGTTGAAATGGAGACGGTCGGCTCGACCCGCTTCATCCTGCCGGCCGCGACCGCCGACGCAATCCAGAAGCTGCCCTGGCTGATCCCGCATTTCGCCACCGAGGAGGGCCGGCTGAAAATGTCGATCCACTCGCTGGTGGTGGAGACACCGACGCGCCGCATCGTGGTCGACACCGGCCTCGGCAACGACAAGCAGGGACGTGGCATCCCGGCCTGGAATAATCGCACGACGCCATTCCTGGAGGCCATGACGGCCGCAGGCTTTCCCCCTGACAGCATCGACACCGTGCTGTGCACCCATCTTCACGTCGACCACGTCGGCTGGAATACCAAGCTGGTCGATGGCAAATGGGTGCCGACCTTCCCCAAGGCGCGCTATCTGTTCGGCAAGACCGAGTATGACTATTGGCGCGACTATACGGCCGAGCCCGACAAGGTCGCGGTGTTCAACGATTCCGTGAAGCCGGTCGTCGATGCTGATAAGGTCGAGCTGATCCCGAGCGATCACCGGCTGTGCGAGGAGATCAGCGTGATCGCGACGCCCGGCCACAGCCCGGGGCACATGAGCGTCCTGATCGAATCCGGCGGAGAACAGGCGCTGCTCTCAGGTGACGTCGCCCATCACCCCTGCCAGATGGCCCATCTCGACTGGTGCTCCGTCGTCGACACCGACATCGCCCAATCGGCGGCATCCAGGCACAAGGTGTTCTCGCGCTTTGCCGATACCCCGACGCTGGTGATCGGCGGGCATTTCTCGGCCGGCCACATCAAACGGGACGGCGATGCGTTCAGGTTCGAGGCGCTGCAATCATAGGCTTCGGGTGGGTTAGCCGAAGGCGTAACCCACCCTACAGAGGAAAGGCTGCAATGCACCCCTTTTTCGGCGGTTGAATTTCCCGCCGCGCTGTTCCATGAAGCTATTTAACCGATCAGTCCATCCCAAGGGAGAAACGAGAATGAAGCTTGTTCGTTATGGCGAAAAGGGTGCCGAGAAGCCCGGCCTGATCGACAAATCCGGACAGTTGCGCGACCTGTCGGCGCATGTGAAGGACCTCACCGGCGAGGCCTATTCGCCGGAGTCGCTCAAGAAACTGGCGGCGATCGATCCCGCCTCGCTGCCGGCAATCTCGGGCAAGCCGCGCTTCGGCGCCCCCGTGACCGGCATCTCGAAATTCGTCGCGATCGGCCTCAATTACAGCGACCATGCCAAGGAGACCGGCGCTGCCATCCCGACCGAGCCGATCATCTTCATGAAGGCCAACACCTCGCTCTCGGGCCCGAACGATAACGTCGAGAAGCCGCGCGGCTCGACCAAGCTCGACTGGGAGGTCGAGATCGCCGCCATCATCGGCACGCGCGCCAAATACGTCTCGGAAGCCGACGCGCTGAACTACGTCGCCGGCTATTGCGTCTGCAACGACGTCTCCGAGCGCAACTTCCAGACCGAGCGCCTCGGCCAGTGGACCAAGGGCAAGTCGCACGACACGTTCGGCCCGGTCGGCCCCTGGCTCGCGACCAAGGACGAGATCAAGGACGTGCAGAACCTGTCGATGTGGCTCGACGTCAACGGCCAGCGCCGCCAGACCGGCTCGACCAAGACCATGATCTTCTCGATGGCGAAATGCGTCTCTTACGTCTCGCAGTTCATGACGCTGCTGCCCGGCGACATCATCACGACCGGCACCCCGCCCGGCGTCGGCCTCGGCATGAAGCCGCCGACCTTCCTCAATGTCGGCGACGTCATCACGCTCGGCATCGAAGGCCTCGGCGAGCAGCGCCAGGAGATCGTGGCGGCGTAACCTGCCGCCCTTCTCTCCCCGTCATTGCGAGGGAGCCCCGCGACAAAATTGCGAAGCAATTTTGCGCTGGCGACGAAGCAATCCAGACTATTTCCGCGGAGACAGACTGGATTGCTTCGCTTCGCTCGCAATGACGACAACGACTGCCGAATGTTCTTCAGGATATTTCCCCATGAAACTCTCCTTCTCCGCCGCCTCGCCCTTTGCCCGCAAGGTGCGCATCGCCGCGATCGAGCTAGGGCTGATCGACAAGATCGAATTCACCCCCGCAACCGTTGCCCCGGGCACGGCCAACGAGGACTATTCGAAGATCACGCCGCTGAAGAAGCTGCCGGTGCTGATCACCGATGACGGCGACGTGATCCTGGATTCCTACGTCATCGTCGAATATCTCAACGAGATGGCCGGCGGCAGCCTGATCCCGGATTACGGCCCGCGGCGCTGGAAGGCCAAGACCAACCATTCGCTCATCAACGGCATGCTCGATTCCATGCTGCTGTGCCGCTACGAGAAGATGGTGCGGCCGCAGGGCCTGCAATGGCAGGCCTGGTCGGACGACCATTGGAACCGGGCCTGGACCGGCATGGCACGCTTCGAGAACATGCCTGATGTGCTGAACGGCCCGTTCGACATTTCGCAGATCGGCCTTGTTTGCGTGCTCGGCTATGCCGACTTCCGCTTCGCCGATTGCGGCTGGCGCAAGGCCTATCCGAAGCTCGATGCCTTTCACCAGAAGATGCTGGAGCGGCCCTCGGTGAAGATCTCGGTGCCGCCGGCGGCTTAAGCGCTGGAGTTCTCATGAGCCTGACATATTCGATCGGCGATCTCACCATCCATCGCATCATCGAGCAGGAGACGTCATTCGTCCCGGCACTGGAGATGCTGCCGGGGCTGTCGCCCGAGGCTCTGGCCGAGAACCGGGCCTGGATGCGGCAGGCCAAGGCACTCGACGACAACGACGTGTTGCTGCTGTGCTTCCAATCCTATGTGGTGAAGACGCCGCACCACACCATTTTGGTCGACAGCTGCATCGGCAACGACAAGCCACGCCCGCAGCGGCCGAAATGGAACATGAAGACCGACGACACCTATTTGCGCGCACTCGATGTCGCGGGCGTTTCGGTCGATGACATCGATTTCGTGATGTGCACGCATCTGCATGTCGATCACGTCGGCTGGAACACGCGGCTGGAGAACGGCCGTTGGGTGCCGACCTTTCCCAAGGCGCGCTACGTTTTCGCCAAGCAGGAATACGACCATTGGTTCGAGCAGAATGCGAAGGCGGAGATTCCGCCCTTTGCCGACAGCGTGCTGCCCGTGGTCGAGGCTAACAGGCACGAGCTCGTCGGCAACGATCATCAAATCGGCGACCACGTGCGCATCCTGCCGACGCCGGGCCACACGCCCGGCCACGTCGCCATCGCGATGGGCCGCGGCAAGGACGATGCGGTATTCTCGGGCGACCTCATGCACTCGCCGCTGCAGACGCTCTATCCGGAGCTGTCGATCAAGTTCGACGTCGATCCGGCCAGGGCGGCGACGACACGCCGCAGCTTCCTCGAACGCTATTGCGACACCGATACGCTGTGCTGCACCGCGCATTTCCCCTCGCCCTCGGTGGGGAAGATCAGGCGCAAGGGCAACGCGTTCGTGTGTGCGGCTATTTAGCGAGATGCCGTAGGGTGGGCAAAGGCGCACTTGCGCCGTGCCCACCAACTCTCTCGATCACGAAAAATGCGTGGGCACGCTCCGCTTTGCCCACCCTACGATTCCACCCATGTGGGGAAAGCAATGACTGCACTCCCAGACATTCCCCTGCCCGCCGGCATCCGCTCGCGTTACGTCGACGGCATCAACGGCCTGCGTATGCACGTGCTCGAGGCCGGCTTCGAGACCGGTGGGCGTCCCTGCATCCTGCTGCTGCACGGCTTTCCCGAGCTCGCCTTCTCCTGGCGCAAGGTGATGCCGACGCTCGCGGCCGCCGGCTATCACGTCCTTGCACCCGACCTGCGTGGCTATGGACGCACTACGGGCTGGAGCGCTGATTACGACGGCGATCTTGCGCCGATCTCGCTCCTCAATCTGGTGCGCGACGCACTCGCGCTGGTGTCGGCGTTCGGCTACCGGCAGGTCGATCTCGCCGGGCATGATTTCGGCAGCCCGGTTGCGGCCTGGTGCGCGCTGATCCGGCCGGACGTGTTTCGGTCGGTGACGTTGATGAGCGCGCCATTCGGCGGAGCGCCGCCACTGCCGTTTGGCACCGTCGATGCCCCGGCAAAGCCAGCGGACGAAGACCCCGTGCATCGCGAACTCGCCGCGCTGCCGCGCCCACGCATTCACTATCAATGGTATTATTCGACACGCCCGGCCAATGCCGACATGCTGCACGCGCCGCAAGGCCTGCACGATTTCCTGCGCGCCTATTATCATCACAAGAGCGCGGACTGGACCGACAACAAGCCCTATCCGCTCAAGTCGTGGTCGGCGGGCGAGCTTGCAAAGCTGCCGACCTATTACGTGATGGACCTCGGCGAGACCATGCCCGAGACAGTCGCCAAGGAGATGCCCTCGCCCGCCGCGGTGGCCGCCAATCAATGGCTGCCGGATAGCGATCTCGCTTTTTACAGCGCCGAATATGCCCGCACCGGATTCCAGGGCGGCCTGCAATGGTATCGCTACGTCACGACGGGCATGCTCAACCGCGAGATGCAGCTTTTCTCGGGCCGCAGCATCGATGTGCCCTCGTGCTTCATCTCGGGCGGGCAGGATTGGGGCACCCATCAGCGCCCCGGCGTATTCGAGGCGATGCAGGGGCGCGGCTGCACCAACATGCTCGGCTGTCATCTCGTCGACGGCGCCGGCCATTGGGTGCAGCAGGAGCAGCCCGCCGAGGTCAGCCGGCTGCTCCTGAGCTTCCTGCACGACGCCGCAGCGGACTGACGCGGCGCCACCGCCGCGTCACATGGCATTAATCCCCGGTTCAGGGAACATTCGGCAATGTCTGACGTTGCGGGATACCGGATCTGCGTCCGGCGACCATGGAGATGAAAATGGACAAGAAGATCGCCGGACTATTGGGCGCGGTGGCTGCGCTCGGGACGCTTGGCGCGGTTGAAGCCGCACCGGCACCGACAGACGTTCTGCAGGCGAATTCATATGCCGACCTGCTGGAGCCGATTGCGAACGCCAGCGCCCTGCTGCAAGCCATCGATGAAGCGCCACCGGCAAAGACGAGCGAGAACGTCCAGGTCGCGCAATTCTACTATCATCACCACCACCATCATCACCATCACAGCTTTTATCGACGCTATCGCTATTATGACGACGCGCCCGTCGTGGTGGTGCCGCGGTATCGGCGGTATTACCACCATCACCATCATCACCACCATCATCACAGCTTCTATCGCCGCGATTATTGATGTCGGTGGCAGCGTGAATGAGATGAACAGGACCTTCGGGTCCTGTTTGCTTTTGCCGATGTCATCGTCGGGAAGAATAGGCAGAAGCACCGACCGCTAGCACGGCGCGCCGGACCCGGTGCGCCCGACAGCGGTCGCCTGTCCTATTCGTTGCGGGCCTTCTCCTTGGCCGCGCGATGCAGATGCCGGTAAGTGCCGTCGAACACCGTATCGGATGACGACGTCCATTCGGTGCCGGCGGCGAGTGTGGGACGGCTGTTGTAGATTCGGCGAGCCTGGAGCTCGCGCTCCGCCGCTTCCTCCTCTTCCATGGGCTCAAGCTCGAAGTTCGCTTCCTCGGGAATGACGATGATCTGAGCAAATGGCTCGTTGGGCCGGAAGATGTGGGTACGCCCCTCAGCCGGCGCCTTGAAGACGCAAAAGAACATCATCGGCCACCAGTTGCGGATCAACGCAGGGACCGCAATCGGCACGGTGTCGGTCTGATCGGCATAGAAGCGCGGATGCGGCTCGGTGCGGACAGCCATGCCTTTCTCGACCTTGAGATCGAGCAGGATCTGATAGGTGTAAAATGCGTCGCCAAACCTGCGAAACGGTGGCCATTCCGCGCCACCTTCCGGCGGCGCGCCCCAATCGGCCTCGAGGACCAAGCGGCCCTCTCTGGTCGTGACACGAAGCTCGAAGTCATAGGGATAGAACAGCTCGATGCCGTACTGCGCGCCCTCGGAAAAGGGCACGCAATGCCAGACCTGCTCACGCGAACCATTCGCACGAGGCTCGCGCTTGCCGGCCCATCCGGGGATTTCCAGCTTGGTGCGGCGGGGCGCCAGACGCGGATCGTTCAGACGAAATTTGACCTTGGCCATTATTCACCCGTCCATTCACACTGTAGAATTCGAGCCTGTACATCGGGGCAGGCTTGCGTTGCTCTCAGGCACCATCATGGCGGCGCATGGATTGCTAGGGTTCGCGTAGCGCGCGTGAATTGACCCTGAACGAATTGAAGCCTATATCACTTTAGAACCATTCTAAAGTGATAGCAGGATCACACGTGAAGAACTTTGCCGATCTGACCGAGCGCGAAGTGCTCGCAGTCGCGATCTCCTCCGAGGAGGAGGACAGCCGTATCTACATGACTTTCGCCGAGGATCTGAAGGAGCGCTATCCGGACTCGGCCAAGCTGTTCGAACAGATGGCCGAGGAGGAGCGCGGCCATCGTCACATGCTGCTGGAACTCTACGAGCAGCGCTTCGGCCAGCATCTGCCGCCGATCCGGCGCGAGGACGTCAAAGGATTCCTGAAGCGCCGCCCAATCTGGCTCACCAAGAACCTGCCGCTCGACACCATCCGGAGGGAAGTCGAGACCATGGAACTCGAGGCCGAGCGCTTCTATGCGAAGGCCGCCGAGCAGGCCGAGGACGTCAATGTCCGCAGGCTGCTGGGCGACCTCGCCGAAGCGGAAAAGAGCCACGAGAACACCGCAGCCAGGCTGACCGACGAGATTCTCAAGCCCGACGTGCGCGCCGAAGAGGACCGCACGCGCAGGCGGATGTTCGTGCTGCAATATGTGCAGCCGGGCCTCGCCGGCCTGATGGACGGCTCGGTCTCGACGCTGGCGCCGCTGTTCGCGGCCGCCTTCGCCACGCATCATAACTGGCAGACCTTTCTGGTCGGCCTCGCGGCCTCGATCGGCGCCGGCATCAGCATGGGATTTGCGGAAGCGCTGTCCGACGACGGGTCGTTGACCGGACGCGGCTCGCCCTGGCTGCGCGGCGTCACCTGCGGCGCGATGACGACCGTCGGCGGGCTCGGCCATACCGCGCCCTATCTCGTGCCCGACAGCTGGTCCAACGCATTTTGGATCGCGACCGCGATTGCCTGCGTCGTCGTGTTCTTCGAGCTCTGGGCGATTGCCTATATCCGGGCCCGATACATGGACACGCCGTTCCTCCAGGCCGTGTTCCAGATCGTGCTCGGCGGCGCGATCGTGCTGGCGGTAGGCATCCTGATCGGGGCGGCATAGGCGACGACGATGAAGCAGCGTCTTTCATTCACCGTCGCAGCCCTTGCGGCCGCATTGATCCTCCCGGCCCTGGCCGGGACCGCCTACGCGACGGACGAGATTCAAGTCTACAATGCCGGGATCGCCGAAGTGGGCCAGTTCACGATCCAGCAGCATCTGAACTACGTCGCCCTCGGCCAGAAGACTCCGCCCTTTCCCGGCGGGCTCGTCTCAAATCACAGCCTCAACGGCACGCCGGAATTCGCCTACGGCGTGACCGATTGGTGGGAGGTCGGGCTCTATTTGCCGTTCTCGGTCCAGGACGAACGCTTCTATTCGGACGCCTTCAAGCTGCGAACGCTGTTCGTTTCGCCGCATGCCGAACAGCGCAATTTCTTCTACGGCGTGAACTTCGAATTCAGCAACGAGACACCGCCCTTCTCCCAATCCCGCTTCTCGATGGAAATTCGTCCCATCATCGGGGTGCGAAACAGCGACTACGAGTTCATCGTCAATCCGATCGTCGACATCCATTTCGGCAAGTTCGCCGAGCAGCATTTCGCGCCGGCCGCGCGCCTCGCACGCAAGTTCGGGGACGATCTGTTCGCAGGATTCGAATATTACAGCGACCTCGGCCAGATCGGGAGCTTCGACAAGCTGGCGGACCAGCAACATACGCTGTTTGCCGTCACCGATTTCAAGGCCGGCGTGTTCGACGTGAACTTCGGCATCGGCTACGGGTTGACGCCGGCATCTGACCGGCTCGTGGTCAAGACCATCATCGGCTATGCCTTTCCCGTGCCGGGTCAGAAACCGGACGGCAACACGCGGATGAGCAGCGGGCCCGTCAATCCGTTCCTCCACGCCGCAGCGCGCGGCTTTCAGCCCTGATCGCGTCACTTGGATTCAACGCTGGGATTGCCATGACCACCCGCCTTCAATACGGCACGCCTGCCAAGATCTTTCACTGGCTCATCGTCGTACTGCTCGCCGTGCAATACCCGATCGGCTGGTTGATGCCGGATCTCCACCCGGGCACGAGCCCCGGCGCCAGCATGACCTTTCACGTCTCGATCGGAATTGCGATCCTGGTGCTGACGGCTCTGCGCCTTGCCTGGCGTGTCACACATCCGGTCGCACCCGAGAGCTCTCTGCCTGCCTGGCAGCGCCTGTCATCGGAAGCCGTCCACTGGCTGCTGTATGCGCTGGTGCTGGCGACCACGATCTCGGGGTGGTTGTTTGCCTCCTTCCGTGGATGGTCCATTTCGTTCTTCTATCTCGTGCCGCTGCCGATGCTCGCATCCGACAACGCGGCCGCCGGCCGGACCATCGACGGTCTCCACCAGGCGATGGAATTGGCGCTGCTGGTCACGATCGGCCTCCACGTCGGCGCCGCACTCGTGCACATCTTCGTCCATCGCGACCGCGTGATGCAGCGCATGCTGCCGGGGTAGCGTCCTGGACAGATCAACCGCGATCAAACGGCGGTTGCGGCATCGGCTAAAACTGCGCATCATCGCGACCAGAGAAGCGCAGGAGCATGACGTGGCCAAATCGGAATGGAGTTTCAGAAGCGCGGTCGAGCTGTCGGCCGCCTTGGCGGCGAAGAAGGTTTCCGCTGTCGAGCTGACGCAGGATGCGATCGACCGCATCGAGCGCCACGACGGCAGGATCAACGCGATCTGCGTCCGGGATTTCGATCGGGCCTTGAGCGCCGCGCGCGAGGCAGATGCCGCTCTGGCCCGCGGCGAAGGCAAGCCGCTGCTCGGCCTGCCCATGA
Source organism: Bradyrhizobium campsiandrae (assembly GCF_014529705.1). Taxonomy (GTDB): domain Bacteria; phylum Pseudomonadota; class Alphaproteobacteria; order Rhizobiales; family Xanthobacteraceae; genus Bradyrhizobium; species Bradyrhizobium campsiandrae. The sequence continues at coordinate 63,168 of NZ_JAANIH010000034.1, forward strand.
CGGTGAAGGAATCCTACAACATCGCCGGCCTGCCGACGACCTGGGGTATTCCCGCGCAGAAGGATTTCATCGCCAAGGAAGATGCGCTGCCGGTCACGCGGGTGAGGGACGCCGGCACCATCGTGCTCGGCAAGACCAACGTGCCGCTCGCGCTCGCGGACTGGCAGAGCTACAACGACATCTACGGCACCACCAACAACCCCTACGATCTCGGCCGCACGCCGGGCGGCTCCTCCGGCGGGTCGGCGGCGGCACTTGCCGCGGGCTATGGCCCGCTGTCGATCGGCTCCGATATCGGCGGCTCGCTGCGTGTGCCGGCCTTCCATTGCGGCGTTTACGCACACAAGCCGACCTTCAACCTCCTCGCCATGCGCGGGCACGTCGCCCCGCCGGCGCCGCCTCTGCCGTTCGAGCGTGACCTCTCGGTGATCGGCCCGATGGCGCGGAGCGCGGCCGACCTTTCGCTGCTGCTCGACGTGATGGCAGGCCCCGATCCGATCGAGGCGGGCATCGCCTATAAGCTGGAGCTCCCCGCCGCGCGCCACGCCGCGTTCAAGGATTTCCGCGTGCTGGTGGTCGACACCGATCCGGTGCTGCCGACCGACACCGTCGTACGCGGGACCATCAACAGGCTCGCCGACAATCTCGCCAAATCAGGCGTCAAGATCGAGCGGAGCAGTCCGCTGCTGCCTGACTTCGCGGCCTCGTCGCGGCTCTATATGCGCATGCTGTTGTCGTTCCTGGCTGCGAGCTTTGCACCCGACGTCTATGCCGGCGCCAAGGCAGCCGCCGCGGCCCTGCCGGAAGGCGACAATAGTCTCGGCGCGGAAAGATTGCGCGGCATCGCGTTGAGCCACCGCGACTGGGTCGCGGCGAACGCCGGACGCACCCGGTTGCGGGCGCAATGGCGCGAGCTGTTCAAGACGTTCGACGCGGTGATCTGCCCGATCATGCCGACGCCGGCCTTCCCGCACGACCACTCCGAGGACCAGGAGCAGCGCCGCATCACAATCGACGGCAAGGCGCATGTCTATACCGACCAACTCGCCTGGCCCGGCATCGCCACGCTGCCCGGCCTGCCCTCGACCGCGATCCCGACCGGCTTTGCGCCGGATGGCCTGCCAGTCGGCGTGCAGATCGTCGGCCCGTGGCTGGAGGACCGCACGCCACTCAAGCTCGCCGAGCTGATCGAGCATGAGTTCGGAGGGTTCGTGCCGCCGAAGATGTTCGACGATTAGTCTCACCGCCCGTCATTGCGAGCGAAGCGAAGCAATCCCGGAATGTATCCGGAGAAACAGACTGGATTGCTTCGTCGCAAGAGCTCCTCGCAATGACGGGTTGATAATTCGGCTCAGCTATCGAACACGATCACGCTGCGCAGCGTCTTGCCGGCCTTCATGTTGGCAAAGCCTTCGTTGATCTCGCTCAGCTTCAGCTTGGCCGAGATCCAGTCTTCCAGATGCAGCCGGCCGCGCAGGTAGAAATCGACCAGGCGGGGCATGTCGACGCGGAAATGGTTCGAGCCCATCGAGGAGCCCTGGATCTTGCGTTCGCGCAGGAAATCGAATCCGTGCAGCTCGATCTTCTGGCCGAACGGGATCATGCCGACGATGGTGGCGGTGCCGCCGGAGGCCAGCATGCCGAACGCCTGCTCCGCGGTCTCCTTGCGGCCGAGCACCTCGAAGGAATGATGCACGCCGCCATTGGTGAGGTCGCGCACCTGTTTCACGACGTCGCCATCGGCGGGATTGACGATGTCGGTCGCGCCGAGCTTGGTTGCAAGCTGAAGCTTGGCCGGATTGGTGTCAATGGCGATGATGCGGCCGGCGCCGGCGATCTGCGCGCCGTTGATCGCGGCCATGCCGACGCCGCCGCAGCCGATCACCGCCACGGTCTCGCCCGCCGTCACTTTCGCGGTGTTCACGACCGCGCCATATCCGGTAATGACGCCGCAGCCGATCAGCGCGGCGAGATCGAGCGGCATCTCGTTGCGGATTTTGACGATGGCGTTCTCGTGCACCAGCATCTGCTCGGCGAAGGACGAGAGATTGAGGAACTGATTCAGCTTCTCCGGCCTGTTCCACTGCATCCGGTTGGACGCTCCCGGCAGCATCTTCACCGTGGTGTCGGTGCAGAGCACGGTGCGGCCGGTGGTGCAATTATCGCAGGTGCCGCAGAATACGGACAGGCAGGTCACGACGTGATCGCCCGGCTTCACATAAGTCACGTCAGAACCGACCTGCTCGACGATGCCAGCGGATTCGTGTCCAAGCACCGCGGGCAGCGGATGCGGATAGAGCCCTTCCATGAAATGCAGGTCGGAGTGGCACAGGCCGGCAACGGCGGTGCGGATCAGCACCTCGCGCGGGCCCGGCTTGGGCAGGCTGACATCCTCGATGACCAGCGGCTTGTTGACTTCATAGAGGACGGCGGCCTTCATCGGTTGTTTCCTCGTTTGTTGTTTGTTTGGTGGGCGCGGGTTCTTCACCTCTCGCGAAGGGCGAGGTGAAGAAAAAGAGCCTACGCCGGCAGAACCAGTTCGCCAACCTCGCTCATGCCGGCTGAGCTGTCGCCGAGCAGCAGTTCAGCGATCTTCGCCTGCGTCGCATTTTCCGTCAGCCGGAACGGATCGCCCGGCGACACGCGGTGGTCGATCACCAACCGCGACAGCAGCAGCCGGCGCGCATCACCGCGCATCTCGTGGATGCGATGCGCCTCCCAGGCGAGCGCCACGGCGCTGGCGACATGATAGAGCAGGCTCGTGGCACGGCGGGCATCGGCTTCATTCTCGGCCTTGCCTGCGACCTCGCGTGCAAAGCCGACGGCGCGGTCGACCAACTTGCGCAAATTGTCCCGCCAGGCCTGCGGCACCGAGGCACTGTCATCGAGACGCGCCTGCAGATCGGCTGCAAGCGCGGATTCCGCACCGTGACGGCCGACCGCGCGCCTGATAGCATCGATCGCGACGATGTTGCCGGTGCCTTCCCAGACCGAGCCGAGATGGGCGTCGCGCAGCAGGCGGGGTGTGGCGAATTCCTCGACATAGCCAATGCCGCCGCGCATCTCGAGCGCATCGCCGCAGACCTTGCGCGCATCGCGCGTGGCGCGGAATTTCAGCGTCGGGGTGAGGATGCGCAGCAGCGCCGCCGCGTCCTGGCTGCCGGCTTCCGCACGGTCGAGCGCATCGGCGGTGAGGAAGCTCATCGACATTGCCTGTTCGACCGGCAGCAGGATCTTCAGCATCTGCCGACGGCCGAGCGGCAGATCGATGATACGCTGGCCGAACACCACGCGATTCTTCGCCACCGTCATCGCGTCGTGATAGGCCCGCCGCATCAGCGCGGTCGATTTCACCCCATTGGAGAGGCGCGAGGAATTGACCATCTCGGCCATCTGCACGAAGCCGCGATCGAGCTTGCCGACGGCATAGGCGATGGCGCCTTCGAGCTTGATCTCGCCAGAGGCCATCGAGCGGGTGCCGAGCTTGTCCTTCAGGCGCACGATCCGGTAGTGGTTCTGCGAACCGTCGTCGAGGAAGCGCGGCATCAGGAACAGGCCGACACCGCGCGTGCCGGGGCCGGCGCCTTCGGGCCGCGCCAGCAGCATCACGACTTTCGCATCGGCATTCGAGCAGAACCATTTTTCGCCATGGAGGCGCCAATGGTCGCCCTCCTGCACCGCGCGCGTGGTCAGTGTGCCGACATCGGAGCCGCCTTCCTTCTCGGTCATGAACTGGCCGCCTTGCGTCAGCTTGCTCATGTCGGTCGAGGTCAATCCATCCAGATATTTGGCTTTCAGCGCCTCGCTGCCGAAATTCGCCAACAGCTTGGCGCAGCCGTCGGTGACGTTGATCGGGCAGCCCATGCCGAATTCGGTCTGGTTGAACAGGAAGGTGAAGGCATGCTTGGCCACGACGGGATATTTGTCCGGCCAGCCCATGATGCCTTTGCGGATCGAAAGCGCGTGAATGCCGAACTCGCCGAACGCGGCATTCTCCAGCTCACGATAGGCCGGATGATATTCGATCCACTGCACCTCGCGACCGAACTTGTCGCGCTGGTGCAGCACCGGCGTGTGCCGGTCGGCGAGGCGCGCGCATTCGTCGAGATGGCCACCGGCCATCTCGCCGAGACGGTCCAGATGCGGTTCGATGTGGCGGAACAGATTTTCCGGCAGATGGATGCGCAAAAGATCCGTCAGCGCCTGATCCGCGCGGTAAAAATTCATGCCCGACGTATCGGGCGCCAGCAAGCCGGATGGTGCGGTCGCGACATCTTTTGGCTGCCCTGTGACCGGCTTGTGCATGATCGTCCTCTTCGCTTCCGCCCGGCGGCAATTTTTGGCGCTTATTTTGGCGCTTGCCGCTTGAGATGATGTCGATCATGCTCCCATCGCGGAAACGGATAAAGCCGCAAATTGGCAGGGAGGCATGATCGCCGTGAAGGAGCAATTCGCCCTGCGGAATTGTGACCAGCCCGGCTGGTTGTCCGCGCGGCGGATGCCTAGATCAGCAAGGTCCCGTCCCCAAGAGATCACGCCACAGATCACGCCAGAGACCACATCATGGAACACCCGACATACAAGATCGCTCTCATCGTCGGCGCCGGCGAAGGCCTGAGCGCCTCGCTAGCGCGCCTATTGTCCGCGCAGGGCATCCGCGTCGCGCTGGCCGCGCGCAAGATCGAGAAGCTCGGTGCGCTCTGTAGCGAGACCGGCGCAAAGGCCTACGCCTGCAACGCCACCGAACCCGAGGAGGTCGAGCGCCTGTTCGGCCTGGTCGAACGCGAGATCGGCGTGCCCGACCTCGTGGTCTACAATGCGTCGGGCCGCTCGCGCGGGCCGTTCGTCGACCTGGTGCCGGCCGAGGTCGCGAATGCGATTGCGGTCAGTGCCTATGGCGGCTTCCTGGTGGCGCAGCAGGCGACGAAGCGCATGCTGCCGAACAAGCACGGAGCGATCCTGTTCACCGGCGCCTCGGCGAGCGTCAAGGGCTATGCGCAGTCGGCGCCGTTCGCGATGGGCAAGTTCGCGCTGCGCGGCCTCGCGCAGAGCATGGCGCGCGAATTGTCACCGCAGGGCATTCATGTCGCGCATTTCGTCATCGACGGCGGCATTCGCAGCGCGGCACGCAGCGAGCCTGCGGACAAGCCGGATTCGATGCTCGATCCCGATGCGATCGCGGAGAGCTACTGGAACGTGCTGCAGCAGCCGCGCAGCGCCTGGAGCTGGGAGCTGGAGCTGCGGCCCTGGGTTGAGAAGTTCTGAAGCAAACTGCCGCAGGGTGGGCAAAGGCGCACAGCGCCGTGCCCACCATCTCGGCGAAATTGCAGAAAAAACGTGGGCACGCTTCGCTTTGCCCACCCTACGAGAGCCAGGGAGGAATCATGACCACCGAAACCAACATCGATACCGGCACCAGCGAACTCCTCTGCGTCATCCGCGACCGCGTCGCGGTGATCACGCTGAACCGGCCCGAGGCGCGCAACTCGCTGTCGGACGCGCTGACGCCGGCGCTGCGCACGATGATCCGCAGCTGCGGCGAGGATCCCAATGTCGGCGCGCTGCTCATCACCGGCGCGGGCGAGGCCTTCTGCGCCGGCGGCAACGTCAAGGGCATGGGCGCGCATCGCGATCCCAAGAAGCTGGAGATGTCGCAGGAAGACCGCATCGCCGATCTCCAGGAGCGGCAGCGGCTGCTCACGGGAGCACTGGTGTCGGTGCGCAAGCCGACCATCGCCGCCCTGCCCGGCCCGGCGGTCGGCGCCGGCCTTGCCATCGCCATGGCCTGCGACATCCGCATCGCCGCGCAATCCGCCTTTGTCGCCACCGGCTATGCCCGCATCGCACTGTCAGGCGATTACGGCATCGCTTGGCTGCTGACCCGACTGGTCGGCACTGCACGGGCGCGCGAGCTGATGTTCACCGGCGATCGCATCGAAGCAGCCCGCGCCGAGGCCATCGGCCTCGTCAATCGCGTCGTGCCCGACGACAAATTGCAGGCCGAAGCTTTCGCCCTGGCAAAATCCCTCGCCGAAGGCCCACGCCTGGCGCTGCGCTACATGAAGGACAATCTCGACGAAGCCGTGCTGTTCGATTTCGAGACCGCCCGCGACCACGAAGCCGAGCGGCTGGTCCGCCTCACCACCACGGCCGATCACAAGGAGGCGGTGCAGGCCTTCATCGAGAAACGGAAAGCGGTGTTTACGGGGAAGTAGGATCGCTCGCGAATCTTTGACCGTCCCGCTGAGGTGGCCGCTTCTTCAGCGGCCCTTGAAGGGCGACGGCCCGACTCTCGCCGCGGCAACATCACGCATGCAGATGGGCCGCTCATCCTGAGGTGCTCGTTCTGCGAAAGGGCGCAGAACGAGCACCTCAGGATGACGAGTCTGAGAGGGCAAAAAAATGCCCGGCTCTGGCTGGACCAGGCCGGGCTTGCAGTCATGTCAGGCCGAGGCTGAGGGGCTGTCGGCCTGACGGGAAAGGGCGGCGAGGCGCCAGCTGGCGCAGGGAATCTCCTTCGGCGCGATGTGGATCTCCTTGTCGAACCGCACCAGCTTCCAGTCGTCGGGATGGTTGACGAAGGCGAAGCCGGACTTGCGCGCGAGCGAGATCATGGTCGCGTTGGAGCGTAGCGTGTCGCCGAACATGTGCTCGGCGCCAAGGGCTGCTGCGCGGCATTCGAGATTCGTCATCAATGCGGTCGCGATGCCGTGGCCCTGCCAACGATCATCGACCGAGAGGCCAAATTCCAGCGTCGAGGTCTCGGCATGGAGGGCGTAGCGCGCCTCGGCGACGATCGTCTCGAAGCCGTCGACCATCTTGGTCGCGACGACGCTGAACCGTTCGCGCTCGCCGACGGCAAGGAAATCGTTCAGCAGGCCTTTCGGCAGTTCACTGATCGCACCGAAGAAGCGGTTGTAGCGGGAGCGGGTCGAGAGCGAACGGAAATAGTGCTGCAGCTCGTCGGTGTCGCGCGGCTCGACGAAGCGCACGTTCAGCGCCTCGCCATGCCGGGTGCGCAGCGTGTCCGAATACTGCTTCAGCTCTTCCAGGCGATAGGCGCTCATGACACGAGCCTTGGACGGTCGATGGTGGGTCAGTGAATGTTCCGGACCGCCGGCGCCCCTGTGATCAGGCGGCGCCGGCCTGGCGGCCAATCAGGCCCGCCAGAAGGGTTTCTCGGCCTCGAAGGCGACGTCGGTCCAGGACAGGCCGACGTCGTGAAGGTCGCGGGCGGTCCAGTTGGTCAGCTCGCGCCTGGTGCGATAGCGCTCGTGCCAGACATGCAGCGTCTCGCCAATCTGCTGGATCAGGCCGGACGCATGATGATTTGTCATCGAATTCTGGGTCAAAGTAGACATCTTCAGCTCCTGGAGCTAATTTGAACGCTAATATCTGCTTCCGAACGCGCTGCGACAAACGACAATTTGTACCCTTTCGCATGAAATAAGCTCATGTATCCTGTTGCCAAATGACTGCCAGATTGCCCTCCCTGAACGGATTGCGGGCGTTCGAGGCCGCCGCGCGCCATCTCAGCTTCACGCTGGCCGCATCCGAGCTGAACGTGACCCAGACCGCGATCAGCCATCAGATCCGCAGGCTCGAGGAGGAGCTCGGCATCCGCCTCTTCATCCGACAGAACCGCGCGCTGGCGCTGACCCCCGAAGCGCGTGACTACCTGCCCGGCGTCCGCGCCGCCTTCAACGACCTCCGCCTCGCCACCGACCGGCTGCTGCGCAAGGACGACGACAAGGTGCTGACGGTCTCGACGATCGCTTCGCTCGCCGCGAAATGGCTGCTGCCGCGCCTGACCGATTTCCAGGAGGCCCATCCCGGCATCGACGTCCGCATCACCACCTCGACCAGCCTGGTCGATTTCCAGCGGGACAATGTCGATGCCGCGATCCGCTACGGCCGCGGCCAGTGGGCCGGCGTACGCGCCGACTGGCTGATGGCGGACGAGCTGTTTCCCGTCTGCAGCCCCTCCCTCCTTCGCGGCGACAAATCGCTGCGCATGCCGGAGGACCTGAAGGATCACGTGCTGCTGCATACCAACAACAGCGACGACTGGCGTCTTTGGCTGACGGCCGCGGGCCTGTCGACCGGCATCTCGCGCCAGCCCGGCATCACCTTCGACATGACCTTCATGACGGTGCAGGCCGCGATCGACGGCATGGGCGTGGCGATGGGCCGCACATCCTATGTCCAGGATGACATCGCGAAGGGGCGACTGGTGGTCCCCTTCAAGATCGTGCTGCCGGCAGACGCCGGCTTCTATCTGGTCTCACCGGACGGCCGCCGCGAAGCGGCAAAGCTCACCGCCTTCCGTCAATGGATCCTCGCTGCAACGCAAAATAAGGGCTGAAAAATCAGCAGCTTCCGCGGCAAATTCGATTGACTCGCAACGTTGCCCGCGAGAGGGGTAGTCAGATTGTCACAGCAACAATCTGTCGCCTGCCCAGAAAACAAAGTTCCGGTCCGGCCACGTCATCAGGGGAACAATGTTCATGGCTGGACCAGCAGCATCAACCAATCCGCCCGCACTCAAGTCGCGCATCGGCGCGATCCTGCGCGCGACCTCGGGCAATTTCCTCGAGCAGTTCGACTTTTTCCTGTTCGGCTTTTACGCCGCCGCAATCGGCAAGGCGTTCTTCCCCTCGACCAACGAGACCGCCTCGCTGCTCAACACTTTCGGCGTATTCTGGCTGGGCGCGCTGATGCGCCCCGTGGGCGCGATCGTGTTGGGCGCCTATATCGACCGCATCGGCCGCCGCCAGGGCCTGATCGTCACGCTCGGCATCATGGCTATCGGCACGGTCGTGATCGCATTCTGTCCGAGCTACGCCACCATCGGCATCGCGGCACCCGTCATCGTGCTGATCGGCCGCCTGCTGCAAGGCTTCTCCGCCGGCGTCGAGCTCGGCGGCGTCTCGGTCTATCTCTCCGAGATCTCGACGCCCGGCAATCGCGGCTTCTACACCTCGTTCCAGTCATCGAGCCAGCAGGTCGCGATCTTCGTCGCGTCGATCCTCGGCTACATCCTGTCCGAGATGATGCCGGCCGACACGGTCGCGTCCTGGGGCTGGCGCATTCCCTTCTTTGTCGGCTGCCTGATCATTCCGCTGATCTTCTTCCTGCGGCGCACACTGGAGGAAACGCCGGCCTTCCTGGCCATGAAGAAGCACCCGACCGCCAGTGAAGTGTTCGCCTCCGCGCTCGCCAATTGGCGCATCGTGATCCTCGGCATGATGATCGCGATCCTGACCACGACGACGTTCTATTTCGTCACCGTCTACACGCCGACCTTCGGCAAGACCGTTCTCAAACTGTCAACGCAGGATGCGCTGCTGGTGACGCTGCTCGTCGCCGTCACGAACTTCATCTGGAACCCGGTCGGCGGCGCACTTTCCGACCGCATCGGCCGCAAGCCGGTGCTGATCGGCATCGCGGCGCTGTCGCTGCTCACTGCCTATCCGGCCCTGTCGTGGCTGGTGGCCGCACCGACCTTCGGCAAACTGCTTGCCGTCGAGATGATGTTCTCGTTCTATTTCGGCATGTATAGCGGCACCATGCTCGGCGCGCTCGTCGAGATCGTGCCGGCGCATGTGCGCACGACCTGCTTCTCGCTGGCGTTCGCGCTCGCGGCGGCCCTGTTCGGGACCTTCACGCCGTTCGCCTCGACCTGGCTGATCGATCACACCGGGAATAAGGCCGCGCCGGGCGCCTGGCTGATGTTTGCGGCCGTGCTCGGCATCATCGCAGCACTGATCGTCTATCGCGGCGGCGGCAAGACGGTGCCGACATATGATCCGGTGGCGGAGCCGGCGACGGGGCATTGACGGGCGTTGTGCTCCCCTCTCCCCGCAAGCGGGGCGAGGGAGCGCCCCTCCGCTGCGGTGGCCTTACAGCTCCACCACGACGTAATCGCTCTCGACCATCACCGAGATCGTCTCGGCCACATACGGCCCCTTCATCACGTTCCCGCCCGGCTCGACATGGGCGGGATAGGCCTTCACGCGGAAACGGCGGGGGTCGCAATAGGACTGGCCGGTGCGGATGTCGAACTCCCAGCCGTGCCAGGGGCAGCGGATGATCTCGCCAAGCTTGGTGTATTCGATCTCGCCGGGCTCACTTGACTGCGCGAGGCCGATCAGCGGCCCTTCGCACAGCGCTGCGCCCTGATGCGGGCAGCGGTTCATCAGGCCGAAATACTCGCCCTTGACGTTGAAGACCGCGATCGGCCGTCCGTCGATCTCCAGGAACTTTCGTGTGCCCGGCGGCAATTGATCGACCGCGGCAACCACATGCCGCGCCATCAATCTATTCCGTAGAGCTTCTTCGCGTTGCCGAGATAGAACGCCTCGCGATTGGCTTCGCTGACGCCCGCCGGCAGCACCCGCGACGGCTCGTCATAATCCCAATGCGGATAGTCGGTCGCGAACAACAAACGGTCCCAACCGATCCATTTGATGACGTCGAACAGATCCTCGCGTCGCTCAGGATCCTCCATCGGCTGCGTGGTCCACCACACCTGCTCGCGGATATATTCGGACGGCGGCCGCCTCACATGCGGCACCTCGCTGCGCAGCCGCTGCCAGACCTTGTCGAGCCGCCATGCCAGCGACGGTGCCCAGCCGAAACCAGCCTCGATCATCACCATCTTCAGTTTCGGAAAGCGCTCGAACACGCCCTCCAGCACCAGGCTCGCCAGCGCCGATTGCTGACATTGCGAGTGGCCGACCATCTCCTCGATGTAATAGGAGGGCCAGCCCGACGGCGTGATCGGATTGCCGCCGAAGCCGAAGGCGTGCACGCCGACCGGCAGGCCCGCTTCCTCCGCGGCCTGATAGATCGGCCAGTACCGACGCTGACCCAGCGGCTCGACATTGCGGCTCAACAGCAGCACTTGCACGAAATTCCTGTCGCCGGCGCGCTCGCGGATCTCGGCGGCAGCCGACAATCCGTCCTCATTGCCGACGACGATCGAGGCCTTCAGCCGCTTGTCCTTGCTGGTCCATTTGTCGATCTGCCAGTCGTTGATCGCCGAGCACAGCGCGGCCGAGAGCTCGTGATTGCGAATGCCCTGCCCGGTGTTGAGCGGATTGAGTACGCCGAGCTGTACATTGTTGGGATCGAGCAGCTGCTGCTGCATGAAGGAGAGCGAAGACCCTTGGGGGCCGCCTTCCGGCGGCCAGGCGTCGCGGCGCGAGGCGTTGGGCTGGGCCTTCGGATAGGGCGGGCCTTCCATCATGCCTTGATAGGCATGGACACCGTAGACTTCGAGATGATGCTGCCAGCGTTTGGCGAGATAGGGATAGAGCTCGGTCCGGGTGGCGCGTGCCGGGTGGATGTCGCAGTCCGCGATGGCGGTTTTGACGGTCAGTGGGGAAGCGGCTTCTTGGCTCTCGCGGAACTGGATATTCATCGCCTTGCCTCCTTTGGCAGCGGGCTCATGTCAGGCGGGGATAGGTTGCATGCGGATTGTCGATCATGATCTTGCGCACGAGATCGGGGGTGAGACCCTCGGGCAGCGCGTCCTGGCCGTCGAACTGCCAGTGCGGATAGTCCGTGGAGAATAGGACCAATTCGTCGGACTGCATATGCTCAAACAGGCGAATTAATGTCTCAGGTTCCGGCGGCGCATCAAATGGCTGTAATGAGAAGCGGATGTTGCTGCGCACAATCTCCAGCGGCGCGCGATCGACCCAGGGCGTCTCCATCCGCACGCCGCGCCAGAACTTGTGCAGCCGCCAGAGATAGGGCGAGATCCAGGACACACCGGACTCCAGCATCACCATTTTCAGCCGCGGGTATTTGGCGAACACGCCCTCGACGATCAGGCTGGTGAGCTGGGTCTGGAACGCCTGGGCCTGACCGACATAATCCTCGATGTGGTAGGACCCCCATCCCACGGCAGTCGGGGGATTGTGATAGGCGGAACCGGCATGGATCCCGACCGGCAGGTCGAGTCGTTCCGCAGCCTCATAGATCGGCCACAGCGCGCGCTTGCCAAGCGGCGTGTCGCCCATTACGAGCATCAGCACCTGCACGAAGCGCCTGTCCGCCGCGCAGCGCTCGATCTCGGCGACGGCTTTTTCGACGCTTTGGGTCGGGATTACGATCGAGCCGCGCAGCCGGGAATCGCGATCGAGCCATTCCTTCACGAGCCAGTCGTTCAGCGCACGGCAGAAGGCGGCCTGCATGTCCTCCGAAAACACCATCTGCACGCCGTAAAGCGGGTTGCAGATGGCGCAGCTGAGCTGGAAGGGCTCGAGCACATGGCGCTGCATGTCCGCAAGGCTTTCGCCCGGCTTGCCCGTCTCGGGCCGCCAATCCGGCCGCACCATGATCGGCGAGTTCTTGGGATAGGATTGCGAGACGAGGTCGACCATGCCGCGTGTCGTCACCTGGTCGCGCCAATAGTCGTTCAGGTACGGCAGCAGGCTGGTCAGATGCGGCACTGCCGGATGCACGTCGCAATCCACACCGCCGGCGATCAGGGACGCCATGACGTCTCCCTTCTCACGTTTCCTCTAAGTCTCTTGCCGCCCATTCAAGCAGGCCTGCCCCTCGCCTGCAACTCGGCCAAGGCTTCTGTCATATGCTAGGAAGGCTGAGCTCGGTTGCGGAGGAAGAGGATTTGGAGATGAAAGAGCTCGTCGGCATTGCGGAACAAGTCGCGGCGAAATTGATCGCACGCAAACAGACCATTGCGGTCGCAGAATCCTCGACCGGCGGCCTGATTGCGGCGAGCCTGCTCGCCGTGCCCGGCGCCTCCGCCTATTTCCTCGGTGGCGCGGTGGTCTACACCCGCGACGCCAGGCGCGTGCTGATGGATATTTCGGACGAAGCAATGAAGGGCTTTCGTTCGTCGTCGGAACCCTATGCAAAGCTTCTGGCCGAACAGATGCGCGGCCGCTTCAACGCAGACTGGGGCCTGTCCGAGACCGGTGCAGCCGGCCCGACCGGCAATCGCTATGGCGATGCCGCCGGCCACAGCTGCATGGCGGTCGCCGGACCTGCGGCCGAAGTGATGACGCTGGAGACCGGTGGCAGCGACCGGTTTGCCAACATGCAAACATTCGCGGCGACGGCGCTGAACTTGTTGCTGAAGAAGCTGGAGGGATGAACGGCTTGCGCCGCTCATCGTACCATCGATGCGCTCGCTCAGGAGCAGGACAAGCCGTTGCCGGGCTCGCGGCACAGCTTCGCGCGAACCTCGACGAAATCGATCTTGCAGTCCCTGGCTTTGCGGATGCGCGAGACGTGCGCAGCATCGGCTTTGGCTGCCGAAAGCAGATTGAGCTGCCTCTTGATGGCTGCGCTGCACATGAGTTCGGGATTACCGTCGAGATATCGCGCCTCGGCACCAAGCTCCTGCCGCGTGAGCTCGGCAAACGGTCCGAGCTGCAGTTGCGTTTCGATCGCTAAGCTTTCTGCGCCATCCGCCTGCGCCCGGCCGACACCATTGGTCTTGCGCTCGAATCCATTTGCGATTGCAGCCCCGTTCGCCGCGGCGAGATCTGCGAATTCCTGCGCCGCGTCCGGAAACTCACCGCGCTGAGAGCCGACCAGAAGATAGGATTTGCATTCCAATGGATTGCTCGCGAGCTTCAGAAGGACGGCCAGCTGTGCCCGGTCCACGGCGATGATGTTCTCGTCGTCGGCATAGGCAACCATCTCGGTCGCAAGGATCGCATTGAGCACGTTGTTGGCGGCGGACCATCCGCCCCCGTTGAATGCCGCCTCGGTTTCCCGAAGCAAGACCTCCTTAAGCGCAGGATCGCTGCGGGCGATCGACGCTGCCAGGGGAAACCGCGCGATGTTCTGGTCGAAATCGCGCGCAAATGCACTCGGCCCGAACAGGTTCGGATAGGCCAGGTTTCCGGCCAGCAAGGCAACGACGACGAGCAGCAGGACTGTTCTTCTGGGCATGTGACACTGTTGGCGTGGGCGACCGCGCGACATCATTTCACGCCGTGTTACCGCCATCCATTGCAACTCCGGGCTGCCCTTAACGAATCCTTTCGCGCCCGCGGCAAGTTGTGCGCATGCCCTGCTATCTGGCCAGATGCCGTACGAAGATCCGCACCACGTAACCCCTGAACCGCGGCGCCTCATCGTAGAGGTCCGACGCGATCCGCTCGATGGTCTCGCGCAAAGATGTGAACTGCGCCTGCCGCGCGCTGCTCTCGGTGCCTTGCATGCCGGCGAGCTCGTCCATCGCGGCATCGCTGATCTGGCACTGCACGACCTCGTCCGCGCGCGTCATGGTGAAGCGGAAGGCCAGCCGTTCGTGGTCATGGCCGATAATCCTGTCACGCATCAGCGGCATCAAATTGTCCCGGTCCCACCCCGCACCGGACAATGCTGAAATTCGTCCGACTTGTCACCATGGAACGGGTGGGGGCGCTACGCGCCCCCACATGCACTCAATAAGCGAGCGCCGAGCCGGTGGGCTTCTCCAGCGCCGCCGCCAGCGATTTATACTCCTCGCAATCGGTGCCGCAGATCGCGGCGATACGGCTCAAATGATACATCGCCTGCTCGCGGTTACCCTGCTCGAGCTGCCACAGTCCGTAATACTGCCATGTCAGCACGTGGTTCGGATCCACCTTCAGCGCCCGCTCGTACCAGACTTGCGATTGCCTGTAGTCGCCAAGTTTTCGATAGGAATAACCAATGAGATTGGCGACGTTGGGATGGTCGTCATGGCCGAGCGCCCGCAATTGCTCGATCGCGACCGCGTAGTCGTTACGCAGATAGATCGTATCGTAAGCCACGCGGTAGCCGGCTGCGAACGCGGGATCATCGATGCTGGACTGGTTGCTCGCCTTCCTGCCCTTCTGCGTCGCCTTGGTGCCCGAGCGTTTCGGATAGGTCGGCGCCGGCTGCGCCTTCTGGTCCGAATAGGCGCCGGCATAGGGATCAGTGCTGCCGGAACCACCGCCTCCTCCACCGCCTCCTCCGCCAGCCGCCAAGGCCGGCAAACTCAGCAGGACCACCGCAAACGTCCCCAGCGTGACGCGTCTGATCGTGGCTGTGATCATGTCTGTCTCCTGTGCTGTTTCGAGCGGCCCCGGACGAATCGATAACCCTGCCTCAGCTGGGATATTCCTGGGCACCGGACTTTCGGAGATTCAGACAGCCCCGTATGACAGCTCTGTTGTCGTTTACTGAAACGCGACCTCGGCAAAGCTGCGGAGCTTGCGCGAATGCAGACGCTCCGATTCCTGCTGCTTGAGCCGCTCCAGCGCCTTCAAACCGATCTCGAGATGCTGACCGACGCGGCGACGGTAGAACTCGCTGGCCATGCCGGCGAGCTTGATCTCGCCGTGCAACGGCTTGTCGGAGACGCAGAGCAGTGTGCCATAGGGGACACGGAAGCGATAACCGTTGGCGGCGATCGCCGCAGATTCCATGTCGAGCGCGACGGCGCGAGATTGCGACAGGCGGCGGATGACCTCGGGTCCGGAAATCTCCCAGTTGCGATTGTCGACGCTGGCGACGGTGCCCGTTCGCATCAGGCGCTTGAGGTCAAAACCTTCCAGACCCGTGACATCCTCGACCGCCTCCTCCAACGCGACCTGCATCTCGGCCAGCGCCGGGATCGGCACCCACAGCGGCAACTCTCGATCGAGCACGTGGTCCTCGCGCACATAGCCATGCGCGAGCACGTAGTCACCGAGCCGCTGCGTGTTGCGCAGACCCGCGCAATGGCCAAGCATCAGCCAGGCATGCGGCCGCAGCACCGCGACATGATCGGTGACGTTGCGCGCGTTGGACGGGCCGGTGCCGATATTGATCAGCGTGATGCCGCGATAATCAGGCGCGACCAGATGGAAGGCCGGCATGTTCGGCGTGCGCACGGGCGCTGTTCCCGTCGTGCTCCCGTCGCTGCGCGTGATGACGTTGCCGGGCGCAACGAACGCCTCCAGCCCTGCTTCGCCGGACTGGAGCCGCTGCTGGCAGAGCTCCGCGAAGGCATCGACATAGAACTGGTAATTCGTGAAGATCACGAAATTCTGGAAATGCTCGGGATCGGTGCCGGTGTAGTGGTAGAGCCGGCGCAGCGAGTAATCGACGCGGGCGGCGCGGAACAGCGACAATGGCTCGGGCGCGCCAGCCTGAAGCTCGAAGGTGCCGTCGGCGATGGAATCGTCCATGGTGGCGAGATCAGGCACGTCGAAGGCATCGCGCAGCGAGCGCGTGGCGAGCGAATTTTCGCTGGTGGTGATGGCGGCTTCGATGTTGATATCGCGGCGATAGGCGAAGTGGATCGGGATCGGCTCGGCGGATTCGCCGATCTCGACCGGCACGCCGTGGTTCTGGATCAACAGGCCGATCTGCTCGGTGAGATAGGCGCGGAACAGATCCGGCCGCGTTACGCTGGTCTCATGCACGCCGGGTCCCGCCACGAAGCCGTAGGACAGACGCGAATCCAGCCGCGCGTGGGTCGCGGTGGTGAGGCGGACGAAGGGATAATAGGCCCGCACCCGCGTCGTGATCGCCTCGCCCGAGACGTAGGCCTCGAACCGGTCGCGCAGGAATCTTGTGTTGCGCTCGTAGATCTCTTCGAGGCGGGCGACGGCCGCGGATGCGTCGGTGAAGGATTTTGTGGCGATGGAGGGTGGAGACTGCATGGTTCGACCGCCGGGTTTTAGGGACCTGAGTCGAACTATAGCAAGAACAAGGCCGCGTCGTCATTGCGAGCGCTGAAAAGCACTCAGGAGACCTACGACCAAAATAAGTCCGAGAAATGTTGCCACCGCCGTAAAGAGCTTACGACGACGGTCACGACATCGATCCGAGAGCTTGTTCGATAGAACGGCTACAACAGAGCGTTGCCCCCTGGTGAACCAATCCAGCGATTGAGCGTGATCCTCACGCCATTCTTCAAAAAACTTGTGTTGCTGGTAAGCTCCGAAAACAAAGACTGGGATTGCGGCAAAGAAGAGAATGTTCGTCAGAACCGACAAGATAGTCTGCAGCATTTTCGACAGCTCGGGGAATAGCGCCGTGTGTCACTTCTCTCGGAAGGCCCGCATGAACTGGTCGTGCAACGGCTTCATCAGATAGGACAGCATGGTGCGGTCACCGGTCTGGACGAAGGCTTCCGCCGGCATGCCGGGAATCAGCTTGGAGTCTCCGAGCTTGGCAACCTCCTCCGCAGACATCGAAACGCGGATCGTATAGTAGCTTTGCCCCGTGCGCTGGTCGGTGGTGACGTCGGGCGAGACGCGGCTGACGATGCCATTAAGCTCGGGCGTGGTGCGCTGGTTGAAGGCGGACAGACGCAACAGCGTCTTCTGGCCGACCTGCAGCTTGTCGATGTCGACCGGATTGACCTTGGCCTCGACCTGGAGATCGTCGGCCTGCGGCACGATCAGCATCAATGTGTCGCCGGCGGTGACGACGCCGCCGACGGTGTGCACCGTCGATTGCAGCACCATGCCGTCCTGCGGCGCCCGGATGTCGACGCGGCGGAGCTGGTCTTCGGCCGCGACCTTGCGCTCGATCAGCTCGCCGCTCTTGTCATTGGTCTCGCGCAGGTCCTTGGAGACCTCGCTCACCATGTCCTTGTCGACCTGGATGATCTGCAGCTCGGTCTCGGTGATCTTGCCCTTGGCCTGCGCGCGCGAGGCGATGTATTGCGCGCGCTCGCCGTTGAGGCGGGCGCTGTCGCGCTCCAGCGTGGTCAGGCGCGAAAGCTGCACCAGGTGCTTGTCATAGAGATCGCGCACGCCGGTGAGCTCCTGCTGCACAAGCGAGATCTCCCTGTCCTTGGCTCTCTCCTGCGCCTGCAGGCCCTCGATCTCTTCGTTGAGCTGCTGGATGCGCTCGCGGAGCTGTGCCTTCTGGCCGGCACGGCCGTTGACGCGCACGTCGAACAGCTTGCTTTCGCTGTCGAGCAGCGCCTTGACATCAGGGTCGCCGGCGCGGTCGAGCAACGACGGTGGAAACTCGATTCTGTCGAGGCCGCGCTGCTCGGCCTGGAGCCGTGCCGCGCGCGCCTGGGCGGCATCGAGATTTTTGGTGACGATGGCAAGATTGGCCTTGGTGACGGTGTCGTCGAGCCGCACCACGATGTCGCCGGCCTTGACCACGTCGCCGTCGCGGGCGCGCACCTCACCGACCACGCCGCCGGTCGGATGCTGGACCTTCTTGACGTTGGATTCGACCACGATCTGGCCCGGCGCGATCAGCGCGCCCGAGATGAGCACCGTGGAGGCCCAGCCGCCGAGGCCGACGGCCAGGAACAGCACGATTCCGAGGCCGAGAAACAGGTGAAACCGGATCGATTCCCGAACCGTCTTTTCCTGAACGGTCTTGGGCGCAGCGGGTTTTGTCCCGCCAACCGTCATCGTGCTCATGCTTTTGCCACTCCGCCTTCGCTGACGACCTTGATCGGCGCCGACGGCGCGACGCGTGGCTGCAGCACCTGGGCGAGCACCTGCTCCTTCGGACCGAAGGCATGCATGCGGCCGTCGCGCAGCACCAGGATCTGATCGACCGCCTCGACGCCAATCGGCCGGTGCGCCACCACGACGACGATCGCGCCACGCTCGCGCGCGCTGCGGATGGCGCGGGTCAACGCCTCGTCGCCTTCGGTGTCGAGGTTGGAGTTGGGCTCGTCGAGCACGATCAGGAACGGTTTGCCGTAGAGCGCACGCGCCAGCGCCACGCGCTGGGCCTGGCCGGCGGAGAGGGCGGTGCCCTGCTCGCCGACCTGCGTGTTGTAGCCCTCCCGCATCTTGATGATCATCTCGTGCACGCCGGCTTCCTTGGCCGCGGAAATGATGCCGTCGGACGTCGCCTCCGGATCAAAACGGCTGATGTTCTGCGCGATGGTGCCGCCGAACAGTTCGACGTCCTGCGGCAGGTAGCCGATGTAGCGGCCGAGCACGTCACTCGACCATTGGTCGAGCGCCGCGCCGTCGAGCCGAACCTTGCCGCGGACCGGATGCCAGACGCCGACCAGGGCGCGGATCAGCGATGATTTGCCGGAGCCGCTCGGGCCGATCACGCCGAGGCCGTTGCCGGCTTCCAGCGCAAAGGTGACGTCCTGGACGATGAGCCGCTGGTCGCCCGGCGCCACCATGGTGACGGCTTCGACCGAGAGGCGGCTGGTGGGTGCCTGCAACTGGGTCGGCGTTGCCTGCGCCGGCATCTGTTCCAGGAGGCGGCTGAGGCGGTGCCAGCTCTGGCGGGCCGCCACGAAGGATTTCCAGTGCGCGATCGCCAGATCGACCGGCGCCAATGCGCGGGCCGACAGGATCGAGCCGGCGATGATGATGCCGGCGGTCGCCTCCTGGTGAATGACGAGATAGGCGCCGACCGCGAGCACGGCCGATTGCAGCATCATGCGCAGCACCTTGGCGATCGCACCGAGTCCGCCGGCGACGTCGCTCGCGCGCTGATTGCCGGCGAGGTATTTTTCGTTGGCCTCGCTCCAGCGCTGGTTGAGCCGGCCGGCCATGCCCATCGACACCAGCACTTCGGCGTTGCGGCGGCTGGACTGGGCAAGGTCGTTGCGCTGGGCGGCAAGGCCCATCGCCTCCTTCGCCGGCTGGCGCGACAGGAACTCGGTCACCAGCGTCAGCCCGACCAGGATGATGGCGCCGACCAAGGCGGTCACGCCGATCATGACGTGGAAGGCGAAGCAGATGGCGAGATAGAGCGGCAGCCAGGGCAGGTCGAAGAAGGCACTCGGTCCCATGCCGCCGAGGAAGGAGCGGACATTGTCGAGATCGCGCAGCGGCTGCAGCCCTTCGTTGCGGTTCCCGACCAGGAGCGGCAGACGCACGATGGTGTCGAACACGCGCTTGTTCAGGGCTTCGTCGAGCGCGGTGCCGACCCGTCCCAGGATGCGGCTGCGGATCATGTCGAGCACGCCCTGGGCCATATAGAGGCCGGCGGCGAGGACGATCAGGCCGACGAGGGTCGGGATGCTGCGGCTCGGCAGCACCCGGTCGTAAACCTCCAGCATGAAGATCGACCCGGTCAGATAGAGCAGGTTGATCATGCAGCTCATGAAGCCGACGCCGACGAACGCCGTGCGGCAGGCACGCAGCGCGTCACCGAGCTCTGAACGGCGGAGGCCGGGAACGGCTGCCATCAGTCTGGTCTCTTTCGGGTGAGGGGCAAAACCCCTGATTACAAAGGCAAATCGAGGCGTACTCGGCCTGGATTAATATCGGGTATTCCCCATGGGCGAGGCAATCGAATTTATCCGGGCTCCGCCACATCTACCCCCGGTGGCCCGATCCGCAAGTCCGGTATTTCACAGGCTTTGCGGCTTTTTCCGGCAAAGAGAAGCGCCTCTCCCAGGGCAGCACCAGCGCAGCCGGGGAGAGGCGGAAGGTTCCATCGATCGCGTCGGCTAGAGCCGGCCGCCGCCGCGCACCAGCCGCACCACCAGCAGCAGGATGACGGCGCCGATCGCCGAATAGATGATCTCCGAGACCAGCCCGAGGCCGAGATGGATGCCGAGCCGCGGGAACAGGAAGCTCGCGACAAACGCGCCGGCGATGCCGATCACGATGTCGCCGACGATGCCGAACCCGCTCCCCCGCACGACCTTGCCGGCGAGCCAGCCGGCGACCAGGCCGACGAACAGGATGATGATGAGGCTTTGACCAGAAATGTACATTAGCGGAAGTCCCTCTCCATGAACGCGGGCATGGAACCGGAACCGGGATGAATGGGGTCTGAATGATGTTGCAGGAGCGACCGCTCCGACGGGAATCGCGAAAACAACCCCATGCACAGTAGAAACCGCCCGCGGCGATGCGCGCTGCGAATTGTGACAACCTGATGCACGTATGGGGGATTTTTAAGGGAAGAAGCGCGCCCGCTATGTCGCCGCCGCCGGCTCCGCCAGCACGCATCTTGCCGCCCTGCCCGGGCCGATCTCGACGCTCTCAGGCAGCCGCTTCAGGCAGCGCGGTTCGGCGAGCTTGCAGCGGGGGGCGAAGGAGCAGCAGTTCGGCTTTTCGGCCAATGACGGCGGCGTGCCGGGGATGGTCTCCAGCCGCTGGCCCCGCTTGGCGCCGTGAATGGTCGATGCGAGCAGGCCCTTGGCGTAGGGGTGCACCGGCGAGCGGACGATGTCGCGCAAGGTGCCCTGCTCCACGATCTGGCCGGCATACATCACCGCGACGCGGTCGCAGATCTCGATGGCGACGCCGATGTCGTGGGTGACGAAGATGACGGACATGCCGAACTCGCGCTGCAGCTCGCGCAGCAGCAGCAGGATCTGGATCTGCACGGTGGCATCGAGCGCGGTGGTCGGCTCGTCCGCCAGCAGGATTTTTGGACGGCAGGCGAGCGCCAGGGCGATCATCGCGCGCTGGCGCATGCCGCCGGACATTTCGTGCGGATAGGCATCGAGCCGCCGCTTTGCCGAAGGGATGCGGACCACCTCGAGCATTTCGAGGGCGCGTGCGCGCCCTTCCGCATAAGACTTGCCTTCGTGACGCACAACGCTTTCGGCGATCTGCGCGCCGATGGTGTAGACCGGATCGAGGGCCAACGCCGGCTCCTGGAAGATCATCGACACGGTCTGGCCGCGGAACGACGACAACTGCTCGTCGTTCATGGCCAGCACGTCCTGTCCCATGACATCGACTTTGCCCGATATCTGCGTGCGCTTCTTCGGCAACAGCCGCATCAAGGCACGCAGGGTCACGCTCTTGCCCGAACCGGACTCACCGAGCAGGCCCAGCACCTCGCCATCACCGAGCGAGAGATTGAGATCGTTCACGGCATAGACCGTGCGCTCTCCGGTGAAGCGGATGTTGAGGCCTGAGATCTCGACGAGCTTGGTCATGACGGCAGCTTGGGCAATCGATCGTGATAGTCGGTGACACGCTGGAAGGCGGCGCCGATGGTCAGCAGCGTCGCTTCATCGAAGGAGCGGCCGATCAGCTGCATGCCCACAGGAAGACCGCTCGTGGTAAAGCCCGAGGGCACCGTCAGCGACGGCAGGCCGAGGAAGTTCACCGGGCGGGTGAACAACGTCAGCCGCTGCAACAGCGCCGGCGCGTTCGGCCCGCCCCCGACATCGCTCTCCGCGATCGTCGGCGCCGGGATCGGCGAGGCCGGGGCGATGATCGCGTCGACGCCAGCGGCCGCCGCATTGTGTGCGGCAAGTGCCGGACCACGCCAGCGCATCGCTTCCAGATAGGTAATGGCGGGAACGGCGAGGCCGTTCTGCAGCCGCATCAAGGTCTGCGCGCCGTAATCCTGGGGCCGCTCGATCATCCAGCGCTTGTGGAAGGCGGCAGCTTCGGCGGCGAGCACGAGCTGGCTCGCCGCGGACAATTGCCGCTGGTCCGGCAGCTCGACCTTGACGATGTCGGCGCCCTCGCGCTCGAGCACCGCGATGGTCTCGTCCAGCACGCGCGCGACCTCGCTATCGAGATCGTCGACATAGAAGGACGCGGGTACGCCAATCTTGAGGCCCTTCAACGAGCCCTTGGTTGCTGCGACGTAATCCGAGAGCGGCTCGTGGCTGGCGGTCGAATCTTCAGGGTCGGGGCCGGCCATCAGCGCCAGCAGCAGCGCGCAGTCCTCGGCGGTGCGGGCGAGCGGGCCGACCGTGTCGAGCGATTGCGACAGCGGCATCGCGCCGGCGCGGCTGACGCGGCCGACGGTGGTCTTCAATCCCGTGACGCCGCAGAAATGCGCGGGCATGCGGATCGAGCCGCCGGTGTCCGAGCCCAGCGCCGCATAGGTCAGCCGCGCGGCGACCGCCGAACCGGAGCCCGAGGACGAACCGCCGGTGATATGCGCGACGTTCCAGGGATTGCGCACCGGGCCGTAATGGGCGTTGTGGCCGGTCGGGCCATAGGCAAACTCGGCCAGATGCAACGTGCCGAGCCTGACCTGGCCGGCATCCTTCAAGCGCTGGAGGGCCGTCGACGTCACGGACGGCACGAAATCGCGGCGGATCAACGAGCCGCAGGTCGCGACATGGCCGGCATCGTAATACATGTCCTTGTGCGCGAGCGGCACGCCGTGCAGCGGCCCGCGCACCACGCCCCTGGCGAGCTCGGCGTCGGCGCTGTCTGCCGCCTTCAGCGCGGCCTCCGCCTCGATCGACATGAAGGCGTTGAGATGCGGCTGCCATTGCGCGATGCGGTGCAGCAGCGCGCGCGTCACCTCATGCGAGGAGACCTGCTTCATCGCGATCGCCCGCGCGACCTCGGTGAGCGTCATCAGGGCGGGCTCACGGCTCATTTCGACACCTTCGCGGCTTGCGCCAGCGGATAGAGCGCGGGCTCGAGATCGAACGGCAGGGTGCCGGCGATGGCCGAAAAGCCTTCGAAGGCCGGGCCGATCGAATTGGAGATGCGCGTGGCGATCTCCTCGGTCACGGCAACGCCGGCGATCTGCGCCGCCGCCTGGATTTCCTTGGTCGTTGGTCTCGTCATGCGGTTTCCCCTGTGGGCGCACGGCTATGGCCTGATCCCGGAATGGCCATGTAGCACGCGGCTTCGTGGCCCATATTATCCAGCGCCGTCAGCTTTGGTGTCGCATTTGCGCAGAGCGGCTCCGCAAACGGACAACGGGTATGGAAGCGGCAGCCGGGAGGCGGATCGATCGGGTTGGGCGGATCGCCCGAGATCGGCGGCTTTTCGGTGCGACGATCAGGATCGGAGGACGGCATCGCGGCAAGAAGCGCGCGCGTATAGGGATGCGCCGGGCGATCCCAGACCTCGTCGACCGGGCCGAGCTCGACGACCTCGCCGAGATACATCACCAGCACGCGGTCGCTGATGTATCGCACGACGTTGAGGTCGTGGCTGATGAAGAGATAGGTCAGGCCGAACTCGCGCTTCAGGTCGGCGAGCAGGTTGAGCACCTGCGCTTCGACGGATTTGTCGAGCGCGGAGACGGCTTCGTCGAGGATCACCAGCCGCGGCGACAGCGCCAGGGCCCGCGCGATGTTGACGCGCTGCCGCTGCCCGCCGGAAATCTCGTGGGGATAGCGGTTGGCGAAATTCGCAGGGACCAGGCCGACCTTGCCGAGCAGCTCGCGCGCCAGCGCGCGCGCCGCGCCATCGGCCATGCCGTGGACCTTCGGGCCGAAGGCGATGGATTCCTCGATGGTCAGGCGCGGATTGAGCGAGGCATAGGAATCCTGGAACACCATCTGCATGCCGCGACGCAGCTCGCGCAAGCTCAGCGACTGGCCGACGGCCATGCCGTCATAGATGATATCGCCGGTGTCGCGCGGCATCAGGTGCATCAAGAGCCGCGCGGTGGTGGACTTGCCGCAGCCGGATTCGCCGACGATGCCGACGGTCTCACCCTTGGCGACGGAGAAGGAGACGTTGTCGACGGCGCGCACGGTGCGCTTCGCCGCGAACAACCCGCCACGCACCGGAAAGTGCTTTGTCAGCCCGTTGACCTGGAGCAGCGGCTGCGCAACGCCGCCGACATCCTCGACCGGCTCCAGCATGGCGACAGAGGTGTTGGTCTCGCTCATGGCCTAGTTCCTGATGTCCATGGCGCTGCGCAGGCCGTCCGAAAGCAGGTTGAAGCAGATCGAGACCGCAAAGATCATGGCGCCCGGCAGGGCTGCGACCCAGGGGTTGACATAGATTGCAGTGCGCAGGGTGTTCAGCATCAGGCCCCATTCCGGCTCCGGCGGCTTGGTGCCGAGCCCGAGGAAGGAGAGACCGGCCGCCAGGATCATCGAGACCGAGATCAGGCTGGTGGCATAGACGAAGATCGCGCCCAGCACGTTGCCGAGAATGTGCACGCGCATGATGGTGAAGGGGCCGGCGCCGGAGGCACGCGCGGCTTCGACGAAATCCATGTTGCGCACGCCCGTGGTGACGCTTTCGGCGACGCGGCTGATCTGCGGCACGAATACGATGGTCAGCGCCACGATGGAATTGAGGATGCCGGCGCCGAGCGCGCCGGAGATGGCGATCGCCAGCAGCACGGACGGGAAGGCGTAGAACACATCGACCGTGCGCATGATCGCGGTGTTGAGCTTGCCGCCGACATAGCCGGCAATGATGCCGAGCGAGGTGCCGATGCCGAAGGCGAGGATCACGGGGAGAATGCCGATGACGAGCGACAACCGTCCGCCATAGACCAGCCGCGCCAGCATGTCGCGCCCGAGCTCGTCGGTGCCGAGCGGATAGCCTGACGTGCCGATGTGGCGGAGGCGGCGGATCATCGAGCCCTTGTAGGGATCCTCCAGACCAAGCCAGGGCGCGAGGATCGCGGACAGGAAGATCAGCAGCAGCACCAGCGCGCAGGCCATGCTGACCTTGTCGCGCAGGATGCGGCGACCGACCGTCGCCCAATAGCCGCGCGCCTTGGTCGCGGGCGCGGCCTGGAGCGCGGCATCGGTGGTGGCCGACAGCGGGAGCTCGCTCATCCCGCTAGCCCCGCTTGATGCGCGGATCGATCGCGGCTTGCGCGATGTCGACCAGCAGGTTGAGGAGGACGAAGAACAGCGCCAGCACCAGGATCGTGCCCTGCAACAGCGGCAGATCGCGCTGGAAGATCGCCGAGTTGAGCAGGAAGCCCGAGCCCGGCCAGGAGAACACGGTCTCGATCAGGATCGAGCCGCCCAGCATGTAGCCGAGCTGAAGCCCCATCACCGCGAGCGCCGTGGGCGCGGCGTTCTTGATGACGTGACGGAACACGCCTCGTTCGTGCAGGCCCTTGGCGCGCAGCGCCTCGACGAAATCCTGGCTGAGGATGTCGCCGGTGAGCGCCCGCACCGTGCGGGTGACGATGCCCATCGGAATCACCGAGGTCGTGATCGCCGGCAGCACCAGATATCGCAAATGCGCCCAGTCCCAGGCCCAGGAGTTGGAGCCGTTCGGCCCGGCGCCGACCGCGGGCAGCCAGTTCAGCTCGACCGAGAAGATGATGACGAGCACCATGCCGAGCCAGTAATGCGGCACCGAAACGCCGGCGATGGCGAACGACGTCGCGAGCTTGTCGATCCAGGTCTCGCGGAAATAGCCGGCGATCAGGCCGAGCAGGATGCCCATGGTGAAGCCGATGATGGCGGCGGCAATCGCCAGCGTGACGGTGTTGCCGACCGCGCGCATGACCTCGGCGAGCACGGGACGTCCCGTGGCGATGGAATTGCCGAGATCGCCATGGAGAGCACGCAGCAACCAAAGCCCGAACTGCACCGGCAGCGGCCGGTCAAAACCATAGGCGGCGCGAAGCTGGGCCGCGAGCTCCTGCGAGGCGTCCGCGGGCAACACCGCGACCAGCGGATCGCCCGGCGTGATGTGCACGAGCAGAAAGCACACCAGCGCCACGCTGATGACGATCGGGATGACATAGACGACGCGTCTGGCGGTATAGGCGAGCACAGGAATGACCTAACGTGGTGCCGCACAATGACGTGCGCGGGCGGCAGTAAGGGACGCGCGATGCGAGGGTTCCCTCCCCCCTTGTGGGGGAGGGGAGCCCTACGAGCGTGCTCACCTCACTGCATCGCAATCGGCGAGAAGTCGATGAACCAGCTTTTCGGCTGCACCACACCCGTCACTTTCGGGCTCATGGCGCGCGGGCCGACGTCGTGGGCAACATAGAGGAAGGCGGCGTCGTCGACGGAGGCTGCGTGCAGCTCGGCGAGCGCGGCGTCGCGCGCGGCAGGATCGAAGGTCTGCCGCGCCTTCTTCACCAGCTCGTCGAACTTGGGATTGTTGATATAGCCCCAATTGTTCGACGCCGGAGGGGCCATGGTCGATTGCAGGAAGCGCACCAGCGCGAAGAACGGGTCCATCGCCGCATAGGTGACGTTGGTCGCATTCGCGCCGTTGGCCGAGGGGTCCTTGGCGCCGCGGCGCCAGTTGGTGAACAGCGTGTTCCACTCGATGACGTCGAGCTTGACGTCGAAATAGCATTCGGCGAGCGCCTGCTGGAGATATTCGTTCATCGGCAGCGGCTGCATCTGGCCAGAACCTGAAGCGGACGTCTGGATCTTCACCTCGAGTTTCTTGTTTGGACCGAAGCCTGCTTCCTGCATCAGCTTTTGCGCCGCCGGCTTGTCGTATTTGATTTCGAAAGTCGGCTTGCCGCGCCAGGGATGGCCGGGCTCGAAAGTGCCTGATGCGGGCACCATCAGGCCCGCGAGCAGGCCATCCTTGAGCCCTTCGCGATCGACGCAGAGATTGGCGGCCTTACGCACGCGAATGTCGTTCCAGGGCGAGCCCGGCAGCACGCTGAGATGATAATTCCAGACATGCGGCGTGACGTTGTCGACGATCTTCATGCCGGCGGCCTTGAGCTGCGGCACGGCATCGGGCGCTGGCGTCTCGATCAGGTC
>NZ_JAANIH010000338.1 GCF_014529705.1 Bradyrhizobium campsiandrae
CCATGTGGCCGACGATGATGAACGCCAGATCCGGCACGATCGCGCGCACGGCCGCCGTGGCTTGGTCGATGAAAGCAGGCACGCTGGAGACTGGGACGGCCGTGTCCGACGTCAGGCCGACGCCGGCGATGCAGCCGCGCTCGCGGCGACGATGCAGACGGTGCTCGAG
Organism: Bradyrhizobium campsiandrae; assembly: GCF_014529705.1. Classification (GTDB taxonomy): domain Bacteria; phylum Pseudomonadota; class Alphaproteobacteria; order Rhizobiales; family Xanthobacteraceae; genus Bradyrhizobium; species Bradyrhizobium campsiandrae. The sequence goes on from NZ_JAANIH010000338.1 coordinate 170, forward strand.
CGGGCGCTCGAGGCCGGGCTTGTCAGCGACGGCGTCATCGCCACCAGCGAGGCGCAGCGCAAGGCGATGTGGCTGGTGCG
>NZ_JAANIH010000339.1 GCF_014529705.1 Bradyrhizobium campsiandrae
TGTCCCTCCACACGCAACTTCAACGATTTCCAACGCGTGGATCAACAGATTGCAATCCGTCGCGCCAACGCTTTGCAATCCGTCCCTCCAAATCTTTGCGAATGGGACGTAGACGTCGCTTACGGATGCGCGCGGGCACGGCGGGGTCTATGATGGCGTTGGGTGAAGGTCAGGCGGCTTGCTGATCGGTTGGCTTATCGGCTTGGCGCAGGAGCTTCCATTCCCAGGGCAGCAGTTCGTGCAGCCGC
>NZ_JAANIH010000340.1 GCF_014529705.1 Bradyrhizobium campsiandrae
CGGCAAGCTGGTGCCGGGGCTCGCGACCGAATGGAAGGTCGATGACACCGACAAGACCAAGTGGCGCTTCAGCCTTCGCAAGGGCGTGAAGTTTCACGACGGCAGCGAGTTCAACGCCGATGCGGTGGTGTGGAACGTCGACAAGGTGCTCAAGCAGGATGCGCCGCAATTCGATCCGAGCCAGGTCGGCGTCACCGCGACGCGCATGCCCACGCTCGTATCTGCCAAAAAGATCGACGACATGACGG
>NZ_JAANIH010000341.1 GCF_014529705.1 Bradyrhizobium campsiandrae
CGGCGAGCGCCTGCTGGAGATATTCGTTCATCGGCAGCGGCTGCATCTGGCCAGAACCTGAAGCGGACGTCTGGATCTTCACCTCGAGTTTCTTGTTTGGACCGAAGCCTGCTTCCTGCATCAGCTTCTTCGCCGCGGCAAGATCGTACTTCAAGTCAAAGCTCGGCTTGCCGAACCACGGGCTCGACGGGTCGACTTGTCCCTTCGCGGGCTTGGCGAGCCCGTTCATCAGGCCGACGACCTCGTCG
>NZ_JAANIH010000342.1 GCF_014529705.1 Bradyrhizobium campsiandrae
TTTTCTGAAATTGAATGGGAGTAGCAGGCGCGCTACCCTCGTTTGCCTGACACTGCTTCGACCGCGCGAGACCACGACCATGATGGGATGCACACGCCGCCTGCCCCTGATCGCCGCGCTGCTCGGCGCGATAGGGCATCTCGATGGCGATGACGTCAGCGCCGTCGTTCATCGGACGGTTGTTGAGGATATCCTGCACCAGGCCCGGCCAGGGATCGTAAGCCTCTTCGGCGCTCACAGGCGCGGCG
>NZ_JAANIH010000343.1 GCF_014529705.1 Bradyrhizobium campsiandrae
CGGTGAAGTCGTCGATCTTGGCGTAGCTGGCGACGGAGGGCAGGCGGGTCTTCACCTGTGCGCTCTGCCGCTTGTCGAATTGCGGCGCCTTGTCGTTCAGCACCTTGTCGAGATTCCAGATCACCGCATCGGCGTTGAACGGAGTACCATCATGGAACGTCACGCCGGGACGCAGCTTGAAGGTCCATTTGGTCTTGTCGACGTCATCGACCTTCCATTCGGTCGCAAGGCCGGGGATCACCACGCTC
>NZ_JAANIH010000344.1 GCF_014529705.1 Bradyrhizobium campsiandrae
CGAGATCCCGCAAACTCAAGTATTAAATTGCCGAGCGAGCCGGCTTTAATCCTTATAAGGACACCGCTTGAATAACATAGGACAGGCGATGTCTGGAAGCCGATTTAATCGGGGTGATTAATGCCCGTCTCGGCCCGATCGGCGCCCCCGCCATGCGCTCGGAGCCGCAAATGGCTGACGAGAGCGCCCATCATCGAGAGGCCAAGAGAGACCTGTACGGACTGCTCGGACTGCCCATTGATGCCGTG
>NZ_JAANIH010000345.1 GCF_014529705.1 Bradyrhizobium campsiandrae
GCTCGACGTCGCGATCCACCAGCGTCTTGACGAGCTGCGAGGCCAGCACGCCTGCGCCGCCGTGTTTGGGGCCCTTCAGCGCGGCGAGTCCGGCGATGACGGCATCATAGAGACTGAGTCCGGTCGAAGCCACCACGCGCGCGGTGAAGGTCGAGGCGTTCATGCCGTGGTCGCTGGCGGTGACGAGATAGGCATCGAGCGCGGTGATCTCGCGCGCGGCAGGCGCACGTCCCTGCAACATGCGCAGC
>NZ_JAANIH010000346.1 GCF_014529705.1 Bradyrhizobium campsiandrae
CCAGCGCCGCATCGACCCAGGGCTGGATCCGTTCGCGCGTGCCGATCGCATCCAGCATTTCCAGCACCGGTTCCGGTGCGCCACCATGCAGCGGGCCGGTGAGTGCGCAATAGCCGGCGGTGACGGCATCATAGAGACTGAGTCCGGTCGAGGCTGCGCAGCGCGCGGTGAAGGTCGAGGCGTTCAGCTCATGGTCGGCGAGCAGGACCAGCGCGCGCCGGATCAGATCGGGCGCGTGCTTGTTGTC
>NZ_JAANIH010000347.1 GCF_014529705.1 Bradyrhizobium campsiandrae
GTTGCTATCGGCAGCGGACGCGAGCGTGGTCCACAAGGTCCTGCCGACAGGCCATCAGCTCTCGCAGGCCGATGTAACACTCGCCCGCGACTGGATCGGCAACGTCGCCGCCGAAGTGGCCTGATCCGGGCAGGTTCCATATTTCGGAACTATGTCCCAAATTTTAAGTCTGTCGCGGAAGCGGGCAAGCGGAAATTTCGCGCAAGCTGGCGCCCGATTGCGCAGCTGCGGCGGAAGGTCGCTTGTT
>NZ_JAANIH010000035.1 GCF_014529705.1 Bradyrhizobium campsiandrae
TGCGCGGCAAGGTGATCACGAGCTACGGCACCAAGACCAACGGCAAGAGCAATGACGGCATCAACGTTGCCGTGCCCGAAGGTACGCCGGTCAAGGCGGCTGATGATGGCGTCGTGGCCTATTCCGGCAACGAGCTGAAGAACTACGGCAATCTCGTCCTGGTTCGGCATTCCAATGGCTACGTCACCGCATATGCCCATGCGAGTGAGCTGCTGGTGAAGCGCGGCGACACCATCAAGCGCGGCCAGGTCATTGCCAAGTCGGGGCAATCCGGTGAGGTGGGGTCGCCGCAGCTCCACTTCGAGATCCGCAAGGGATCGAGCCCGGTCGACCCGCTTCAATTCCTGAATGGGGCGTGAGGCCGATAGGTTTTCACAAAGACAGTGTCGTCGCCCGGCTTGACCGGGCGATGGTGGTTGTGGATGAGGCGAGACTGATCGCTACTTCGCCGTCAACCTGACGCCGAGCCGCCCCGCCAGCTCCTGCACGAACTGCCAGGCGACACGGCCCGAGCGCGAGCCGCGCGTGGTCGACCATTCCAGCGCCTCGCGCTCCAGCGCCTCGTCGTCGACCTTGATGCCGAAATGGCCGCAATAGCCGCGCACCATGGCGAGGTATTCGTCCTGGCTGCAACGGTGGAAGCCGAGCCAGAGGCCGAAACGATCCGACAGCGAGACCTTTTCCTCGACGGCTTCGCCGGGATTGATCGCGGTCGAGCGCTCGTTCTCGATCATGTCGCGTGCCAAGAGATGGCGACGGTTGGAGGTGGCGTAGAGGACGACGTTTTCGGGCCGGCCCTCAATGCCGCCTTCAAGCACGGCCTTGAGCGATTTGTAGGACGCGTCATTGCCGTCGAAGGAGAGGTCGTCGATGAACACGATGAAGCGGAAATCGGCGTCGCGAAGCTTCTCCATCAGCATCGGCAGCGTTTCGATGTCCTCGCGATGGATCTCGATCAGCTTGAGCTTGTCGGCGGGCTTGCGGTTCGCGTTGACACTGGCATGCGCCGCCTTCACCAGCGACGACTTGCCCATGCCACGCGCGCCCCAGAGCAGGGCGTTGTTGGCGGGCAGGCCGGCTGCAAAGCGCTCCGTGTTCTCCATCAGGATGTCGCGCATCCGGTCGACGCCCTTGAGCAGGAACAGCTCGACGCGGCTGACCCGCGGCACGGCCGCCAGGCGGCCGTCGGGGTGCCAGACATAGGCATCCGCCCGGTCGAACGACTCGCGTTCGACCGCCGGCTTGCCCTGGGCGGCGAGGTGCGCCGCAATGGCTTCCAGCGCGCGGACGATGCGCTCCTGGGTGAGGTCGGTGGCAGCCCTTGCGGGCGCCTTTTGGAGGGCCTTGGGGCGTTTTGCCGCGACCTGGGCGGACTTGGTGGCAGGGGTACGGGGGCCTTTGCCGGCCGGGCTTTTGCTTATGTTTTTGGGCATGTCCGAAGTTCCTGAGAATGCAGCCTTATCGGGCCTGACGGCGCGCCGCAAGGTGGCGAAAAGGGCGGTCTGGCAGCGTTGCAATTGGGGCGGTGGTCGCTATAGTCCGCGCGAATTTGACCGAACCGGTCGCCGTCAAGGCCTGACCGGCTTCCCCCGTTTCCACGAGGATCGTCCGAATGCTGATTACCCCTGCCTATGCCCAGGCCGCGGGCGCCGGTGACACCAACAGCATGTTGATGTCGCTGCTGCCGTTCGCCCTGATCTTCGTGATCATGTATTTCCTGATTCTGCGCCCGCAGCAGAAGAAGGTGAAGGACCATGCCGAGCTCGTGAAGAACATCCGCCGCGGCGACACCGTCGTGACCTCGGGGGGCCTCGTCGGCAAGGTCACCAAGGTGGTCGATGACGATCAGATCGAGTTCGAGATTTCCGACGGCGTGCGCGTGCGCCAGATGCGGTCGATGATCTCCGGCGTGCGCGCCAAGGGCGAGCCGGCCAAGGACAAAGACAGCGCGAAGGAAAGCGCCAAGGACGACGCCGCGGCGAAGTGAGCGTTTTCTCGCGAGTCTTTCGAATCTCCTGATCTGACAGGTCCAGTCGATGTTGTATTTCACGCGGTGGAAGGCGCTGGGGATCATCCTGACGGCGCTGATCGTGTGCCTCTGCGCAGTCCCGAACTTCTTCCCCGAGGCCCAGGTCAAGACCTGGCCCGCCTGGGCGCAGCGGCGTCTGGTGCTCGGCCTCGACCTGCAGGGCGGCTCCTCTCTGCAGCTCGAGGTCGATTCCAACTATGTGAAGAAGCAGAGGCTCGAACAAATTCGCGGCGACGCGCAAAAAGTACTGCGCGACGCGCGGATCCAATTCACCGGCGGCGTGGTCGTGCGAAACGACGCCGTCGAGACCCGTATTGGCAAGGAATCCGATCTCCAGAACGCCCTTTCCAAGCTGCGTGATCTTGCGCAGCCCATTGGCGGCCTGATGGGGTCCAGCGGCCAGCGCGACCTTGATGTCACCGATGCCGGCGGCGGGCTCGTCCGCTTGACTATCCCGGAGGCCGCGACACTCGATCGCCTGCGCAAGACCATCGAGCAGTCGATCCAGATCGTCGAGAAGCGCGTCAACGAGCTCGGCACCGTCGAGCCCATTATCCAGCGTCAGGGTAGCGATCGCATTCTGGTCCAGGTGCCCGGACTGCAGGATCCCACGCGCCTGAAGGAGATTCTGGGCAAGACTGCGAAGATGGAATTTCGCATGGTCGATCCCTCGGTGCCGCCGGACCAGGCGCAGCAGGGCAGCTTGCCGCCGGACACCGAGCTTCTGCCGGCCGCCACGCCGCCGCCGTCGAACTACGTGGTCAAGAAGCAGGTCCTGGTCGCGGGCGGCGACCTGACCAACGCCCAGGCGACCTTCGACCAGCGCACCAACGAGCCAGTGGTCAGCTTTACGTTCAATACCTCTGGTGCGCGCAAGTTCGCGCAGGCCACGCAGGAGAATGTCGGGGTGCCCTTCGCGATCATCCTCGACGGCAAGGTGATCTCGGCCCCGGTCATTCGCGAGCCCATCACCGGTGGCCAAGGCCAGATATCCGGCAGCTTCACCGTGCAGTCGGCTAACGACCTCGCGATCCTCTTGCGCGCCGGCGCGCTGCCGGCGCCGCTGACCGTGGTGGAAGAACGGACGGTCGGTCCGGGCCTTGGCCAGGACTCGATCGAGAAGGGCGAGCTTGCGGCCTACGTGGGCTCGATCCTGGTCGTTGTGTTCATGCTCGTGACCTATCGGCTGTTCGGCGTGTTCGCCAACATCGCGGTGGCGATCAACGTCGCAATGATCTTCGGGTTGTTGTCGCTGCTCAGCGCTACGCTGACGCTGCCCGGCATCGCCGGCATTGTGCTGACGGTCGGTATCGCAGTGGACTCCAACGTGCTGATCTATGAGCGCATCCGCGAGGAGTTGCGTGGCGGCAGAAGCCCGATCTCGGCGATCGACGCGGGCTTCAAGCGGGCGCTTGCGACCATTCTTGACTCCAACATCACCACCTTCATCGCCGCTGCAGTGCTGTTCATGATCGGCACCGGACCGGTGCGCGGCTTCGCAGTCACGCTCGGGATCGGCATCATCACCACGGTCTTCACCGCCTTCACCATGACCCGTCTGATCGTCGCATGGTGGGTGCAGTGGAAGCGGCCGAAGACAGTGCCGATTTGATCATTCGAGGCCGGCTGTGACCACTACTCAAATCGTTCTCATCTCTCTCGGCGTCCTGATTGCCGTGCTGACCGTGGTCAGCGTGCTCGGGGTGCTGCCATCGCTGCGCATCGTGCCAGACGATACGCATTTCGATTTCACGCGCTTCCGCCGCATCAGCTTTCCGATCTCGGCGCTGCTGTCGATCCTCGCCATCACGCTGTTCTTCACCCATGGCCTGAATTTCGGCATCGACTTCAAGGGGGGTACCTTGATGGAGGTGCGGGCCAAGTCGGGCTCCGCGGATCTTGCGCAGATGCGTACGACCCTTGGTAGTCTCGGTCTTGGTGAAGTCCAGCTGCAGCAATTCGGTGGGCCGGCCGACGTGCTGCTTCGCGTCGCCGAACAGCCGGGCGGCGACAAGGCACAGCAGGAAGCCGTGGACAAGGTTCGCGGCGCCCTCGGCGAGTCCGTCGAGTATCGCCGCGTCGAGGTGGTGGGTCCACGCGTCTCCGGCGAGCTGCTGGGTTGGGGCATGGCCGGCCTCATGCTCGCGATCGGCGCGATCCTGGTCTATCTCTGGTTCCGGTTCGAATGGCAGTTCGCGCTCGGCGCCATGATCGCCAACGTGCACGACATCGTGCTGACCATCGGCTTCATGTCGATCAGCCAGGTCGACTTCGACCTGACCAGCATCGCGGCGCTTCTGACCATCCTGGGCTATTCGCTCAACGACACCGTCGTCATCTACGACCGCATCCGCGAAATGTTGCGGCGCTACAAGAAGATGCCGATGCCGCAACTGCTCAACGAGTCGATCAATTCGACGCTGTCGCGCTCGATCATCACCCACTTCACGGTGACGCTGGCGCTGCTGGCGCTCCTGCTGTTCGGCGGGCACGCCATCCACAGCTTCACGGCCGTCATGATGTTCGGCGTGGTGCTGGTCGGCACCTACACCTCGATCTTCATCGCAGCACCGATCCTGATCTATCTCGGCGTCGGCGAGCATCGTGAAGATGCGAAGGACGAGGCTCCGCCGGCGAAGAAAAGCAAGGCATGATCCGAACCGCATGGCCTCGCAAGAGTTTGCGAGGGTAGTCAGCTCCTTCGGACGAAGCTCATGGCCGGCGATCCCAACGCTCCCCATTTCCCGCGCTCGGCGCCGATCGAGGCCTATGGCAAGGGCGGCTTCGCCTTTGCCGGCATGTCGCACCGCGGCTCGCTGCTCTGCCTGCCCGATGCGATCTGGGCCTGGGACGTGACCGATCCCGCCAAGATCGATCGCTATTCGCTGGATCGGGTTTTTGCGGCTGCCAACGGCATCGACACGCTGCTGGTCGGCACCGGAACCGGGCTCTGGCTGGCCCCGCCGGAACTCCGCCAGGCGCTGAAGGCGGTGCGGGTGGTGCTGGACACGATGCAGACGGGTCCCGCCGTACGCACCTACAACATCATGATCGGCGAACGACGGCGCGTCGCAGCCGCGCTGATCGCGGTGCCATGAGCAGCGCCGCGACGCCGCAGGACAACGTGACATTCTGCGCCGACCTCGTGCGCAGCCACGACTTTCCGCGCTATGCCGTGACGCTGTTCGTGCCCGCCGCCGAGCGTCGCGCGCTGCTCGCGCTCTACGCCTTCAATGTCGAGATCGTCCGCGTTCGCGATCAGGTGAGTCAGCCCTTGCCGGGCGAGATCCGCTTTCAATGGTGGACCGATCTGTTCTCGGGCCTCGTCCACGGCAGCGCCGAGGGCAATCCGGTGGCGGCGGAGCTGTTGCGCGCGATCCGCGATTTTGATCTGCCGGTTGCGCCGCTGTCGCTGCTCGTCGACGAGCATCAGTTCGACCTCTACAACGATCCGATGCCGACCATGACGGCGCTGGAAGGCTATCTGGCCGCAACCTATTCGGCGCTGCTCGCGCTCGCGGCGCGGATCATGGGCGAGGCTTCCGATGCGGCCGAGCACCTCGCGCGCCACGTGGGCCTCGCGCAGGGGATCGCGCAGGTGATTGCGAACCTGCCGCGAGACGCCTCGCATCGGCAATTGTTTCTGCCGCAGCAATTCCTGGCCAGTCATGGCTCTGCCATGGAGGATGTGTTTTCGGGCAAGGCAACGCCCAATCTCCATGCCGTGCTGGACCAGCTCATCGGCGAAGCGCGGCAGCATCTTGCGACGGCGACGTCGCTGCTCGCGCGGGTGTCCCCCTCGGCGCGGATTGCGTTCCTGCCGCTGAGCCAGGCGCGTGCCGATCTCGATCGGCTGTCGCGGCCGGGGCGCAACCCCTTCGCGCCTCAACCGACCTCGCGGTTACGCACGCTCTGGACGTTGTGGCGGGCTTCACGATCCCGGGAGTTTACCAAATAGCGGTTGGCTTATCGCCGCAGCCCGGCAAATGCTCTATGCTGTCCCATGGCTGAGATATCCCAAACCGCAATCCCCGATTTGAGGGGCTTTCCGGTCGCCCCGCGCGACATTCACGCCGCCGCCGAAATCATCCGGGGCGCCGTCGTCGAGACGCCCTGCAGCTACAGCCGAACGCTGAGCAACATCTGCGGCTGCGAGCTCTGGCTCAAATTCGAGAACCTCCAGTTCACCTCCTCGTTCAAGGAGCGCGGCGCACTCAACCGGCTCACGGCGTTGACGCCGGAGGAACGCAGCCGCGGCGTCATCGCCATGTCGGCCGGCAATCACGCCCAGGGTGTCGCCTACCACGCCAGGCGGCTCGGCATTCCCGCCACCATCGTCATGCCCGTGGGCACCCCGATGGTGAAGATCGAGAACACCAGGCATCACGGCGCCGAGGTGGTCGTGACCGGCGCGACGCTGGAGGAGGCGGCCGCGTTTGCGCGGAGCCACGGCGAGGCCCGCGGCATGATCTTCGTTCACCCCTATGACGACCCGCTTGTCATTGCGGGGCAGGGCACGGTCGGGCTGGAGATGCTCAAGGCGGTGCCGGAGCTCGACACGCTGGTGGTTCCGATCGGCGGCGGCGGCCTGATCAGCGGCATCGCCGTTGCGGCGAAATCGCTGAAACCGTCGCTGCGGATCCTCGGCGTCGAAGCCTGGCTCTATCCCTCGATGTACAACGCCGTCCATGGCGGCAACCTGCCGGCACGCGGCGACACGCTCGCCGAAGGCATCGCGGTCAAATCGCCGGGCAAGATCACCACCGAAATCGTCCGCGGTCTCGTCGATGACATCGCGCTCGTCAATGAAGCCGAGCTCGAGCGGGCGGTCGCAACCCTGATCTCGATCGAGAAGACGGTCGTGGAGGGCGCGGGCGCTGCGGGCCTTGCGGCCATCATGTCCGATCCCCCCCGCTTCGCCGGCGAGAAAGTGGGTCTGGTCCTGAGCGGCGGCAACATCGACACCAGGCTGATCGCTTCGGTGCTGACACGGGAGCTTGCGCGCGAGGGGCGGCTGACCCAGCTCTCGCTCGATATCCCTGATAGGCCCGGCCAATTGGCCGCGGTCGCAGCGCTGCTGGCCGAGGCCGGCGCCAACATCATCGAGGTTTCGCACCAGCGCACCTTCTCCGACCTTCCGGCCAAGGCGACGCTGCTGCAACTCGTCATCGAAACCCGCGACAGTGCCCATCTCGACGAGGTCATGGCCAAGCTCGCCGTCTCGGGGTTGAGCGCACGCTGCACCTGAAGCGGGGTCCGATAATTACTCCGGGAGCCCGGCGGTACGGAGCGCCTCGCCAAGCGATGCTGCCAGCGCCGGTGCGCAGTTGACACCCTGGAATTGACGGCCGTAGCGGAAGGTGGGGTGCAACTCCAGCACCCGTGCTGCAGCCGCTTCCGCCTCCTGCAACCGGCCCAGCTTTGCCAGTGCCGCGGCGAGTTGCACATGGGTGATGCTGTGGCGCGGGTTGGCCTGAACCGAGCGGTAGGCGGCGCGACAAGCCTCTTCATACCGGCCGCGATGGAAGTGCCCCATCGCTTGCGCGTCAAAGGCTGCGAAGGCCCAGGAGTCGAATGGGCTGAGGCGCATGCCGCGCTCGCTCCATTCGATGGCGCGGTCAGCATCACCATCCCAGCCAAGCATGACGCTGCCGAGGATGTAGGTCAGCGCCGAGGAGGGGCTGATCGCGAGCGCGGCATCGAGTGCGGTGAATGCCGCGGAGCGATCGTGCCCATCCATGCCGATCGAGAAGCCCGCCAGCGTGAGCGCAACGGCGTCATCCTGCCCGTGGGCGATAGCTGATCGTGCATGCTCGATAGAAGCTGCGCGGTTCACCTCCTGCAGACCATCGCGCAGGAACAGGCAGTGATGGCACATCGCAGCGTTGCCATGCGCCAGGGCATAGGAGGGCTCGAGTGCGATCGCGCGCTCGAGCAGGACGAGCGCCAGCCTGACCTGCTCCGGCATGCCGGAATCGACGTCCGGCTGTGCCCGCAGGACGAGGTCATAGGCATCGAGGCTGTCGGGCCGCTGACGTTTAACCCGGTTGATCTCGGCGCGGCGCAGGCTTGGCGCGATGGCACCCACGACCGACATGGCGATGTCGTCCTGGAGCGCGAAGATATCATCGGATTGACGGTCATAGCGCTCGGCCCACACATGCATGCCGGTGGATGCATCGATCAGCTGACCGGTAATGCGCACATTTCCGCGGGTCTTGCGGACGCTGCCTTCCAGTACGTAGCGTACGCCAAGCTCGCGGCCGACCTGTTTCACGTCGGCTGCCCGGCCCTTGTATGTGAACGTGGAGTTTCGCGCGATCACGAACAGCCAGTTGATCCGGGACAGGCCTGTGATGATGTCGTCGACCATTCCGTCGGCAAAATACTCTTGCTCGGGATCGCCGCTCAGGTTCGCGAAGGGCAATACAGCGATCGATGGCCTCTCAGGCACGGTCAGAGATGCTGCGGTAACTTGGTTCGGGGCGGACGAGGTCACCGCGGGACCGACATAGCGATAGCCCCGCCGTGGCAGGGTCTCGATCCATTGCGACTCTCCGCGGGCATCTGCCAGCGTGCGCCGGACAGCGGCCATCTGAACGGTCAGATTGCTGTCTTCAATGGCCTGGGCGGGCCACGCCGCTTCCATCAAGGCGTCCTTCGACACGGGCCTGCCGGCGTGCTGCACCAGCAGCGCCAAAAGCCGGACTGCGCGGTGGCCGAGCGGGGTTGGCTCGGCCCCGAGGAACAGGATCCCTGCTTCGGCGTCGAGGCGGAAGGGACCAAATTCATGGATCGCGGCCATTGCCAGAGAAGGGCACATTTCGCAGGTTTTTTGCAATGATTTCCTCGCCGCTTCGCCACTTCCGTGCGCAGGCAGACCATGATGGCGCCGTTCTCGCCCTGTTCGGAGCCAAGCGATGGAGGAGCACATGAAGGCAAAGCCAATTGTCCGCCGGCGCGGCGAAACCACGGGAGTGATCCTGCGCGGTCAACCCATGGCCTTTCTGGTGACGGGGGAGGACACCCGTTACACCAGCATGTTCGATTGGACGATACCGGCCGGGTTCGCAACGGGCCGGCACGTTCATCGCGTGCAGGAAGAGACCTTTTACATGCTCGAAGGCGAGTGCGAGTGGCATGTCGCCGACGAGGTTGTCCGGGCCTCGCCGGGGACTTACCTGTTCATACCGCCCGGCGTTCCTCACAACATCACCAATGGCAGCGACAAGCCGGCGCGCGTCCTGATGACCGTCTCTCCGCCGGGTCACGAGCATTATTTCGAGGAGTTGGCCAGGCTGACGGCCAGCGGAGCTCCCGACTCGAAAGCCATCAGCGAGTTGCGCGCCCGCTTCGATACTGACCAATTGTCGGCACTGACCACAAGAGCCTAGATCTGGGGTCGTGGGTTCGGCGCGAAGTTATTGCTGCGCTAGGCCTGTGAGATGTTCCACCAACCGATCGATCTCGGCTTCCGTGTTGTAGTAATGCGGAGAGGCTCGCACGATCACCGGCAACTTGCGAACATCCGCGTCGATACGGGTGCTCGACGGATGTGATGCGCCGATGGTGATGCCGGCCGCGGCGGCGCTATCGACGATCGCGTCCGCCTCGTAGCCATCCATCGTGAAGCTCACGATGGCACCGGGCATGCGGCCGAGATCGCGAATTGTGACGCCACGAACCGAGGCGAGGCCGCTGCGCAGGCGGTCCGCCAGCATCCTGCAGCGTTGCTCGATCGGGTCAAGGCCGATTGCGAGGGCATAGTCGACCGCCACGCCTAGCCCGAGCCGGGCCGCGTAATTGTTCTCCCAGGTCTCGAACCGTCGTGCATCATCGCGCAGCTGATAATAGTTCCGCGCGACCCAGGGGGCCGCGAAATGGTCGATCATCGGCGGCTCGAGTTGTCGCAGCAGCGGCCGGCGGACATAGAGGAAACCCGTGCCGCGCGGCCCGCGCAGGAACTTGCGGCCCGTGGCCGAGAGCATGTCACAGCCGATCGCTTCGACATCGACCTGCATCTGGCCCACTGCCTGGCAGGCGTCGAGCAGATACGGAATGCCGTGCGCCCGGGCGATTCTGCCGATTGTCGCTGCGGGATTGACCAGCCCACCATTGGTTGGCACCCAGGTGATCGCGATCAGCTTCACGCGCTCATCGATCATGCGTTCGAGCGCATGAATGTCGAGCTCGCCACTGGCATCGCTGGGTACCACGTCAATGACCGCCCCCGTGCGTTTGGCGACCTGGAGGAACGCAACGTAATTGGCGGCGTATTCCGCCTCGGCCGTCAGGATCCGGTCGCCGGCGCGAAACGGCAGCGCATAGAACGCCATTTGCCAGGCGACGGTCGCGTTCTCCATGAGCGCGATCTCGTCTGGCGCAGCATTCAACAAATTTGCGACCGACCGGTAGACCGCGTCGAGCCGGTCGGATTCGCGGTCCGCGGCAGCATAGCCGCCGATCTCGCTCTCCAGATCGATATGCTGCTTCATCGCCGCGACGACGGGCGTGGGCATCAGAGCCGCGCCGGCGTTGTGGAGATATACGAGCCGAGAGGCGGCCGGTGTGTCGGAGCGTATTCGGTCGATGTCGATCAAGCGCATCTCTCCCTGGCGCGGTCCCCTGCATTGAGCGAATGCGCAGAGCAAGGCAAGTAACACCGCGGCCGCGACCGCGTTCCACCTCAGATGCAGAGGCCAAGCAGCTTGATGTGACAGTTGCTCGATTTTGGCTTGCTGGCAGGAGCGGTCTCGCGCTTCACGGCGACCAGCGGCTCCTCGTCATTCTTGCGTTTGCCCTTGCCCGGCTTCGGCTCGTAATCGCCGGCAATCACCATGGCCCAATAGGTGCGCTTGCCGCTGGCATTCTTCGCGCTCGCGATGCCGACGCGGGAGGCGTTGTGCAGCAAGAGATTCTTGCGGTGCCCGGACGAGTCGATCCACTGTCCGAGCGTCTTCTCGAAATTGTCGTAGCCATAGGCGATGTTCTCGGCCGCGCGGCCCGCGCCTGACGGTGCGACGCGTTTGGTGAACGGGCCGAGGGCATCGTGACTGAGGTCGTCTTTCGCCGCCATCGCGCGCGCCTGGTCCATGGCGATGCGGTCCAGAGTTGCGTCGCGCACGACGCGGCCCTCACCATGCTTGAGGCGGAAGCCGGAGATTTGTTCGGCGGGGGATTCCGCGGCCGTCGCAGGCGCCGCTGCCAGCAGCGCGAGAGCTGCGATCAGCAGGGCCGCGCGGCGTCTCATGGTCCCCCAGCTCGTCATTGGTCCCCAAGTCAGCGTGATCTCGGCTTCTCCCCCGGCATTGTGGACGCTTCAAGGCGGAGGCTGCCCCGGTGTTTAACCGGTCGGCAGGTCCGCCTCGAAGTTGAAGCGATCGCGCAGGTTCTTGCGCTGCTCCAGGATGTCCTTGAGGAAGGCCCGGTCCTGGTCGTTCTTCATCATCGGCTCGATCAGGTCGAGCTGGTTCATTGCGACCAATTGCAGGATCTCGGTGCGCGGCTTGCCGCCGGCATCGCGCGGCAGGGCGTGGACCACCTGAATATGTTCCGGCGGCTTCGGCCCTTTGGCGACCGTGAGTGCGTTGCGGAGTTGGCTCTCGAGCGCAGCCTGATCGGCCTCCACGAACGCATAGAGCCCGACGCCGGAGCGGCGGTCGGCAAAGGCGACGATCGCGGTGTCACGTACCCCTGGGTTTTGGCGGATCAGTGCGGCCAGCACCGGCGCGTCGTTGACGAGACGGCGGCCGCCGCCCTCGCGGTCGGTGAAGTTGAACAGGCCGCGGGTGATCGCGCGGTAGACCTTCTTGCCGGTGGCAAGCCAGAGGCTCGCGGCGAAGGACTTCTTGGCCAGGATCCTTCGCTCGCGCGGCGTCAGCGCCTCGGGCGCGTAGGAGCGCTTGTGCTTGAGCAGATGCCGCAGGTCTTCGTAGGCGAGGATGCGATAGAGCCGGCCGCGCCTGCGGAAGCAGGCGGCGAGCTGGAAGTCAGTGACGTAGGCGCGCCCGTCGCGGCCGACCAGCCAGTTCTGCTCCTTGGCGAGATCGTTGTGACAGATGCCGGCGCGGCGCAGCCGGCGCAGCACGGCCTTGGCCGAGCGGAAATAAGCGAGGTCGCCATGCGGCTTGGCCAGATGCAGCGCGACGCCGTCGACGAAGCCGCGCACCAGCGCGCGTCGGCCGGCCCACAGCAGTTCGGGGCCGACATCGAGGTCCTTGGCGAGTGCCAGTGCACGTTTCTCGCGCGCGAACAGGTGACGCGCGAGCGGGAACGACCACCACGGCACTTCATCGAGCCGGCGCAGCACGGCGTCGACCTCGCCGCCGTCGCCGCGAAAACGGCCACGCTCGACGGTCGAGAACACGTCGCGCTTGAGCAGCACGCCCTCGGTCCAGCGCGCCGAGAGCATCGCGGCGTCATCTTTCGGGAGACTCATCGATATCTCACGCGGCAGCGGCGATGCGCAAATGATCGGCGATCCAGCGATCGAGATCGGCGAGCGCCAAAGCGCTCATCGCCTGTTTCTTGGCCACCGTCTTCTCGTTACCGCGCAGGCGCGTGCCGTCGGGCTTCTTCGTCGGCGGGTTTGCAAGCGGCGGGAACAGGCCGAAATTGATGTTCATCGGCTGGAACGAGCGCGTGCCCGGCTCGATGGTCTCGATGTGGCCGCCAGTGATATGGCCCAGCAGCGACCCGAGCGCCGTCGTGGCCGGCGGGCTCGCAATCTGCTCGCCACGCGCATCGGCCGCCGCGTAGAGGCCGGCGATCAGGCCGACGCTGGCCGATTCCACATAGCCTTCGCAGCCGGTCATCTGGCCGGCAAAGCGCAGCCGCGGCTGCGCGCGCAGGCGCAACTGGCCGTCGAGCAGCTTCGGCGAGTTGAGGAAGGTGTTGCGATGCAGGCCGCCGAGGCGGGCGAACTCCGCTTTCTCCAGCCCCGGAATGGTGCGGAAAATGCGCTGCTGCTCGCCGTATTTCAGCTTCGTCTGGAAGCCGACGATGTTGTAGAGCGTGCCAAGCTTGTTGTCCTGGCGCAGCTGTACGATCGCGTAGGCCTTCGTCGCGGGATCGTGCGGATTGGTGAGGCCGACCGGCTTCATCGGGCCGTGACGCAGCGTCTCGGGACCGCGCTCCGCCATCACCTCGATCGGCAGGCAGCCGTCGAAATAGGGTGTGTTGGTCTCCCACTGCTTGAACTCGGTCTTCTCGCCCGCGATCAGGGCTGCGACAAAGCCGTCATACTGCTCCTTGGTCATGGGGCAGTTGATATAGTCGGCGCCATTGCCGCCGGGGCCGACCTTGTCGTAGCGCGACTGGAACCAGGCCACCGACATGTCGATGGACTCACGGTGCACGATCGGCGCGATCGCGTCGAAGAAGGCGAGCGCGTTCTCGTCGGTGAGTTCGCGGATGGCGTCAGCCAGCGGGGCGGAGGTGAGGGGGCCGGTCGCAACGATGACGTTGTCCCAATCCGCCGGCGGCAGGCCCTTGATCTCGCCGCGGGCAATCTCGATCAGCGGATGGTCGTTCAACGCCTTGGTGACGGCCGCGGAGAAGCCCTCACGGTCGACCGCCAGCGCACCGCCGGCAGGCACCTGGTTGGCGTCTGCTGCGCGCATGATCAGCGAGTCGAGGCGGCGCATCTCGGCGTGCAGCAGGCCGACGGCGTTGTTGGCGGCATCGTCCGAACGGAACGAGTTGGAGCAGACGAGCTCGGCGAGCCCGTCGGTGCGGTGGGCCTCGGTCATGCGCTCCGGCCGCATCTCGTGCAGCACCACGGGCACGCCTGATTTGGCGACCTGCCAGGCGGCTTCGGAACCGGCAAGGCCGGCACCGATGACGTGCACGGTGTTGGATAGGGGTCCTGTCATGGGGCGGACAGGTAGCGCTTTTCAGCGGCGAGTGGAATCGTGGAGATCGAGTTTTCTGCCATCACAAACGACAGCGCCCGCGCGAGGCGGGCGTTATCGGTTCGTCCGATAAAAGGGCTGAAGGGTATCAGCCCTGATACTGACCGGCGGCAACGCGCGGGATGTCCGAGCGATCGAGGCCGATGTCGGCCAGTTCGCGATCGCTGAGCTGGGACAGCTCGGCAACATTGCGCTGATAGTCCCGGAAAGCCTGGATCATGCGGATGAGCGAGAGCAGCATTGGTAGTCTCCTGTAGTTCGATTCAGCCCTTGCCCGGGCCTCATCGTTGAAATGAATATAGGTGAGAGTGGTGCAGTGCGAAAGTTCCGATGTTGCGATGCAGCTAAGCGGAGAGCGCATGGCATTGGTAAGGGACGATTAACCCGATGGCACTCCCGCCCAATCGCCAGGCAAAAATGCCCGTAAAGTGCTATAAACGTCCGTGAAATCACGGGTTTACCAAGCAATTCACAGTTCCGATTGTTCGGAAATAAGTTGCATTTCCGTGATCAGCAAGTGACTTGGCTAGCTTGTAAGCCCAAGTCCGGCATGCGTGATTCGCATAAATCGTCTTTTAGAGATATGAATTTATATTCACTTATTGAGGGAGGCATGGGGAGCCGGCTGGCTGAGCCTTCGTGATCTCCTGCGCGGTTGGTCTCGGCAGCAGAGCCCCATGATGCGCTGCACACACGCCGAGCGTGTAGAGGTAGATTACAAAGTTGTAATGAAAATCAGAAATTGCGCATGCGGCTCTGCGCATCGCGCAACATCACGCAATTCTCGCAGGGAATTTATTGCGGCAAGTTGCCGCGTAGGCAGCAAAATCATGTCGCAGATTCCGGCAATTTCGCCGGTTCTGTCCAAAAAAATGAGAAGGAAAGTAACATCATGACGAAGTTACTCGGGGTTATCGCAATTGCTGCCGTAGCGTTCGCCGTCGCGCCGGTTCAGGCCGCCAAGCATGCCATGGGCGGCTGCAGCTCGGGCAATCTGGAGAAGACGGAGACCGCGATCGAGGCGATGCCCGACGGCGACGGCAAGGCGGTCGCGCAGAAGGAAATTGCATCCGCACAGGACTCACTTCTCAACGGCAAGATGGGTGCGTGCGGCATGCACCTGAACAAGGCGATGCACGCCACCATGGGCAAGTAAGCGGGTAGGTCAACGCAATCCAAGAGAGGGCCGGTCGCAAGGCGATCGGCCCTACGCATTTTGTCTTTGCGCGCGTCTTAAGGGGCGTGCGCGAGCTGGGTGGCAAAATAGGCCACTGTCTTGGAATAGACCTCGCTCTTGTTCCACTGCTGGAGCACAGCGAAATTCGGACTCCCTGGCTGCCAATCCTTACCCTTCTGCCAGCCATAGCCAGCGAGATAGTTGGCGGTGGAGGCGAGCACATCGGGCGCGTTGTGCAACAGGTCGCGCTTGCCGTTGCCGTCGAAATCAACGGCGTATTTCATCCATGACGACGGCATGAACTGGGTTTGGCCGAGCTCGCCGGCCCAGGCGCCTTTCATGTCCGCGGGCGCGAGATCGCCGCGCTGGACGATGCGTAGCGCATCCATCAGCTCGCCACGAAACTGCTCGGCGCGCCTGCAATCATAGGCAAGGGTCGCGAGCGAGCGGATCGTCGCGAACTTGCCGGTATTGACACCGAAATCGGTTTCAAGACCCCAGATCGCCACCAGGACCTCGCCCGGCACGCCATAGGTCTGCTCGATGCGCGACAGCACCGATCCGTATTGCTTCATCATGTTGGAGCCGCGCGTCATCCGGGGCGGCACCATGCGACCTGAAAACTCTTCAAAGGTCTGATTGAAGACCTTCTGCGACTTGTCACGGTTGAGCACGCTCTGATCCAGCGTTACGCCGGCAAGTCCGGCGCTGATGGCTTGCTGCGAGATGCCCTTGGCTGCAGCCTCAGTCTTGAAGTCGGCGAGCCAGGCGTCGAAATTGCCGGAGCCGCAGGCGACCGCGGCTAAAGCGGGCTCGACGGATAGGATTGACACTGAGAGGGCAAGGGCTGCGAGAGCGAGACGAGAAATCGTCAGGGTCATCAGAGGTAATTGATTCCGTGAAGGGACATGACCGGCGGCGGCAATGTCTGATGTAACCGCGGCCAAAGCAAGGCGTATGGCAGCAGCCGATCCTATCCGGGCCGCGGAGCGGATCGGCTGTGAGGCGATCGTCAGGCGCCGCCAATCCTATTGCCGATTCCGCCACGGAAACAGATTGGCGGGGAAATCGGCGGCAGGCTTGCGCGGACGCTGCGGCGGAGGCGGTACCGGCCGGGCGCCGGGTTCGGACACGATGACCCTTCGATAGAGATGCCAGGTGGCGTGGCCGAGCAGCGGGATGACGACGGCGAGCCCGAGGAACGCGGGGATCGTGCCGAGCGCCAGCAGCACTGCCACGATCAGGCCCCAGGCTGCCATCGGCACCGGGTTCTTGGCGACGATGCGAAGCGAGGTGACCATCGCCTCCAGCGCGCCGGCATGGCGGTCGAGCATCAGCGGAAACGAGACGGCGCTGATGCAGAGGGCAGCCAGCGCGAACAGGAAACCCGTGCCGCAGCCGACCACGATCAGCCACCAGCCCTGTGAGGTCGTCAGCACGCGCGTCACGAAATCCGAGATTCCGCTCACGCCTTCATAGCCGAACGCCGCCACATAGATCGCCTGCGCGGTCGCGACCCAGGTCACGAACAATGCAAGCAGCAGAGTGCCGAGGCCGACCATGGCGCCGAAGGAGGGCGAGCGCAGCACATCCAGGGCGTCCCAGGCGCTGGCTTCCTCATAGCGTTCGCGGCGGCTCGACAGCTCATAGAGGCCGAGTGCGGCGAACGGACCGATCAGGGCGAAGCCAGCGGCGAGTGGAAACAGCAGAGGTATGACTGAATAGCCCATCGCGACGCGTGCGATTACGAGGCCCAGCACCGGATAGATCACGCAGAGAATGATGGCGTGGCTCGGAACCGCCTTGAAATCGTCCCAGCCGCGCTTGAGCGCCTCATGGAGGTCGGAGAGTTCTATGGTTCGGATCACCGGTCCAGCCGCGTCTGCGGTCTGGGCCATCGTGGGCACATTGCCCTGATAGAGTGTGGCCATGGTCGGCTTGCTCCCTTGCCATGCAGCCGAGCTTGGCGCCAGCAACGGCGCAATCGGCCGCTTTTTTAGGTTTCGCGAGTCCAACCAGACGCGAATTCCGGGTGGCATCGCGAACTGAAAGCGAAGCCTACGCCGATTTCCGAGTCCTGTCCCTCACGCTTGGGTGAGATTCGATGCCGCAGTGCAACCTCGATGACGTCATTCGGTCGTCATTTCGCCGCAGATAAGCTCATGCTGCTTGCGGGTCGCGCGTACAGCGCAGGCGCAATGCGGAAACTTCATTTATAAGGGTCCTCCAACAGGATCCTTTTCGGGGAGCAGACATGAGCATTTTCGGGAAAATCATGGGCGCAATCTTCGGCAGCCATGCGGCTTCCGCTGCGCCCGCCGGTGGCGCACCCGCGGGCAGCGCCCCTGCAGAGGCCGCGCCGGGCGGATCGGCGCCAGCGTCCGCACCTGCGGCCGCACCGGCAGCGACCGTCGATGTTGCTGCGATCGTCGACAAGGCGGCCGCCGCCCACAAGGGCGAGAGGCTCGAATGGCGCACGTCGATCGTCGATCTCATGAAGGCGCTCGACGTCGATTCCAGCCTTGCTGCGCGCAAGGACCTTGCCAAGGAGCTCGGCTACACCGGTGACACCAACGACTCCGCCAGCATGAATGTCTGGCTGCACAAGCAGGTGATGTCCAAGCTCGCCGCCAATGGCGGCAAGCTGCCGCCTGAAATCAAGCACTGATCGACGGCTCGGTCGATGGATGCCTGGGGGCCCGCGTTGGAGCGGGCCCTTTTGCATTCAGGCGACGAGATCAGCATCCTCGGGATGTTTCTCGAGATAGTCGACGACGAAACCGCAGCCAGCGATCACCTTCTTGCCGTCGTGACGGATCAGTTCCAGCGCGCCCTTGATCAACTCGGACGCAAGGCCGCGGCCGCGCAGCGCACGCGGCGTTTCCGTGTGAGTGATGATCACCGCCGATGACGTCAGCCGGTAGTTGGCGAAGGCGAGCTCGTGGCCGACGTCGAGTTCGAAGCGGCTCCTGTCCTTGTTGTCGCGTACCGCTACCGTCATTCGAGGTCCTTCCGAGGCCATGCTGATCTGTTGATCTAGGCGCCTGAACCCTCGCTTGCCAAGGCGCGACCAAGGGAGGTTGCCGCAGGGGAGATATCTGGAAAATGCGCGTCCCGCTCAGCCTCATGGCCATGCTCGTCGTGCTCGTCCCGACAACGCCGGTACCGGCCGTAGCCGAGGGCGGTCCGGCGTGGGAGGCCTGTGTCGGCCCCGCCAGCACGCCGGATGAAAGGGTGAAGGCCTGCTCGACCGTGATCGACACCAAGAGCGAGACCGGCCGGAGGCTTGCCGGTGCCTATTGCAACCGCGGTCATGGGCTGACCGAGAAACGGGAGCTCGAGGCGGCGCTGTCCGACCTCGATGAGGCGGTCAAGCTCGATCCGACCTATGCCTGCGCCTTCAACAATCGCGGTCGCGTCTACAGCTTCAAGCGCGACTACGATCGCGCCATCGCCGACTACGACGAAGCCATCAAGCTCGATCCGTCGCTGGCGATGGCCTACGGCAATCGTGGCGAGTCCCGCTACAACAAGGGCGACCTCGACGGCGCAATCGCCGATTTCGACGCGGCGATCAAGCGCAATCCCGGCTATGCCACCGCCTACGCCAATCGCGGTTACGTCTACGCCCGCAAGCACGACACAGCGCACGCGCTGGCGGACTTCACCATGCGGATCAAGCTCGCGCCCGACGTGCTCGCCTATATTGATCGAGGCAACGTCTATCGCGACAGCGAGCAGCTCGACCGTGCAGCCGCCGACTATGGCGAGGCGATCCGCGTCGCACCGACCGATGCCCGCGGTTGGCGCAATCGCGGTATGATCCGGCTCTATCTCGGCGACAACAAGGGTGGGCTCGCCGATTACGACAAGGCGCTGCAATTCGATCCGGCCGACGTTTTCTCCTGGAACAATCGCGGCCAGGCCCGAATGCGGCTTGGAGAAAAGCAGGGCGCGATCGCCGACTTCCGGAAGGCGCTGGAGTTGAAGCCGGGTCTGCAGACGGCGCAGGAGGCGTTGAAAAAGCTTGGAGCGTTGTGAGGGACCGGGTCTCGCTTACGTCTTCACCAGGCCCTGATAGTCCGGATGCTTCTCGATCCACGCCTTCACGAACGGGCATTGCGGGATCAGCTTGAGGCCGCTGGCGCGCACCTGGTCGAGGGCGCCTTGCACCAGTCTTGAGCCGACGCCCTTGCCGCCAAGCTCTTTCGGCACGTCGGTATGCTCGAATGTGATGACATTGCCGTCGAGCTTGTAGTGCTCGGTCGCAAGGTGGCCGTCCACCTCCAGCTCGTAACGGTGATGTGCCTTGTTGTTGATGACGTCGCTCATGAAATTTCCGATCAGCTTTTCAGCGAGTCCGATAGCATCTTGCGGATCGACCAGGCTTCGCCGTCGGAGGTGCCCTTGATGTCGTCGATCTTCCAGCTGCCAGCTTCGCGCACGAAGTCGTAACGCACGACCTGGTCTGCGGGTTTGCGGTCGTTGCGGTGCCCGGTGATGGTCACCGCGAGCCTCGCCTTGTCGGCCTCCGTCTTCTCCGCGTCAACCTTGAACGACTTCACGTCGGGTTCCTGCGAATTGGTGACGGGATCGAAATCGATCGGTCCGACGTCGCCCTTCGGCGTGTGCGCATCCGCCTTGGCCCATAGCGCGACCAGCGCCTTGGAGAAATATTTCGCCTTCGCCGCCTTGCTCTCGGTGACGAAGGCTGCACCGCCGTCGCCCTTGCCCTTGGCGGCACGGGTGTAGATCGCAGTCAGGATGGCTGCGGGATCGCTCGGCGCGGGCGCTTGAGCCAAGGCGGGCGCGGCGGCGAACAGAGAGGCGGCAATGAGGGTGCGGCGGGTGAGCATGAAGCGTTCCTGGAATGACGGCGCGGGACGTTAGGCCGGAAGGGCCGGTGTCGGCGCGGTACCTCTATAGACCGGCGCAGGCCCGGTTCGGTTCAATCCGCCGCCTTGGCAAGGCGCGAATCTTCCGGCTGCTGTTTCGGGGGGAGGCAGCCCTGGCAGATGACGAGGGAGCGATTGACCTTGGCGTCCTGCGCGGCCTCGATGCCGTCCTGGGTCTGCCACCACTCCTTCGAATAGGGCTGGAGTCCGGCTTGCGAGCTGGCGCGGTCGGATCCGGCTGCGGTGCGCGTTGTCCGCGATGGCCCGGCGGCGGGGCGCGGCTGGTTGGGATCCTCGCCGCCGGCACCGTCCCAGGCGTATCGGGCGGGCTTGAAGGCGGGATCGGAGACCAAATGGGCTTGCGGGCCCATTGCGCATCCGGCAAGCGCCAGCGACAGCAGGAGGAAGGCGGGCGCTTTGATCATGATGTGGCACTCTGTACGCGAGAACGGAGGAAGGTTGCGCCGATCATGTTTAAAATTCCCTGAACGATCGCGACCGTGCCGGCGACCAACGCGCATGCGCTATTTGATCCTCCCGTTCGTTCTGCTGGCTGTTGCCGCGCATGCCGATGAGGCGAAGCCGTTTGATCCTGCCGACTATCCGGCGGCCGTGCAGAAGGCGCTGCACTACGCCAATCAGGAATGCGACAGCCAGGGCGGCGGCGCTGTGACGTTCGCACCCGACACGGTGCGCAAGGTTGACCTGACCGGAGACGGCCGCGACGATTACATCGTCGATTTTCGCGATACCAAATGTGGCCAGCGCGAGAGCACCTATTGCGGAACCGGCGGCTGCGTGCTGGATATCCTGGTGACGCGGCCCGACGGCAGCATTCGCTCCGTGTTCGACGGTTATGTCCGCAGCTACACCATCGTCGCCCCCGCGATGAAGCAAGGCTCGGCGCGTGTCATCCGGTTCGATCTGCATGGCAGCTATTGCGGCGGCTTCGGAGCGCAGGCCTGCGTCAAGGAAATGGCAATCACGCAAACGCCTTTCGCGTTCAACAAGCCGTAGGGCAAATGCGCGACCGGCGGTCTTGCTACCGCGCGGCCGATGGCGATAAATGGGCTGCAATGAGCGGACGGCCCGCGTGCCGTCTGCCGCCGAAGAGGAAGCCCGATGCAGCCGCTCCGCATGTCCCGCCGTGTCATGAATCTCGCTTACATGCTGACGCAGAATGCGCGGCGGCATGGCTCGCGTCACGGTTTCGTCTGGGGTGAGAGGTCGTGGACCTGGCGCGAGATCGACGCGCGGGTCTCGGCCCTCGCGGCGTCACTCGCTGCGCGCGGCATCGTCAAGGGGGACCGCATTCTCGTCCATTCCAAGAATGGCGAGGAGATGTTCGTCTCGATGTTCGCCGCGTTTCGGC
This sequence comes from Bradyrhizobium campsiandrae, assembly GCF_014529705.1. Lineage (GTDB taxonomy): Bacteria > Pseudomonadota > Alphaproteobacteria > Rhizobiales > Xanthobacteraceae > Bradyrhizobium > Bradyrhizobium campsiandrae. Next base: position 21,386 of record NZ_JAANIH010000035.1, read on the forward strand.
TCGGCGCGGTCTGGGTGCCCACCAATTTCCGCCTGATGCCCGATGAGGTCGCCTATCTCGCCCAGGCCTCGGGCGCGAAGGCGTTCCTGTGCCACGTCGACTTCCCTGAGCATGCGGCGGCCGTGACGGGCAGTGCGCTGGAATTCACCTGGAGCATCGATGGCAAGTCCTCCTTCGGCGAGTGCTCGGTGGCCGAGGCTATTGCTGCGCATGCCGGCCAGGTGGTCGAGAACGTCGCGGTCGAGCACGACGATCCCTGCTGGTTCTTCTTCACCTCGGGAACGACGGGCCGCTCCAAGGCGGCGGTGCTGACCCACGGCCAGATGGGGTTTGTGGTCACCAATCATCTCGCCGACCTGACGCCGGGCGTGACGGAGGCCGATGCCTCGCTGGTGGTGGCGCCGCTGTCGCACGGCGCGGGCGTGCATCAGTTGGTGCAGACCGCGCGCGGCGTCTGCACCGTGCTGCTGCCGACTGAGAAGTTCGATATCGACGAGGCGTTCCGCTTGATCGAGAAGCATCGCGTCGGCAATCTCTTCACGGTGCCGACGATCCTGAAGATGATGGTCGAGCACCCCGCTGCCGACAAATACGATCATTCCTCGCTGCGCCACGTCATCTATGCCGGCGCGCCAATGTATCGCGAGGATCAGAAGGCCGCGCTGAGGAAGCTCGGCAAGGTCATCGTGCAATATTTCGGGCTCGGCGAGGTCACCGGCAACATCACCGTATTGCCGGCTGCGCTGCACGATCTCGAGGATGGGCCGCATGCGAAGATCGGCACCTGCGGCTTCGAGCGCACCGGCATGCAGGTCTCGATCCAGGACGACGAGGGACGCGAGCTGGGGGCGAACCAGAGCGGGGAGATCTGCGTGATCGGGCCCGCCGTGCTCGCCGGCTATTACGACAACCCCGAGGCCAATGCGAAGGCGTTCCGCAACGGCTGGTTCCGCACCGGCGACCTCGGCCACATGGACGAGGAGGGGTTCGTCTACATCACTGGCCGTGCCTCCGACATGTACATTTCCGGCGGCTCCAACATCTATCCGCGCGAGATCGAGGAGAAGATTTTGACCCATCCCGCGGTGGGCGAGGTTGCCGTGCTCGGCGTCCCCGATGCGACCTGGGGCGAGGTCGGCGTCGCCGTCTGCGTTCCGCGCGAGGGCGCAAAGGCCGTGAGTGAGGCCGAGATGGCGGCGTTCCTGTCGCCGAAGGTGCCGCGCTACAAGATGCCGAAGCGCTTCTTCTTCTGGGAGGCGCTGCCGAAATCCGGCTACGGCAAGGTGCCGAAGCGCATGGTGCGCGACGAGCTCGAGGCGCGCGGGCTGCTCGATCTCGACACGACCAAGACGGGCTGAACGGGCGCAATGCGAAGCATCAAGCAGCCGGGTGCGCCCGTCACCGAGCGGATCCAATGGGTGGAGGCGAGGGGACGCGCCTTCTCGTTCACGCTTCAAGCCGGCCTGCCGTTGCTCGAAGCCGCACGCCGCGGCTTTGCCGCGGAAGGTTTTGCCGGCGGCGTGTTGAATTTCACCAGCGGCGCGCTCGGACCGTTCGGCTATGTGATGCCGGCGCTGTCGAAGACCGGCGAGAACGCGGCGTTCTACAGCGACACGTATCGGCCCGCGGGTGTGACGCGCACAAGGCTCGGCAGCATGACGCTGGGCTCGCGCGACGGGGCGCCGTTCTTTCACTGCCACGGGCTCTGGACCGAAGCGGACGGCAAGGCGAGCGGCGGCCACGTGCTGCCGGACGAGACCGTCGTCGCTGAACCGTTCGAGGTCCAGGCCTTCGGTATCGATGGCGCGATGTTCACCGCGGAGCCGGACGGCGAGACCAATTTCAAGCTGTTCGGGCCTGTTGTCTCGGCAAGCACGGGCGCGCGCACGACAAGCCGCGCCTTCGCCCTGCGGCTGCGCCCCAACCAGGATTTTGCCGGTTGCCTCGAAGCTTTCTGCCGCGCACGCGGCATCGCGCGAGCGAAGATTCATGGCGGCGTCGGCTCGACCGTCGGCGCACGTTTCAGCCATGGCGGCGTAACCGAGCCGTTCGCCACGGAGCTTGCGATCACCGCCGGAACGATCGGGCCGGGCACATCGGGCGTGCTGGAGGCCGTGCTCGACGTCGCCCTGATCGACTACACCGGCGGCCTTGCCGAGGGACGGCTGGTCCGCGGCGACAATCCCGTGCTGATGACGATGGAGCTTGTGCTGGAGGTTTTGGCCTAGCTTGCAACAACGACTTGCGTCGCCTCCCTCATCCACGGGCCACGCCTCTGCAGCCCACGATCACCATGGGCCGGTGCGCATCTTCGCCATGGCGAGGTATGTGGAGTCACTGAAGCCAGACGTTGTCCCCGAGCTTGATCCCTGGAAGAGGTCGAGCACGGGCGAGTAGGTCTGGCTGGCGTTCTTGGCGTCATACATGGCGGAGAAGCGGCTGAGCAGCTTTGAAAGCTTGGTGGGATCGGAGAGATCCTTGAGATTGAGGTATTTCTCAACGATCTTGGCTTGCTGATCGATCTGCATCGCAGCCATCTGGTCCGGCAGATCGAACGTGGTTCGAAACACCTCCGAAAGAGCCTTGTCGGCAAGGATGTCGTAGGCCGAGTTGATGTGTCCGGCCATGCGCTGGAAATACAGCGCCAGACGCACGCCGGGATTCGCATCGCCCTGCTGCTGCTCCAGGCTCTGCTCGAGATAGTTCTTCTGCGTTGCCAGGAATTGATCGCGCTTTTGCGGCCCCATCGTCGGAAGGCGCGCGACGTTGCCCTTGCTGTCGAAGTTGAACGACGCCACGATCTCGGAAAAGCGGGGATCGCTTTGCGTGTTCACGAAGCTCTTGGGATCGTTCAGATCGGAGGCGAACATCTTCTTGAGATCGGCGGTGCTCACTTTCGCAGGGTCCAGGCCCTTGGCGACGAGAACGAAGTCGATCAGCTTCCTGTTCGCGAGCAAATCGGAAACGCTCTTGATGTCGCCGATCGCCTGTTGATAGTCCGATGCGTCCTTCTGGGCCTGAGCCTTGATTTTCGGCTGGTCCTGCGGGCTTGCGAATTTCAGCTTGCCAAGGACGTAAGCTCTGGCGATGTCGAGGATCTCGGCCGAACCCTGCGCCGTCAGCGGCGTCGTCAGATTGCCCTTGGCGTCGAAGTTGAACGCGCGTGCCAGCTTGACGTATCGATCGTCCTTGAGCGTATAGACGTAGCTCTTGGGATCGTTGAGGTCGCTCTCGAGAGCGGACGTCACGGTGGATTGCGAGACTTGCGTGGGATCGAGGCCGACGGCTGCAAGCGCAAAATTGTACGCGGTGGTGTTGGACATCAGCCCCTGGACCGACGTCACATGGGGAATGATCTTTGCGAACTGCCCGATCACCACGGCTTCCTGCAACGGGCTTGCCGCCGCATAGACGGCCGATTTGCTGTCGTCGAAGTTCTTGTTGGTGAGCGCAAGGTTTGCAGCTGACTGCGCCGGTGTCCCCGATGGAAGCGATCCGTCGGCTGCAAATTCGAATGCGCCGGCCAGATCCACGAACCGGCTGGTGGTCGCGATGGTGTCGTTGGTGCTGGAGATGGTGCTCGTGGTCGTCTGCAGGCGGTATTTTTCGACCAGTATCTGAACCTTCAAATGATCGACGTCGGCCCCGGGCTGCGACAATTGCGTCGTGTAGTCGGCAATCTTTGCGCTGGCGTCGGCTGCATCCGATTTGGCCTGGGCAAGCTGGGCGTTGAGGCCATTCAGCTTCGAGGTGAAGGTGACATTGACGTAGCTGTTCGGATCCGCGGGATCGCTGGACAAGACCTGCTTGATCGTGTCGCGGGACCATTTGCTTTGGTCGATGCCGAATGCCGAAGCGACGTAATTGCGAAGACGATCGTCGTTGAGGAGCTGGTCGACGCTGGTCACGCCGCCGATCTTGGCATTGTAGTATGTCGTGTCGGCGGCAATTGCGTCGACGTTGCTCTTCATGGTGGCCGTGTACAGCCCTATCATGTCATCGGTCTGGTTGGCCGATTGCGCGACCTTGGTTTCGCCGCCGGCAAAGGAAAAGGCCGCGGCAAAATCCTGGTAGCGCTTGTCGATCAGCGTATTGGCAAAGCTCTTGGGATCGGAGAGGTCGCTCTGCAGCACCTTCTTCATGAACGCCTTGGCGTAGGCCATGTCTTCCAGGCCATAGGCTTTCGTGACGTAGTGATACAGGCGGTAGTCGTTCATCAGGTCGTCGACGCTGTGCACCTTGCCGATATTGGCCTTGTAATAGGCGGCTTCGCGCGAGACGTCCGATTGCTGCGCCACCCGCGTCAGGGACTGAGCCAGATTGCGCGCGACGTAGCTGTAGTTGAAATAGGTGGACACCATGGGGGATTCCTGACGGCTCGGCGGGACTTGTCGACGGATCTTTTTGGCGAGGTCTTGGACGTCCGTCAGTCATTGCCGGGTCGCAAGGCAGACAACTGGCCTCATGCCAGTACGCAGAAATATTGTTTCCAATCATTACTGCGATTCTGGGCGACACCCCCAGGGATCGGTTGCGCCCAACCGCCGCATCGCAAGCCCCGCGCAAGGGACAGCTTCGGGCAAGCTTCGTCTGGTAGGCAATTTGAAATCGCGGACATGCTTCAACGTCCTCGCGGCTGATCTCGCCCGAGTTTTGCTCTGCAACGTCACCCTCATCTGAAAGAGGGCGCAGGGAAGACCGGGTGCCAGGCTGGCACCCGCGGTCCACTGTGCGATAGGTTGCGCTACAAGAGGCTGCACAGCGGCATACAGGTGAAGCCGAAACATCCGGCCTTCCCTGCGCAGTGGTTTGACGGCTTATGTCGTGATCTCCCCGGGGAGCGATGCACTATTGCCCCCGTCGTCTCGCGGATGACTGATGTGCATGTCCGGTTGGACATCGCACATCACCACGAGCCTTGGCGCACAGACCCGGGCGCCAGGACCACACGATTTTGCCGTACGCAGTCACACCGGTCGTTTGCGCGAGGGTCTTGCTCACGGTTGCCCGCCCTGCAAGATCCGATCGCGCCGATGTGACCCGCGCCCACCACCGTCCGGCCCGCGTCGTGACGATCGCGATACGCCCCTCTTCCATGGGCCGGGTTGCCGCCACACTTACGCGATTTCCGAAATTCGATAAAGCGGAATATTTTTGCCGGCGTCCATTGCCCCAAGGCTGGCGTGTTTTGCCCGTCAGGCAACGCAAGGTCTAGAGGGCGCGAGCCGCGCTCCCGCCGTGCCGCGCCTGTCAGGCGCTTGCCGGCGTCCGGCAGATCGCCGCCGCGATCTCGCCCATCTGCGCGAACATGTAATCGGGTGCAAGCGCCTGCAGCGCCGCCGGCGCGGCATAGCCCCAGCTGACCGCACCGCAGGCAATGCTCACTGCGCGCGCCGCCTCGATGTCGCGGACTTCATCGCCGATTGCGATGACGTTCTCCGGGTTGACGCCGGCGCGGCGGATCACCCGGCGAAATTTTGCAGGCTTGCCGAACAACGACGCGGCGCAGTCGAAATGCGCGAACAGCGCAGCGGACGCGCCGAGTTTCTGGCGGGCATTGACCTCGCTGTCCGACGTCACCAGCGCAAGCTGCACGCCGCACTCCGCCAGCGTTCGCAGCATCGCCTCCGTGCCCGCAAACAGCGAAATCTCCGCGGCCGCTTCTCCCTTCAACCGCCGCGCATAGCGCGCAATGGCCGGCAGCTTCCACACGGGCACTTCAAGTCGGCTGAGAATCTCCCGCGTCGAGGCATGCCTGAGCGACTCGACATCCTCATCCCGCACGCGCCGGAAGCCGAAGCGATCGGCAACATCGTTGATGGTGCGCAGGAACCACGGGAAGCTGTCGACGAGCGTGCCGTCGAGGTCGAAGATGGCGAGGGAATAGGGCACTGAGTCCAAATCTCTGAGATCGCCGGCAGCGTGGTCCATTATGTGGTTGTCACGCGCGAGTCCAGGACAGATGAGACACGGCTCCGTTCTCGTCACATGTGATGTAGGCTAGTTCTCAGCCAGCGTGGCCGATGCGGATGTAGTAGATGCCGACAACGCCTTAGCTCGCCGCACATGCTCGCTGGCCCATTTCGTGAATGCAGTGCGCGCTGAAGTGTCGGCGAAAACTCGGGCTGGAATATAAAAACCCTGTCTCGAATTATACCATATCACCACGATGGTCTCAGAATCTTCGACCTCCGCGATTCCATCCCAACACATCCGGCTTTCGACGTTGGGCGTTCGAACGATGATTGAGAAATCGTCAAAGACAACATGCCACCTCATTTCGCCAATTTGGTCGAGCTCGAACATTCTGTCGAACATTCGACGCGCGGGCCAGATCGACATGAAAAACATGTAGAACTCGCCGAGTACGAAACTGAGTATCGACATAAACATAACGCGCGGTGTGAGCCACCCCCGATCCAGGGCAATGTATCCCGAGGTGACGACAATAACGAACGCGACGACTGCAACCATCCGGTGGATACGGCGATCGAGGAAAGTCTTGAGTTTCTTGCCAACAAGAGTTCTGAAGAGTTTGTCTTCGTCCTTGGTGACTTGAAATTCGAATCGCAAATTGGAAGGAGCTATTTCGTCGATCAAGTCGAACCTCCAGTGAGGCCGGAAAGTATAGCGATCGTTCCTAATTTAACCAGAGGTTGTCTGGTGTCCATGACATGCTTGTACCCGATCTTCTCAGCGATCCGAGAGGTGGCCATGCATGGGTTCTTGGTCGTTGATCCAGTTGATGCTCGGTTAAAGTCCGGCTTATAGCGCCTGCATATCCGGGCATCGAGGCAGCGCCTTTAGTCTTTCCACACCGTCTCCTCGGTCCAGCCAAGTCCGGTGAACTCGGCGGCCCGAAGCGGCGCTTCTCCCTCAGCAAAGAACTCATCGAGTTGGGGCGGCGCGACGTTCGTGTCCGACAGCATGGCGTGCGCTTGCCCGCGGTGATGAATCTGATGCTGGAACAGATGCATCAGCAGCCGGTCGCGGCGTTCGGTCTGGACGCGCGTGTCGCGGTTGATCCGGACCGAGCCGTCGAGAAGCTCTGGCGTCAGCGCGTCGCAGATGGCGAGCAGGCGCCTGTCCATTGCGGCTTGGGCAGGCTTCAATTCTGAGGGCGAGGGATACGGCACCTCGTTTGCCCAGGCTCGTGGTCCGAGCCAGCCGCCTTCGAGCGCATCGATGTAGAAGAGATCGATGACGTAGATGTGGTTCAGCGTGCGCTGGAGGCTCGGGAAGAAACCGGTCCGCGCGGCTTCGAAATCGGTCTGGGTGAGACCGGCGCAGGCCGTGAGCAGGCGATGGTTCGCCCAGGCATTGTTGTGGGCGAAGGCGCGGAAGGTTTGAACGAGGCCAGCGGACATGTCGGTCTTGCTCCGAGATCAGCGCCAATCCACAGGCACGTTTCGATCCTACAAGATTTTGCTGGATCGAAGTAGCCACAAGACCTGGTCTCGGTATTGGGCGGGAAACACGATCGAAAGCGGATGTTGCTTCGATTTCGACATCTTGCGGGCGGCGCTGTTCAGTATCGCAACGTAGACAATCGCGTTCCGCACATCATCAACGAGCGGCAGGTCGTCGTGCTTCACGAGAACCCGGCCCGTTGGCAACCAGGATAGATCACAGATGCACTCCTCGAGGGCATCCCAATTTCCTCCAAAATAATCTGGAAATCTGAGCTGCGTCGCGATCGTGGCTAGAAGCGCTGTCTTGTGCGCGATCTTCCGAGGGACGTTGGCGCGTACGGTAACGTCAGAAGATGAGCCATCATCTCCAAATTCGAAACCGTCCGGCATCGCGTCGTTACTCCGCCGCCTCGCTCGTGCTCCGCCGTTTCGGCTTGCGCGCCTTCTTCAGCACCGGCTCCAGGAATTTGCCGGTGTAGCTGCGCTGCGCCTTCACGATGTCCTCAGGCGGGCCCCAGGCGACGATCTCGCCGCCGCCGTCGCCGCCTTCGGGGCCAAGGTCGATGACCCAGTCGGCCGTCTTGATGACCTCGAGATTGTGCTCGATGACGACCACCGTGTTGCCCTGCGCGACCAGCTCGTGCAGCACCTCCAGCAGCTTCTTGACGTCGTGGAAGTGCAGGCCGGTGGTCGGCTCGTCCAGGATGTAGAGCGTGCGGCCGGTGGCGCGTTTTGACAATTCCTTCGCCAGCTTGACGCGTTGCGCTTCGCCGCCTGACAGGGTCGTGGCTTGCTGGCCGACGTGGATGTAATCGAGGCCGACGCGGTGCAGGGTCTGGAAGGTCTCGCGCACGCGCGGCACCGCCTTGAAGAACTCGGCGGCTTCCTCGACGGTCATGTCGAGCACGTCGGCGATGCTCTTGCCCTTGAACAGGACCTCCAGCGTCTCGCGGTTGTAGCGCTTGCCCTTGCAGACGTCGCAGGTGACGTAGACGTCGGGCAGGAAGTGCATCTCGATCTTGATGACGCCGTCGCCCTGGCAGGCCTCGCAGCGGCCGCCCTTGACGTTGAAGGAGAAGCGGCCCGGCTCGTAGCCGCGCGCTTTCGCTTCCGGCAGGCCGGCGAACCATTCGCGGATCGGCGTGAAGGCGCCGGTATAGGTCGCAGGGTTCGAGCGTGGGGTGCGGCCGATCGGCGACTGGTCGATGTCGATGATCTTGTCGATATGCTCCAGGCCCTCGATGCGATCGTGTGGCGCGGCGCCTTCGCTGGCGCCGTTGAGCTTGCGCGCAATGGCCTTGTAGAGCGTGTCGATCAGGAGCGTCGACTTGCCGCCGCCGGAGACGCCGGTGACGGCCGTGAACAGGCCAAGCGGAATCTCCGCGGTGACGTTCTTGAGGTTATTGCCGCGCGCGTTCACCACCTTGATGGTGCGGCGATGATTCGGCGGGCGCCGCTCCGGCACCTCGACCTCGAGCTCGCCGGTGAGATATTTGCCGGTGAGCGATTTCGGATTGCGCATGATCTCGGCGGGCGTGCCTTCGGCGACGATGTTGCCGCCATGCATGCCGGCGCCGGGGCCGATGTCGAGCACGTAGTCGGCGAGGCGAATGGCGTCCTCGTCATGCTCGACCACGACCACGGTGTTGCCGAGGTCGCGCAACCGCTTGAGCGTGTCGAGCAGGCGGGCATTGTCGCGCTGGTGCAGGCCGATCGACGGCTCGTCCAGCACGTAGAGCACGCCCGTCAGCCCTGAGCCGATCTGCGAGGCCAGCCGAATGCGCTGGCTTTCGCCGCCGGACAGCGTGCCGGAGGAGCGGGACAGGGTGAGATAGTTGAGGCCAACGTCGAGCAGGAAGGTCAGCCGCTCGCGGATCTCCTTCAGGATACGTCCCGCGATCTCGTTCTGCTGCGCGTTCAGCGATGCGGGCACGGTCTCGAACCATTCGCCGGCCTTCCGGACCGACAGCTCCGAGATCTCGCCGATATGCTTAGCCCCGACCTTGACGCAGAGCGCCTCGGGCTTGAGGCGGAAGCCGTTGCAGCCGCCGCAGGGCACGTCGTGGAAATATTTCGCCAGCTCCTCGCGCGCCCACTCGCTCTCGGTCTCGCGATAGCGGCGGTTGATGTTGGTGATGACGCCTTCGAACGGTTTCTTGGTGTCGTAGGAACGGACGCCGTCCTCGTAGGAGAACTTGATCTCGTCATCGCCGGAGCCGTGCAGGATCGCGTTTTGCGTCTTCTTCGGCAGATCCTTCCACTTGGTGGTCAGCGTGAACTTGTAGTGCTTGCCGAGCGCCGTCAGCGTCTGGGTGTAATAGGGCGACGACGACTTGGCCCAGGGCGCGATCGCGCCCTTGCCGATGGCGAGCTCCTTGTCGGGGATGACGAGGTCCTCGTCGACATGCTGCTCGACGCCGAGGCCGCCGCAGGCGGGGCAGGCGCCATAGGGGTTGTTGAACGAGAACAGGCGCGGCTCGATCTCGGGGATGGTGAAGCCGGAGACCGGGCAGGCGAACTTTTCCGAGAACAGGATGCGCTCGGGACCGCTCTTGTCGTGGATCTTTGCGGTCTTCTTTTTCTCCTCGACCGGCGCGGCGGCCGGCGCGTCAGCGAACTCGACCACGGCCAGACCCTCGGCGAGCTTCAGCGCGGTCTCAAAGCTTTCGGCGAGGCGCTGGCCGATGTCGGCGCGCACCACGATGCGATCGACGACCACATCGATGTCGTGCGGGAATTTCTTGTCGAGAACAGGCGCTTCCGCCAGCTCGTAGAAGGTGCCGTCGATCTTGACGCGCTGAAAGCCCTTCTTGAGCCATTCGGCCAGCTCCTTGCGGTACTCGCCCTTGCGGCCGCGCACGACCGGCGCCAGCAGATAGAGGCGGGTGCCCTCAGGCAGCGCCAGCACGCGGTCGACCATTTGCGACACGGTCTGGCTCTCGATCGGCAGGCCCGTTGCCGGCGAATAGGGCACGCCGACGCGCGCCCAGAGCAGGCGCATATAGTCGTAGATCTCGGTGACGGTGCCGACGGTGGAGCGCGGGTTCTTCGAGGTCGTCTTCTGCTCGATCGAGATCGCCGGCGACAGGCCGTCGATCTGATCGACGTCGGGCTTCTGCATCATCTCGAGGAACTGGCGGGCATAAGCCGACAGCGACTCGACGTAACGGCGCTGGCCCTCGGCATAGATCGTGTCGAAGGCGAGCGAGGATTTGCCGGAGCCGGAGAGGCCGGTGAACACCACGAGCTTGTCGCGGGGAATCTCGACGTCGATGTTCTTGAGGTTGTGCTCGCGCGCGCCACGGATCGTAATTGCGCGCAGGCTGGAGCCCGCGTTCTGCTGTTGGCGCTTCGCCTTGATCACTTCATCCATCCGGTTTGCCCTCAAGGAATCCAACAGCGCGCGATCGCGCCAACGTAACAGGCGCGCTTCGCCCGGAACCGGGATCGGCGCCGATGGGGTTGAGAGCGAACGTAGGAAGAACGGAGATGGATTTCCAGTGGGACATGCGAATCGTCAACGGATTGTTGGCGCGCTGGCGGGATTTGGCAGCAGGGCTTGGTCACAGCGGCCATCGGAACAACAAAAAGGCCGGCGCGAGGCCGGCCTTTCGTGACGATGTGACGTCGGTCGTGAGGACCGAACTCAGTACTTGGCGACCACCGGGCCGTTGAAGTGGTAGTTCACGCCGACCTGCACGGTGTGCAGGTTGAGGGTGCCGGTGGGCACCACGCCGAAATAGGTCTCGCCGCCGAGGCTGCGATAGAGGTACTCACCCTTGATCGACCACTGCGGAGCGATGAACGCCTCGACGCCGGCGCCGACGGTCCAGCCCGAGTGGAACTTGCTGTCGGAGACCGAAGCTGCGCCCAGGGTGGCGGTGATCTTGTTGTCGATCCAGGCGTAACCGCCCGTGCCATAGAACAGCACGTTGTTGACGGCGTAGCCGATGCGGCCGCGCACGGTGCCCAGCGCATCGGTCTTCGAGCTCACCGAGGCGGGGATACCTCCGACGCCGGGGACGACAATCACGCCAGCGGTCGAGGCACTCACGTCAGCCCAGGCGCCATCAGCCTCGACGCCGAACACGACGTTGCCGGTCTGCCAGTTGTAGCCGGCAGTGCCGCCGACGAAGCCGCCCTGCATCCGCGGGCTGCCCGAATCTTCCCAGGCGCCGCCACCGACGAGACCGAGATAGAAGCCGGTCCAGTTGTACACCGAGGCCACAGCGACCGGAGCCTTGGTGTAGGGGCGAGCCGCCAGGTCGGCAGCCGAAGCAGCGCCGGTGAGGGCGACGAGAGCGGCCGAAGCCAACAAAATCTTCTTCATTTTCAACTTAATCCCAGTCCCAGTTTCTGTTTGCACCTTCCGTGCGTCGAAAGGCATCGGACGCGTTGGCCCAACTGACGGCGTGCTTACACCACTGAAGCCGCAAGTTGTGTCTCTCAAAAGTCACAACAGATACAAAATGTAACGCTTGCTGACCCATTGTTCCCTCGGGGGAACTGCAGAAAAAAGGCCGGCGCGAGGCCGGCCTTCGATTTTCAAATGATTTCAGAGAGATCCTGAAGAGCTGGCCTCAATACTTGGCGATGACGGGGCCGCCCCAGCGATAGTTCAGGCGGACAAGACCCATATCGACATTCTGGCTGATCCGATCCGTCTGGAATGCGGCGCCGGCGGGTGTGTTGAGCGTGAGGGTTCGGTTGCCCAGGAAGATATGATCGTACTCGACGCCGACCGACCAGTTCGGGGCGAAGCCGAATTCGAGACCGGCGCCGACCGTGCCACCCCAGCGGGTGTCGCTGGTCGACGCGAGCAGGGTGCCGGCACCGGCGAAGCCGGGCGCGGTGTAGATGTTGTACTTGTCGCCGACCACGGCGCCGCCGCCCTTCACGTAGAACAGCACGTTGTTCCAGGCATAGCCGACCTGGCCAGTGATCAGGCCGAACGCGTCGATCTTCGAGCGGTTACGCTGGGCGGGGAAGAGAACGCTGACATTGTCGCCCGAGAAGTCGGCCCAGTTGCCCTGGCCTTCGAGACCGAACACCCAGTTGGCCGATTGCCAGCGATAGCCGATCTGACCACCGACCGTGCCGCCAGTGGCGTTGTGGCAGCCTTCGCGGCCCACGAACGCGCCGCCACCCAGGACGACATTGTCCCAGCATTTGTGGCTCGATCCGCCGCCGCCGTTGATGCCGATGTAGAAGCCGCTCCAGTCATAGATGGTAGCGATCATCGGCGCCGGCGCCTTGGTGTAGGGACGCGCCGCGAGATCCGCCGCACTCGCGGGTGCGGACAGCGCAGCGATACCGATTGCGGCCAACAGAATTTTCTTCATTGCAGTCTCCCCAGTGTTGCCGCTCCAGAGGTTCCCGAGCGGCCAATCAGGCGCGACGCCCTTACGATCCAATTCCGAGGCAAACCGTAGCCTAGTTGACAGGCAGAATCCGTCTCTGGAATGCAACAGTCGCGAGACAAGTGTGCTGCGCTTAACCTAATGAATGTTAAGTAGTTTCTGTCCCTGTCGGGTTCCAATTCACCGCACCGTGCATAGTGCCATGGGTCGTTATCCACACGCGGAAGTTGACTAAAAATCGCTGCGGAACAAAGCTGGAACAAATGTTCGGTCGATGCTATATGTGGGGATAACCGAGGGCGTGGCAGCCCGATCAGCACTTGTAAGCGTATAGGGTCGACCCCAACAGGCCGCGCGGGCGCGCCTTTTCGAAATTCAGTGGCATTTGGAGTGGAGAGCGGCGATGGCGGGAAGCGTCAACAAAGTCATTTTGGTCGGAAATCTCGGCAAGGATCCGGAGATCCGCCGTACCCAGGACGGGCGGCCAATCGCGAATCTGAGCATCGCGACCTCCGAAACCTGGCGCGACAAGAACAGCGGCGAACGCAAGGAAAAGACCGAGTGGCATCGCGTCGTGATCTTCAACGAAGGGCTGTGCAAGGTCGCCGAGCAGTATCTGAAGAAGGGCGCCAAGGTTTACATCGAGGGCGCGCTCCAGACCCGCAAATGGACTGACCAGAGCGGCGTGGAGAAGTACTCCACCGAAGTCGTGCTCCAGGGCTTCAACTCGACGCTGACCATGCTCGACGGTCGCGGTGGCGGGGGAGGCGGCAGCTTCGGCGACGAGCCGGGCGGCGATTTCGGCTCGTCCGGCCCCGTCAGCAGCGCACCGCGCCGTGCCGTGGCCGCCGGGGGTGGTGGCCGCAACAACGACATGGACGACGACATTCCGTTCTGAGAACGGTCGGCGTCTTTCACGCCGTGTCAGCAAACCCAACTAATCAACAGAACGGGCTCGGAATTTCCGGGCCCGCTTCACGTTTGAGGTAAGCTCGGAGTAGCGCCCTCGCGAAAGGCCGGGGATGCACGTCCACGCGATTTGACGGTGGCGACGAGGCGATTTTGCAAGGCCGATTCCCGGCTCATCCAAGATGCCTGCTCTCAGGGCGTAAGTTATTGGAAAAATAGACGTAAAAAGCGCTTCCAAGTCTCCGGCAAGGGTGGTTATCGGGGCATCGATGCGCTATATGATTCCCAGATAAAATTTCACCGGATTCCCCCTTGGCTGACGACGACAACAAGCCCGGCGACCAGCCGGCGCAACCCTCGGACATTCGCCCCGTCTCGATCTACGAGGAGATGAAAAAGTCCTATCTCGATTACGCCATGAGCGTGATCGTGGCGCGCGCGCTGCCCGATGCGCGCGACGGGTTGAAGCCGGTGCATCGCCGCATCCTCTACTCGATGAACGAGCAGGGGCACACGCCCGACAAGAAGTACGTCAAGTCCGCCCGCGTGGTCGGCGACGTCATCGGTAAGTATCACCCGCACGGCGACCAGTCGATCTACGACGCCATGGTCCGCATGGCGCAGGACTTCTCGATGCGCGTGCCGCTGATCGACGGCCAGGGCAATTTCGGCTCGGTCGATGGTGATCCGCCTGCCGCCTATCGTTACACCGAAGCGCGTCTGACGAAGGCGGCGCTGGCTCTGCTGGCCGACATCGACAAGGACACCGTCGATTTCCAGCCGAACTACGACAACAACGAGACCGAACCGTCGGTCCTACCGGCCAAGTTCCCGAATCTTCTCGTCAATGGCGCCGGCGGCATCGCGGTCGGCATGGCGACCAACATACCGCCGCACAATCTCGGCGAGGTCATCGACGCCTGCGTTGCGCTGATCGACAACCCCGCACTGACCATCGACGAGCTGATCAACATCGTGCCGGGACCGGATTTCCCGACCGGCGGCGTCATTCTCGGACGTCAGGGCATTCGCTCCGCCTATCATCTCGGCCGCGGCTCGATCGTGATGCGCGGCAAGGTCACGATCGAGACCATCCGCAAGGAGCGCGAGGCGCTCATCATCACCGAGATTCCCTACCAGGTGAACAAGGCGACGATGGTCGAGCGCATCGCCGAACTGGTCAAGGAAAAGAAGATCGAGGGCATCGGCGACCTGCGCGATGAATCGGACCGCGACGGCTATCGCGTCGTCATCGAATTGAAGCGCGACGCTGTTCCGGATGTCGTGCTGAATCAGCTTTACAGATTCACGCCGCTGCAGACGAGCTTCGGCGTCAACATGGTGGCGCTCGACAGCGGCCGTCCGCGGATCATGCATCTGAAGGACCTGCTGGCGATCTTCGTCGACTTCCGCGAGCGGGTCGTCACGCGACGCACCAAATACCTGCTCGCCAAGGCGCGCGATCGCGCGCATATCCTGGTTGGTCTCGCGATCGCGGTCGCCAATATCGACGAGATGATCCGCGTTATCAGGACTTCGCCGGATCCGACCACGGCGCGCGACACCCTGATGTCGCGTGACTGGCCGGCCCGTGATGTCGAGGACATGCTGACGCTGATCGACGATCAGCGCCACCGCATCAGCGAGGACGGCACGATCCGGCTGTCGATGGAACAGGCGAGGGCGATCCTCGACCTGCGCTTGCAGCGCCTGACGGCGCTTGGCCGCGACGAGATCCGCGAGGAGCTCGACAAGCTCGCCGGAGAGATCGCCGATTATCTCGCCATCCTGCGCTCGCGCGCCCGCGTGCTGGAGATCATCAAGACCGAGCTCGCCGAGGTGAAGGCGGAGTTCGCCACCCCGCGCAAAACTGTGATCATGGAGCAGGAAGGCGAGGTCGAGGACGAGGACCTGATCCAGCGCGAGGACATGGTCGTCACCGTCTCCCATGCAGGCTACGTCAAGCGCGTTCCGCTGTCGGCCTATCGCGCCCAGCGCCGCGGCGGCAAGGGCCGCGCCGGGATGCAGACCCGCGACGAGGACTTTGTCAGCCGGCTGTTCGTGGCTTCCACGCACACGCCGGTGCTGTTCTTCTCCTCGCGCGGCCAGGTCTACAAGGAAAAGGTCTGGCGGCTGCCGATGGCCGCGCCGAACGCGCGCGGCAAGGCAATGATCAACATCCTGCCGTTGGAGCAGGGTGAGCGCATCACCACCATCATGCCGCTGCCCGAGGACGAATCCACCTGGGGCAACCTCGACGTGATGTTCGCGACCACCGGCGGCAACGTCCGGCGCAACAAGCTGTCCGACTTCGTCGACGTCCGCCGTTCCGGCATCATCGCGATGAAGCTCGATGAGGGCGAAGCGATCGTCGACGTCCAGATCTGCACCGAGCGTGACGACGTGCTGCTGACCGCCGCCGGCGGCCAGTGCATCCGCTTCCCGGTCCCCGACGTTCGCGTGTTTACCGGGCGGACCTCGATGGGCGTGCGCGGCATTGCGCTTGGCGAGGGCGACAAGGTGATCTCGCTGGCGATCCTGCGCCATGTCGAGACCACGTCCGATGAGCGCTCGGCCTATCTGAAGATGCGCCGCGCGGTCGCCGGCGAGTCCGGGGCCGAGGAGGCTGCGGTGGATGCCGAAGCGGAGGAGACCTCGGGCAGCTTCCAGCTGGCGCAGGAGCGCTATGCCGAGATGTCGGCGGCCGAGCAGGTCGTGCTGACCGTGTCCGTCAACGGCTACGGCAAGCGGACCTCGTCCTACGAGTACCGCACCACGGGCCGCGGCGGCAAAGGCATCGTCGCCATGAGCGTCAACAACCGCAACGGCAACCTCGTCGCGTCCTTCCCCGTCGAGGACGCGGATCAGATCATGCTGGTGACCGACAAGGGCCAGCTGATCCGCTGCCCGGTCGAAGGCATCCGCATCGCCGGCCGTTCGACCCAAGGCGTCATCGTGTTCGACACCGCCGAGGACGAGCACGTGGTGTCGGTCGAGCACATCACGGAAGAGGCCGAGAGCGGCAATGGCGAGAACGGGACGTAACGCATGCCACGCATCATTGGGGGCCTTCTTGCTTGTCTTTTGACGGTTGCTTTTGCCACCGGCGCGGTCGCCGCAGATGTCAAGGTGATGATCTCGGCTGGGTTCTTTGCCGTGTATGAGGAGCTCGGTCCGGCCTTCGAGAAAGCGACTGGGCACAAGCTCGTCACGACGCGCGGCCCTTCGGTCGGCGATTCGCCGGAAGCCATACCGACGCGGCTGTCCCATGGCGAGCCGGCCGACGTGGTGATCATGGACGGCAGCGGCGTGGACCTGCTGGAGCAGCGCAATCTCGCGCGGCCCGGCAGCCGGGTGCCGCTCGCGGAATCCTTCATCGGTATGGCGGTCAAGGCCGGGCAGCCCAAGCCCGACATCAGCACGGTGGACGCGTTGCGCAAGACGCTGCTGGCCGCCAAGTCGATCGCCTATTCGGACAGCTCGAGCGGCACCTATCTGTCCAACGTCGGCTTCAAGAAGCTCGGCATTGCCGACGAGATTGCCGGCAAAACGCGCAAGGTGCGCGGTCCGCCTTCTGGCGAGCCCGTCGCGGCGGTCGTCGCCCGGGGTGAAGCCGAGATTGGTTTCCAGCAGGTCGCGGAAATGATCCACGTGCCCGGCATCGATTTCGTCGGCACGGTGCCGTCCGAGATTCAGCCGCCGACGCTCTATGTCGGCGCTATTCCCACGAACTCGCAACAGCCCGAGGCAGCAATCGCCCTGCTGCACTTCCTATCGTCCGCAGACGCCGCAGCCGTAATCACGAAGAACGGCTTGAAGCCAGCACCGCCGCACTGAGCGGATTAGGAGGCGGCCGCAAGCTCTCTCGTAAGATCGGCGAGCACCTCGCGCTTGCCGATCTGCGCCATCCAGCACCAAAGCTCCAGCGTGCAATATATCCGATAGAGATCGAGCGTCTGCTGCCAGTCGGGACGCTCGATCGGACCATAGCCGGCGAGCAGTCCATCGCGCTTGGGCGCGTCTTTCGCCGTGAAATAGTACAGCGCCTTCGCGATATCCAGCAGCGGATCGCCCGATGTCGCGTTCTCGAAATCGACGATGCCTGTCAGGTGCGGTTCGCCTCGCGAAGTCACCAGCACATTGCCGGCATGGAAATCGTAGTGACACAGGCGGGGCGTGGTGGCCGCCTCGAACAGGTGCTGTCGTGCCTCGACGCTGTCGCGCAGCCTCTCGGCAAGTGCGGGATCGCCGCCCCGGGCGCAGAACTCTTTCAATTTCCTGTCGAGCTGCGCCGACATGTAGGCGCGGTTGGTCGGATACGCCGTCCACACGCCGTTGGGGCCGATATAGCCGAAGCTGTCGAGGGTGACGTGGTTGATCCCGCGCAATGCTGCGCCCATCTCGGCGTAGATCGAAAACAGCCCGGCCTCCGACAGCGCCGCCTCGCGCCGGCCGAGCACGGTACCGTCGAGCCTGGTCATGAGCACATAGTTCAGGTCGACCACCGACCGCGTGTCGTCGGCGAGCAGGATTTTGGGAATGGTCGTGCCGAGGTCGCGCAAGAGCCCCAGCACATAGACCTCCTTCGCCATCTTCCATTGCAGCGATTCTGGATAGACCTTGAGGATGCAGGCCGGCGCGTCCACAAGCGCGATCTCGAGGACGGTGCTGATCTCTCCGCCGTGCAGCTCGGTGAGGCTGAGTACCGACGCATCAGGAGATATCTGGCGCACGATCGCGCGCGCCTGATCGATCGATATCTCCAGCCGAGGCTTGAGCTGCAAGGGCGCTTCGCTGGACATCGGCGTTCGCTTCCAGATCGCGCGGCGCAGCCGCGCTAGATTTCCAGCTCCGTGCCGAACTCCACCACCTGCTTGGTCGGCACGCCGAAGAATGCCGCCGAGCGCTCGGCGTTGCGCTGCAGGAAGGCGAACAGGCCTTCGCGCCAGACCCACATGCCGGGCACGTCCTCGCGCGGGATGATGGTCTCGCGGCCGACATAGTAGGTGATGTCGGAGAGATCGATGCCGGGCAGCTTGCCCTGGCGGCAGGCCAGCGCCAGCCCCTCATAGATCGTCGGGTTCTGCATGAAGCCGTAATGCAGGATCACGCGGGTGATCCCGGGGATGATCTCGATCACTTCGGCGCGGTCCGCCTCAGTGATGTGGGGCAGCTCCTCGATCAGCACGGTGACGAGGATGATACGCTCGTGCAGCACGTGGTTGTGCTTGACGAATTGCGTCAGCGCCAGCGGCACGCCTTTCGGGGCGGACGCGAGGAACACGGCGGTGCCGGGCAGGCGCGCGCTGCATTTGTTGACCGCGGTCTCGATCAGGTCCTCCTCTGGCTGGCGCAGCCTTGCGCGCGCAGCTTCCACGAGCTTGACGCCGGCGCGCCAGGTCAGCATCAGGAAGGCGACGAAGGCGGCGAGCAGCAGCGGAAACCAGCCGCCCTCGAACAGCTTGATCGAGTTGGCCGCGAAGAAGATCATGTCGATCACGAAGAAGAAGCCGTTCACGGCCACCACGAGCCAGGGCGAAAAACCCCACTGGATCGCGACCAGGGCTGCGAGCAGCGTGGTGATCGCCATCAAGAGCGACACCGCGATGCCATAGGCACCGGCGAGCGCGTCCGAGGTGCCGAAGCTCAGCACCGCGCCGAGGGTTGCCGCGGCGAGCAGCCAGTTCACCAGCGGCACGTAGATCTGACCGATCGCATCGCTGGTGGTGTGGCGGATCTGCATGCGCGGCAGGAAGCCGAGCTGGATCGATTGCTGGGTGAGCGAGAACACGCCGGAGATGATCGCCTGCGAGGCAATCACGGTCGCCACCGCCGAGAACGCGACCAGCGCATAGTGCAGGGCATCGGGGCAGAGCTGGAAGAACGGGTTCTCGATCATCGTGGGGTCGGTGATCAAGAGCGCCGCTTGGCCGAAATAATTCAGCACCAGCGCGGGCAGGCAGATCGCGAACCAGGCGAGCCGGATCGGCAGCCGGCCGAAATGGCCCATATCGGCATACATGGCCTCGCCGCCGGTCACGGCGAGGAAGGCGGCGCCGAGGATCGCAAAGGAGACGTGGAAATCCTGGTGGATCAGGAACTCGAAGGCATAGAGCGGGCTGAGCGCGGCCAGCACCGCCGGCGCCTTGATGATGCCGTGGATGCCGAGCGCGGCCAGCACGACGAACCAGCCCAGCATCACCGGGCCGAAGATGCGACCGATGAAGCCGGTGCCCTGCTTCTGCATGATGAACAGGCCGACCAGGATGGCGATGGTGAGGGGCACGACCACCGGGGAAAGCGAGGGGGCGTCGACCTTGAGGCCTTCAATGGCGGAGAGCACAGAAATCGCCGGCGTGATCGCGCCATCGCCGTAGAGCAGCGCCGCGCCGACGAGGCCGACGACGAGCAGGTGCGCCCGCCAGGTCCCGGGCTGGGCGTGCCGGGCATGCAGCAGGGCCAGCAGCGCAACGATGCCGCCTTCGCCGCGATTGTCCGCGCGCAGAATCAGCATCGCGTATTTCAGCGAGATGATCAGCAGCAGCGCCCAGAGGATCAGCGAGGCAACCCCCAGGACAGCCTCGGGAGTCACGGTGCCGCCATGGGCGGCCGCCTTGGCGGCCTCCTTCAGGGCGTAGAGCGGGCTGGTGCCGATATCGCCATAGACCACGCCAAGGGCGCCCATGGTCATGGCAAGCGGCAGCGGATCAGGGTGACGATGGCCGGAAGCGACTGCGGGCGTACTGGACAAAGGCAACCCCTCAATGGGATCGCGCCCTTCGGGCCATTCCGAGGGGCGCGAGCAACAAACAGTCTGCGACGAGACGTCGCAAATATCCATGGGGTTGTGACGGACGTTTATGACGCCAGCCTGACAGACAGCCTACGGCGTGCGGTCGGCCGTGACGAGGCGAGCGACGCGGACGTCAGTCCTGGTGCCGGCGCGGCGCAGGCAGGACGCCTCGAAGTTCGGCCAGGCCTGCTGCGAGCAGTCCCTGCCGATGGCCTTGATGTCGAGCCGGTCGCCCTTCGCAAGCGGCTGCGGCACGCTTGCTTCAACGGTCGGAGCAAAACCGGGCAGGAGGGTGAGGGTCGCAGCAACACATGCGGCGACAGCGATCGCTGAAAGCGCTTTGATCATTGACGGTCCCCTGTGATGCGGCCGCTGTGCCCAGCTCGCGGCCCGTCATTCGTTGGCCAGATTAGTAACCATGGCCAGTTTCCGGACGTCTTCGCCGACGCCCGAAATGGTTTCGTTCGCACGCCGTTTTGTTTCGTCGGCCCCCGAGGACGAAACAATCCGGGGCTTCCGCGAGGGATCGGCGCGAAAACCGACTGGAACCGGACAAGGAACCCGGCCGGCTTGCCGGGCAGAGCCGGGCGCGGTAGGACGGGGCCATGCCGCGCATTGCCTTCTACCCAGGTTCCTTCGACCCCATCACCAACGGCCATCTGGACGTGGTCCGGCATGCCGTTCCCCTGTGCGACAGGCTTGTTGTCGCGATCGGGGTCCATCCCGGCAAGAAGCCGCTGTTCACGACGGAGGAGCGGCTGAAAATGCTGCACGACGTCTGCGGGCCGATTGCAGCCCAGGCCGGCTGCGCGCTGGAGGCGACCACCTTTGACGATCTCTCCGTGACCGCCGCTCGCAAGCACGGCGCGACCATCATGATCAGAGGTTTGCGCGACGGCACCGATCTCGACTACGAAATGCAGCTGGCCGGCATGAACGAGGCCATGGCGCCGGAGGTGCACACGGTCTTCCTGCCGGCCTCTCCCATGGTCCGCCCGATCACCGCCACACTGGTACGCCAGATCGCTGGCATGGGCGGCGATGTCTCGACCTTCGTGCCGCCGCTCGTTGCATCCCTGCTCAAGGCCAAATTCGCCTGAAAACGGTGCGCTTCTTCATCTCACCTGATCCGGAGTTTTCATGAACCGTCGTTTCGCAATTGTTGCCACGATGCTGGTCGCGCTCATCGGCGTCGTCCCGGCGGTGGCACAGCAGCTGCCCGCAAATCTCGACAAGGCCAACGCGCTGGTCATCGACACCACCAAGGGCCGCATCGTCATCAAGCTTAGGACCGACCTTGCCCCGCAGCACGCCGAGCGGCTCAAGCAGCTCGCGCGCGAGGGCTTCTACAACAACGTGCCGTTCCACCGCGTCATGGACGGCTTCATGGCCCAGACCGGCGACGGCCAGAACGGCAACGGCACCGGCGGTTCGAAATATCCGAACCTGAAGCAGGAATTCTCCAAGGTTCACTTCGCCCGCGGCATCGTCGGCATGGCCCGGCGCGGCGACAGCGTCGATACCGCTAACTCGCAGTTCTTCATTATGTTCGCCGATGGCGGCGGCCTCGATGGCCAGTACACCGTGGTCGGCGAGGTCGTGCAGGGCATGGACGTGGTCGACAAGCTGAAGAAGGCGCCGGCCGGCTCGCCGAGCGGCACCGTCGCCGATCCCGACAAGATGGTGAAGGTGCAGGTCGCCTCCGACATCAAGTAGCAGGGATGATGGCGCGCCGCGGCGACAGGCTTCTGCTCGCTGCCGCAGCGCTGCTGCTCGGCATTTGCGGTGCGGCCGCAGAGGACGCACAGGTCAATACCATTCAGGACGTCTTCCAGCACCTAAGGACCTGCTGGAAGCCGCCGGCGCCGAGCCAAGCGCGCCCACTCGACATCACCGTCGTGGTGAGCTTTAACCGGTCTGGAGACATTCTGGGCCATCCGAGGATTACCTATGAATCCGCGGAGGCCTCCGACAATGACCGGCTGCAATACCGGATCGCGGTGATGGAGGCGTTGCAACGCTGCACGCCGATGCCATTTACCGATGCAATGGCGGGCGCTGCCGCAGGACGTCCATTCGCGATCCAGTTCCGCAACCGCAAGACGTCACCTGACAAGACTTCACCCTCAACACAAGAGAGACGAGCATGAGCGTCACCGAAAACACATTGATCCTCGAGACCACGCAGGGCCCCGTCACCATCGAGATGCGCCCCGACCTCGCGCCCGGCCATGTCGCCCGCATCAAGGAACTGGTCCGCGAAGGCTTCTACGACGGCATCGTGTTTCATCGCGTCATCGAGGGCTTCATGGCGCAGACCGGCTGCCCGCACGGCACCGGCACCGGCGGCTCCGGCAAGAAGCTGAAGGCCGAGTTCAACAAGGAGCCGCATGTGCGCGGCACCACCTCGATGGCCCGTGCCGCCAATCCCGATTCCGGCGACAGCCAGTTCTTCATCTGCTTCGACGACGCCCGTTTCCTCGACAACCAGTACACGGTGTGGGGCAAGGTCACCGAGGGCATGGAGAACGTCGACAAGATCAAGCGCGGCGAGCCGGTGCAGAACCCGGACAAGATCGTCAAGGCGCGGATGGCGGCGGACGCGGAGTAAGTCCGTCATTCCAGAGGCGCGTTCGCGCGCCTCTGGAGGCAAGTCACCAATGCGCACCGACCTCTTCGATTTCGATCTGCCGCCTGAGCGCATCGCGCTGCGCCCGGCGAGCCCGCGCGACTCCGCCAAGATGCTGGTTGTCGAGAGCGGTGCGCTGCGCGACCAGACCATCGCCGATCTGCCGCACTGGTTGAGGCCGGGCGACCAGCTCGTCGTCAACGATACCAAGGTAATCGCGGCTCAGCTCAAAGGCCGCCGGATCGGCCGCGAGACCGAGCCGAAGATCGAGGCGACGCTGATCAAGCGCCTCGATGGTTCGCGCTGGCAGGCGCTGGTGAAGCCGGCAAAGAAGCTTGTCGCCGGTGACCGCATCCGCTTTGGCAATGAAGGCAAGGTCTGCCTGCTCGGCCATCTCGATGCCGAGGTCGAGGCAAAGGGCGCAGAAGGCGAGGTGACGCTGTCATTCTCGTTCCACGGGCCCGCGCTCGATCAGGCAATATCAGATCTCGGCAGCCCGCCGCTGCCCCCCTACATCGCCTCCAAGCGCACGCCGGACGATCGGGATCTCGCCGACTACCAGACCATGTTCGCGGCGAACGAAGGCGCGGTCGCAGCACCGACCGCGGGGCTGCATTTCACGCCGGCGCTGGAGCAGGCGCTGCGCGACCGCGGCGTTGGGGTCGTCAGCATCACATTGCATGTCGGGGCAGGGACCTTCCTGCCGGTGAAGGTCGAGGACACCGACGCTCATAAGATGCACGCCGAGTGGGGCACGATCTCGGCCGAGACGGCGAAACGGCTGAACGCCGCGCGCAAGAACGGCGGCCGCATCGTCGCCGTCGGCACCACGTCATTGCGGCTGCTGGAAAGCGCCGCCAGCGAAGACGGCACGATCCAGCCCTTCGCGGCAGAGACCTCGATCTTCATCACGCCGGGCTATCGCTTCCGCGCGGTCGATGTCCTGATGACGAATTTTCATCTGCCGAAGTCGACGTTGTTCATGCTGGTGTCGGCCTTTGCCGGGCTCGACACGATGAAGCAGGCCTATGCGCACGCGATCGCGCAAGGATATCGGTTTTATTCTTATGGGGATGCGTGCCTCTTGTTTCGAGCAGAGCTTCAAACGGCAAGCGCGACGCTATCACCGTCACCCTGAGGTGCTCGCCTATTCGGCGAGCCTCGAAGGGCAACGGCCCCGCTGTTGGTTCTCGGCCGTGCATCCTTCGAGGCTCCCCCAGCGCTGCGTTGCAGCGCTGGGCTCGCACCTCAGGATGACGGTTGAGATGCGTTACGCCATCACCCGTTGCGGCAACAGCTCCGCGATCTGCACCGCGTTCAGCGCGGCGCCCTTGAGCAATTGATCGGCGGCCACGAACATCGAGATCGAATGACCAGAGGGATCGCTGAGGTCCTTGCGGATGCGGCCGACCAGGACGTCGTCCTGGCCTGAGGCATCGATCGGCATCGGGAAGTAGTTCTTCGCGCGGTCGTCGACGACCTTCACGCCCGGCGCCTGTGCCATGAGGCTGCGGACCTGGTCCTCATTGATCGGCTTCTCGCATTCGAAGGTGATGGCCTCGCAATGCGCACGCAGCACCGGCACGCGGACGCAGGTGACGCCGATCGCGATCTTCTCGTCCTCGAAGATCTTGCGGGTTTCCTTGATGACCTTGGTCTCTTCGTCGTTGTAACCCGTGTCAGGGTCGATGGCCGTGTTGTGGTTGAAGAGATTGAACGCGTAGGGGTGCGGCATCACCTTGGGCGTATAGACCTGCCCGTTGAGGTTGGCGCGGGTGGATTCGACGAGCTCGTCCATCGCGGCTGCGCCGGCGCCGGACGCTGCCTGATAGGTCGAGACGATGACGCGCTTGATGCGGTTCTTCTGGTGGATTGGCCACAGCGGCACCAGCGCGGTGATCGCGGCGCAGTTCGGATTGGCGATGATGCCCTTGTGATTCCTGATGCGGCCAGCGTTGACCTCGGGGATGACAAGCGGGACGTTCGGATCCATGCGGAAGGCGGAAGAATTGTCGACGACGACGGCGCCGGCCTTGACCGCCATGGGTGCGAACTTCCTGGAGATGCCGCTGCCAGCGGAGAACAGCGCGATGTCGACGCCGTCGAACGAGCGCTCGGTCAGCTCCTCGATGAGGATATTCTTGCCGCGGAACGATACCGTCTTGCCGGCCGAGCGGGCGCTGGCCAGCGCCTTGAGCTTGCCAACGCGAAAGCCGCGCTTGTCCATGGTGGCGATGAATTCGGCGCCCACCGCACCGGTGACGCCGACAATCGCGACGACGGGATCGTTACTCACTTTGTCCTCCATTGCATTTTACGAGAGCTGGGATTCAGGCAACAAAAAAGCCCCGACCATCGAGGGCGGGGCTGCGGTAGAGCTGATGCGTTCTCGTCGACGACTACGCGCGCACGCCTCCCCAGGCCCCGAAGGCCGTGGTGGTTTTGGTCGTGCGTTTGGTGGTCGTGAACATGGCGGCGACTTATGCGGGAGAGTTTTGCGCCCGTCAATGGCTTTTGGCGGGATTGTGGCCGGCGCTATTTGCCTCGCGCCCCCGGCGGCTCCAGCAGGACCTCCTTGAGGTCGTCACCGCTGATGACGACAATCGCGAAATTGAGCCGGCCGCCGTCGCGCACCAGGCCGCCGCTGATGGCCTTGCCCGATGCGGCCTTCTCGGCGACGCGGACCGCATCGGCCAGGCGATGCCTGATGGTGCCGAGCGCTGCGAGGTTGCTGCGATCCTCATGGTCGAGTTCGGTCAGGGGCAGGGCGGCTTCGCCACCCATGACCTCGCCGGTCGCCGCGTTGATGGTATGGCGCCAGATCCGGTCGTTGTGCAGAGTCTTGACCCGGTACACCGGTACGCCCGAACCGCCGTCGAAGCTGACATCCGCCGTCGTGGCGCCGGCGTGACGAGCCTCGGCGATGGCAATGGCCTGGCTGATCGAAATCGACGAGGAGCGGAAGCGCTCGATCTCGCGGCTGATGGCCTGGCGATCCGCGGCGGTATCGCCATCTGCCTCGTTGTGAAGAGCGGTGGGCGTGCTGTCGGCTGAGACGGTTGCGCGGGCCGGCGCTGCGATGAGCAGCCCCACCAGGGCGATCGTCAGCATCCCGTATGTCTGCGGTCTCGTCGCACTCATGCTCGAACCCCTTGGCCGGCAAGCCTTGAAACAGCAACTCTGCCGGATGTTCGTAAAGAAATCGCGGCCGACCTTGGGCATCGGCCGGCCGCGGAGCGTCGCGAACGGGCTGTACCCGCCGCGGCGATCTAAGCGATTCGGTCCACTCTTGGGGCTGGTTAGAAAAGTGGCCCGCACCGCTCTATAAACAAAACAATACCGTATCGTTTTATTTTGGTCAACGACGCGCCCGTGGTGCGCAGGGGACAAATCGCCGGCTCACGGACATGTCAGCGGGAGGGGCGGCGCCGTTGCGCGGCTTTTGGTGCGCTCTGGAGGCGGTCCGCAGGGCCGATCGCGCCGGCCAGGAACAGCTTGATCGCCGCGCGCATCCGCTTCTCGGCGGTCTTCATCTCCGGCGGCGTTCCAAAGGTCGCCAGGCGATGGTGGTGTCCGACGACGACGTCGAGAAACACCTCGGCCGCGATCGTGGTGTCTTCCACCTCGATCGCGCCCTGCGCCATCAGATGGTCGAAGAAGCGCGCCGTGGTGGCAACCGCCTTCAACCAGCCCTCTTCCTTGCCGAGCTTGGCGACGTCGGGAAAATTGATGGCTTGCGACGTCATCATGCGGCTGAAGGCAACCGCATCGGGACCGCAGGTGAAGCTCAGCATCTCGCGCCCGATCTCGACGAGACGCTGTTCGACCGGGATATCCGAAGCACTGTCGAGCTGCGTTTCCGCCGCAGCGGACAACGGCGCAAGCCAGCGCGCGATCTCGCGGCGAAGAACCGCGGCGAACAGGCCGCGCTTGTCGCCATAGCGGGCGTAGACCGTGGGCTTGCTGACGCGAGCCGCTTCGGCAACGGCATCGAGCGAGGTCGCATCAAAGCCGCGATCCAGGAACAGGCGGGTGGCGACCTCGATCAGCCGCTGATCGCGCTCGATCGCGGCGCTCTTGGTCGGCCGGCCGCCGCGCGACTTCGAGGTCTCGCGCCGCGGCGCCACTGTCCTTGTCCTGCTCGCAGCCAATCCCATGCCCGATGATATGCCCTAGCGATGCCTGCGCGGTCGCGATGTCCGATATTGCTCTATACCGTGCAGCAACCGGGGCGTCATCGCGAATCTGGCCGAATTGGCCGTATCGTCAACGGTCTCCCACCAAAGCCGTTCCGCGACGCGTGACGTTACGGCATCCGCGAGGTCCAGGCCTGGCCGCCCGCTGCTTTCTCGTATCCGTACTGGTAGAGCGCCCGCATATAGGCGGTGTCGAAGCCTTCGGAAGGGGGCGCCGGATAGTCGCGTTCGATGTAGGAGAGATGGAAGCCGAGGTTGTTGCGCTTGGCGAAGTCATAGGTCGAGAAGATCACCGACCGCGTCTGCGATTGCGTGATCGCGGACAGGCTGCGTGAGGCGACGTCGATCGTGCTGTTGGCGACGAGCTCGAAGTTGCGCTCGATTTTCTTGTTGACGAGGATGTAGATGTCCATCTTCGCGTTGCCGGGCAGGCGACCCTGCAACAGCAAGGCTTCGGGCAAGGTCAGGACCGGGGCCGTCACGCCGCCATCGACATGCATCTCCTGAAACCTGCGGCCCTGGCCTTCGGCCTCGATCATGATCGGCGGAAATACCAGCGGGATGCTGGCGGAGGCCGCCATCACGTCGCGAAACAGTTTTAGGGCTTCAGGCGTGCCGACCGCTGCGATCTTGCCCATGTCCCAGATCGCAGTGCGCTGGGTGTCGAGATCGGTGGTGACCACCAGCAGCCGCCGGCCCCTGGCATTCTCGCGCGCGACCTGCGCCATGATCTCCGGCCCGACATAGCGCGCGACGAGCTCGCGCAGCCGCGTATTGCCGAACAGGCCGGAGCCGAACAGCACGCGCATGATGCTGGGGTCGTTGAGCAGGCTCTCGGCGATGCCGCTGGTGTAGAGCTCCCGCAGCGTGTCGTCATATTGCGATCCGAGAAACGCAAACGGTGCGATCAGGCCGCCGGTGCTGACGCCCGAGACGACGGAGAAAGTTGGGCGGTTGCGTGCCGCGGTCCAGCCGTTCAGCACGCCGACACCGTAAGCGCCGTCGGCCCCGCCGCCTGACAGGGCCAGATAGGTTCGGCTGCCGGTCGCCTTGTCCTGTTCGAAGCTGAATTTGGTGACGGGCTCGTCGGTGTAGCGCCGCAGGCCATCGATATCGAGCACGCGCGAGGCACTCGCATCGGCCGCGGTGTAGGGCGTGCGGGGGATCGAGGTGCAGGCGGCGAGCGCCACGCTACATGCCACCACCACCGACCTGATCAGAAGAACGACCGTCCGCTTTGTCCAGCCGTCGGGGCGGGTGGACACCTCAGTCGAATGTGGGAGGAGGGGCATCGGCGACTGGCTGACGATCACGCATCTACGGCCGCCGGCAATCTGCCGCGGCGTCTCGTCCAGCCCCGCTACTAAACTATACTGTATCGTTTTGTTTATCAAGCCGCCGGCGTATCACGTCCCTGTCAACGCTGTCCCAGTCTGGGGCAATGTGCGGGTTGATTGGCCTCGCCCGACACGCAATAAGCGGCGCCATGAGTCGTCCAGATACCGGTCTTCCCAATCATTTCGAGCTGCTCGCCACCGATGGCGCCGCGCGCACCGGCCGCCTGACCACGCCGCATGGCGTGGTGCGGACGCCCGCCTTCATGCCAGTCGGAACCGCCGGCGCCATGAAGGGCATGCACTGGCGCGAGGTGCGCGACGCCGGCGCCGACATCGTGCTCGGCAACACCTATCACCTGATGCTGCGGCCCGGCGCGGAACGGATCGCCGCGCTTGGCGGCCTGCAGCGGTTCACCGGCTGGAACGGGCCGATGCTGACGGATTCCGGCGGCTTCCAGGTGATGTCGCTGGCGGATTTACGCAAGGTCAGCGAGCAGGCCGTCACCTTCCGCTCGCATATCGACGGCGCCAAGGTCGAACTGTCGCCGGAGCGCTCGATCGAGGTGCAGCGCCTGCTCGGCTCGGACATTGCGATGCAGATGGACGAATGCGTGCGGCTGCCGGCCGAGCGCGACGACATCGACCGGGCGATGCGGCTGTCGCTGCGCTGGGCCGAGCGAAGCAAGCGTGCCTTCGAGAGCGCGCCCGACGGCTACATGCTGTTCGGCATCGTGCAGGGCGGCGACATCCCGCAATTGCGCCATGCCAGCGCGCAAGGGCTGGTCGAGATCGGCTTCCACGGCTATGCGATCGGCGGCCTTGCCGTCGGCGAGCCGCAGGCCGTCATGCTGGCGATGATCGACGAGACCGCGCCGGCGTTGCCGTCCGACCGCCCGCGCTATCTGATGGGCGTCGGCACGCCCGACGATATGCTCGAGGCTGTCAAGCGCGGCGTCGACATGTTCGATTGCGTCATGCCGACGCGCAATGGCCGTCACGGCGTCGCCTTTACCCGCTTCGGCCAGGTGAATCTGCGCAACGCCCGCCACGCCGACGATCCGCGTCCGCTCGACGAAGAAAGCTCATGGCCATCGGCGCGCAATTATGCGCGCGCCTATCTGCATCACCTCGTCAAGGCCGGCGAGACGTTGGGAGCGATGCTGCTGTCCGAAATCAATATCGCCTACTACCAGTTCCTGATGCAGGGCATCCGGGACGCGATCGCACGCGGAACGTTCGACGAGTTCTATCAGCGTACGCGCGAGGACTGGGCGAGGGGCGACATCGCCCCGCGCTAGAGCGATCAAAGGTCAGTTGCACACGATCCGCTGCTTGACGGCGTGCTTGGTCACGAAGCCGTAGCCGCAAGTGTCGCAGGTCCAGAGATAGCTGATTACGTGGTCCGAGACGTAGGCGGAGGCTTCGGCGGCGACCATGGAGTCGGCGCAGACGGGACAGGTGGGCAACTCACTGCAACGCGGATCGCGCCTTGGTGCGACGGTCGACAACACTTCAGCAACTGCTGACATCGTGGTGACCTCCCTGCTTTGAGACCTAAGTCTAACATAAGCAGAATCAGTTGACGAGGTCGCAACACAAATGCGTTGCTTTTCTGCTAAATAGAGCTCACGCGATTTTGCGATGCAGCGTATTTAACATGTGCCGCATTGTCGCTTGCGTGTCGTCACACGCTGTCCGTAACTGCGCCAACGCTGTGCGAGAGGCGCAAATCGTTGCCAAGGGGAGTTCACCATGGACGCATCGTCCACCACGGGTGCAGCGCACCAACCCGGCCGCGGCCGGGTCTATGACTCGATCGTCGAGGCTTTTGGCGACACGCCGATCGTGCGCCTGCGCCGGCTGCCGGGCCTGCACGGCGTCGGCGCCACCATTCTGGCAAAGCTGGAATATTTCAATCCGGCCTCGAGCGTGAAGGACCGCATCGGCGCGGCCATGATCATTGCCATGGAGAAGGCGGGCATCATCAAGCCCGACACCGTGCTGATCGAGCCGACCTCCGGCAATACCGGCATCGCGCTCGCCTTCGTCGCGGCCTCACGCGGTTACCGGTTGAAGCTGGTGATGCCGGAATCCATGTCGATCGAGCGGCGCAAGATGCTCGCCTTCCTCGGCGCCGAACTGGTGCTGACGCCTGCCGCCCAAGGCATGAAAGGCGCAATTGCCGCGGCCGAAGAGCTCTTGAAGACGACGCCGAACTCGGTGATGCCGCAGCAGTTCAAGAACCTCGCCAACCCCGAAATCCATCGCCGCACCACGGCCGAGGAAATCTGGAACGACACGGCAGGCAACATCGACTATTTCGTCGCGGGCGTCGGCACGGGCGGCACCATCACCGGTGTCGGTCAGGTGCTGAAGCCGCGCAAGGCGTCCTTGCGTGTGGTGGCCGTCGAGCCCGAGGAGAGCCCGGTGCTGTCAGGTGGCCAGCACACGCCGCATAAGATCCAGGGCATCGGCGCGGGATTCGTGCCTGACATCCTCGACCGCTCCGTGATCGACGAGATCGTGAAGATCAATTCGACCACGGCCATCGAGACGTCGCGGGCGCTGGCGCGGCACGAGGGTATCCCAGGCGGCATCTCCTCTGGCGCGGCGATCGCCGCAGCGCTTGAGATCGGCAAGCGGCCGGAAGCTGCGGGAAAGACCATCCTGGCGATCGTGCCGTCCTTCTCCGAGCGGTATCTTTCGACGGCTCTGTTTGAAGGAATCTGAGAGATGGCGGACCAACCGAGGCGGCCGCGGACATTGGGCGATGCGCGCACCGAGGCCGAGGCGGCATTCAAGAAGGTGACGGCCAAGGTCGCCGCGCCGCCGCCGAAGCAGAACGCCGTCCCCGGCGTCAAGGAGCAGATCACGCTGCGCATCGACCAGGATGTGCTGGAGTTCTTCCAGGAGGGCGGCCCCGGCTGGCAGGATCGTATCAACGAGGCGCTGCGAAAGGCGGCGGGGAAGTAGCTCTCAAGGCGCTTGGAGCGAACGGGTCGGCGAACATTCCAATTTTCTTGCCAAGTTTTCTTGCCAAGTTTCTTGTCAAGTTTCTTGCCAAGCTCTTGCCGCGTCGGGGCGCGCTTCGGTGCCCCGACAGGTCGGCTGCAGCGCGCATTGTTTCAATAAAATGAAATCATCCCGCAACGAGCTGCACGGCTGTTCTGCCAGAGCCACATGCAGCCATGAATTCCGTTTCACAGAGGAGTCACATACGCGACCTAGTTTTTTAGCGTTGGAATTCTGTGAAGGAAATGTGTCAAATGTCTCGGAATATCATTGGGCGACGATCTGTCGCTGCCGCGATTGCGCTTCTAGCGGCTTCGCTATCCAGTATGGCCAAGGCCGGCACGGTCTACGAGAGCGCGACATATACGGGCGCTGATACGGGCGAATATATCCTCAGCAACAACGATCTGATCGGCGCAGCGTTCACGCTCACCCAGAAGACCACGATCACGGCAATCGGTGCGCAGTTCGGCGGTTTCCCGTCGGGCCAGATCTTTGGCGCCATCGTTCCTGTGTCGTCTTCCACCCTGCTGCCGACATTCGCCTCGTCGGGCATCGAAGCAAACAGTCTCGCCCATGTTGTGTTCTCCGTGCCCACGGTGACGGCGATCGATCTAGCCGAGTCGTTGTCAGTTACATTGAACGCGGGGACCTATGGTGTCGTGTTCGGATCGGGTGCGTTCGGCGCCAACGGCAATGCGGGTCTCGGCTTCCTGAACAATCCTGTCGGGTCACCCAATCTGTTTCGTTCGTTCTTTTCGAACGATTGGGACGCGTTCGGCGACACGGGTGTCAGACTCTTCGTCGAGGGGAATGCGGTTGGCGCAGTTCCCGAGCCCTCCACTTGGGCCATGATGATGATCGGCTTTGCCGGACTGGCAGCCGTCACACGCTATCGTCGTCGGTCCTCGACGAGAGCGGGTCTGAACGCGATCTAGGCGTTCGTGCAAGCCTCTGCACCGGCCCTCAATCATGCTCGGCAAGAAGAGTGTCCGATGGGACACTCTTTCGTTTTAGGTCGATTTCAAAGCACGATCAGTAGTGATCAATAGAAAGGACCCGGACCAAGCGGCCGGGTCCTTTCCTGATATGTCCGGGAAGCGACTAGCGACGGAACATGCCACCCATCATGCCGCCGACGACGCCGCCGACGAACGCTGCGCCGGCATCGCCTCCGCCGCGGTGCTGAACCGGAGCGCTCTGCGCAGGCGCGGCGCGCCGGGTGGGCTTCGGGCTGTCCTCACTTGCGGTCGTCGTCGACGCCACGATCTCGGAGAGCAGCGCCTTGTGCTGGAGCCTGTTGAGGAAGCCCGTCGACGGATAGCCGCGGGCGGCCTGCCAGCGCTTCAGCACCGAGCGGGTCTCGTCGGTGAACACACCCGTGACCTTGGTGTCGAAACCTAGGCCGTTGAGGCGGCGCTGCACGTCACGGCGCTGCCCCTTGTCGAGGCCGATCTGGTCCTCGGTGAGCTGGCTGGCGTCATCAGTGAACGTCGCGGGATCGACGCCGGCATTGAGATTGCGCGTCGTGGTCGACGGCCCGTTCTGGATTGCGGCGAGCCGTGCCAGCGCCAGCGGCTTGAACTGGCCGTTGGGATAGGCAGAGAGATAGGCGTTGAGCTCTTCCGGCTTGTTCGATTCCTTCACCGAGCGCCAGAACTCGACTTCAGCCTCGGACCCGCCGGCCGCTGCGGCTGGTGCCGCGCTTGCCGTCGGCGCCGCATTCGCGACCTGGGTCGTCGGCGCCTGGTTGAGGTAGACCGCGCCGATCAGATTGGTGTGGCCCCAGGGCAGCTGACCCTTGTGGGTCTCTTCATTGACCTGGGCGCGGACAGAGGTCATCGCCTGCTGGATCTCGACGCCGGGCTTGGTGATGTTGTCGATCAGCGCGCGGGTAAAGGGGCTGTTGTTGCCCTCCTGGCCGTCGAGCGCGGTCTGGCCGGGGCCGGTGGCGAACGCGATCAGCGTGCCTTCGCCCGACTTCATCTCGGCAAGACCACTCCCGACATTGACGCTGCGGGTGGCCGAGTTCGACTTGATCTTGGCGGCGAAGGGATTGTCGCGGCAGGCATCGAGGAACACCAGCTTGACCTTGGCGCCCCCCATGGTCTGGTCGAGCGTGAGGTCGACGTTGATGGCCGCCCCGAGCTTGACGTCCATCTCCGACTTGATGTCGGCATCGACGGGCAAGAGGTAGTTGGTGCCGCCAACGGCGATGCCATGGCCGGCATAATAGAACACCGCGATGTCGGAGCCCTGCGCCTTGCGGCCGAAATCCAAGAGCTTCTCGGTCATCTGGTCACGCGAGAGGTTGGATCCTTCGATCACCTCGAAGCCGACATTGCGCAGCGTCGATGCCATCGCCTTGGCATCGATCGGCGGGTTCGGCAGTTGCGCGACGTTCTTGTAGGCGCCGTTGCCGACGACAAAGGCGACGCGTCGGTCGGCCTTCGCGGCGCTGACCGACAGAACCATGCACATCAGCGAAACGATGATGGTGAGAGTGCGCATTTGAAATCCCCAACAGAATCGAATGGCGGACAGCAACAAATCGGCGTCAAACCTACACGAAACCGCCCGGCCTCGCGCGAGCAAATCGACAACTCATCCAATCCATTGCCCTGTGACCGAGTATGCACGATGGAAACGCTCTTCCAGCGTGATCCAAATCACGCTCGGCCACCTGGATTTGTCGCGTCAGGCAGTGCGCCGGTTCACGGCGCCCGAGCGGGAACCGGGGTGGACGGCCTCAAATTCAGGAGATTGCCGCACAGGATCAGGGCTGCGCCGAGCACGGTCCAGGCATCGAGGCGTTCGGAATAGAGCAGCCAGCCGGCCGTCGCGGTGAGGGGGACTCGCAGAAAGTCCATGGGAACGACGACGGTGGCGTCCGCATAGCGCATCGCGCTGGCGAGGCAATAGTGCGAGAAAGTGCCGCAGACGGCGATGACGCCCATCCAGGCCCAGATATCGACCGACGGCCAGGTCCAGACGAACAGCGTGGGCACGACGCCCGCGACCGATTGCACCACGATCATCCAGAACAAGATCGACAGCGGGCTTTCGGTGCGAGTCAGCGATTTGACGAGCGCCATCGACACGCCAAAGCCCATGGCGGCGCCAAGCGCGATCAGCTGGCCCGGATTGATCTCGCCGGCGGCGGGCCGGACGATGACGATCACGCCGACGAGGCCGAGCACGATGGCGGCGATCTTCCACGGCGTGATGCGCTCGGACAGAAAGCTGGCGGCCAGGATCGCCGTCCAGATCGGCATGGTGAACTCGATCGCCACCACCTGACCGATCGGGATCAGCGTCAGCGCGAAGAACCAGCCAAGCTGGGCGACATAGTGGATGAAGTTGCGGCCAATGTGCTCCGGCAGGCGCTGCGTTCTCAACAGCTTGAAACCGCCTGCGCGGTGGATGATCGGCAACAGCAGCACGAAGCCCGTCAGCGAACGCACCTCCATGATCTCGAAGACATTCACCGCGCGCGCGGCCTCGCGTCCGGCGACCGCCATCACCAGCGTCAGGGATAGCCAACCGGCCATCCACAGCGCAGCCATCGTTTTGGATGGTGTCGTGCTCATGGGGGAAACGGGAATCCTGAGGGGAGGCCGGTATCGGCGACATCGGCCGCCTTTGCAACGGCCAATCCGCCGCTGCAGCGATGCAGCGTGGCGTTCGTGCCCTGGCGCATAAAAAAATCGATCCGGCGAGGTCGCCGGATCGAGTGTTCTTGTCGTCGTCTTGTGGCTTAGCGCGACATCGAGATGTTGGCGCCGCGGAACTGGCTGTCCGCGCGGATGGTGACGCTCTGCTTGCTGCCGCTCGTCCTCAGCCCGATATTGGCGTTGAAGCCGGCGGTCGAGGCGACCACCTCGAAGTTTCCGCCGCCGCCGCGTCCCTGAAGGGAGCCGCTGATATTGCGGCTCGACTCGGACCAGCTGCCCGTGATGGCGCTGCCCTCGGCCCTGACGTTGGCGCCGAGGTTGAACTTGTAGGCGTCGCTGGCGCAGGTCAGCGACATCTCCATGGTCGGGCCGATCGGGGCGTATTTGGCCCGACAGCGGATCCGCTCGGTCGAACCGTCGTCAAGTGTCACCGTGCCCCCGCCGCTCCAGGTTCCCGCCAGAGGCGCGAACGGGCCGGACTGGGCCTTGCTTTCAGAGTTGGCGAATCCGGCTGCAAACAAAACGGCGGCCGCGATCAGCAGCCGCCCGTTCCAGGCGCGAGCCTCAGTTGGTTTATTGGCGCGATGCTTCCCACCGCCCGCTGCACGGTATGCCTGCAGATGCTCCATTCCACTTCCCCGATCCGGCGTTGCCGTTGAGTTGACCGTTGGCATATGCACCATTGATCGAAACTTTCACAAGTCCCCCGCTGCCGATGGTGCCGGAAACGTTAGCGCCGGGCGCGGTGATCTTGCCGTCGGCAACCGTCAGCATCGAGCTTGCGGTCGGCTCGCAGGAACCGGTCTTGGTCACGATAGTGACCTGCCAATTGCCGTCAAAGGGGGTCTGGGCCACCGCAGGAGCGGCGAGAGTGGCGGTAAAAACTGATGCGGCACAGAACGCCGCAATGCGACCAAAACGCATGAATTCCGTCCTTGAATTTGTCTGATATGCTGACCCTTATTCGGGCCAAATGTGACGGAAATTTGGTGCGTCGCAAAGTCGAAAATTGTTCCTGTGGAAACAATGGTTTATTTGCGTTTCTAGGTCCAATTTTTGAAGCAAAATCAAAGCGGCTTCACGTTAATCCTTAACGTCACGAGAGACTCAAGGACGGGGTTCAACAGCGACCTCAAGAAAGACTTGGCGCCGAGGTCGCGAATTGCTCGTCCTGGGCCTTGGCTGGCAGCGCCTTATGAACCTTGGCGTAGTCGATCACGTCAGCCAGCAGCTTGAGGCCGAGCGGGGCCAGTGCACGCTCCCAGAGCTCGCGCGCGGTCTCGCCTTTCTTGACGAAGCACCAGTCCTGGGCGGCGATGGCGCCGGCATCCATGCGCTCGGCGAGGTGATAGATGGTGCCGCCGGCGATCGGATCGCCTTCCTTGATGGTCCACTCCACCGCGGCCTTGCCGCGATGGCGCGGCAGCAACGAGGGGTGATAGCCGATCCCGCCGAGCTTGGCGGCCGCGAGCGCGTCCTTCCCGATCCGGGCGTGGCTGTGGGCGGTGATGATCAGGTCGGTGTCGGGGGCGATTTCGGAGGCCACCACCAGCTTTGGATTGGCCTGCACCACCACCTCGATGCCTGCGGCCTTGGCCGTCGCAGCCAGGCGATCCTCCGCGTCGGCCACCACGACCCGCACGATGCCGACACCGTGCTCACGGAGCATGTTGAGGGTGGTCACGCCGAAATGGCGGGAGCCGACGAGGGTAATGCGCATGGGTGTCTGTTCCGTCTCGCAGCTGCGTCATCCCCCGATAACACGTCCGGCCGTCCTGTCACCACCCGCGCGGCATTTGCGCCGGTTATCAACAATGCGAAGGGACGGGGGCTGTGAACGCGGCGATTGCGCCGCCGGCGGCTCCGGTGCTTCCATGCGCGCATTGCGAGCAGCCTGGAGAAAAGCAGATGCGTCACGCGTGGTTTGCCTGTCTCGCCGTCCTGATGGCGGCCGCTCCGGCCCGTGCCGGTGGACCTTATCCGGCGATCCCGCCCGAGATCGGGGTCGCGCCCATCATCGGCCCGAGCTGGGATGGCTATCGCTGCGTTGAAGGGGTGCCCTACAATTTCTACCACGGCGTCTATTACGGCGAGGAGCCGCCACCGATCTATCGCGGTTACGCTTACAGGCCGTACTATCGTTACAGCGCCTACCGCAGGCTGCCGCGGAAATACTTCTGCGTGGTCGATTAGCGTTGCCGCATGGCCACGGTCGGCCGCAAATGATCACTGCACGGTTCCTGTGTTTCATTTTTAACAGAAGGAATCCGCCATATGCGGTTAGAACGTGCGCCTACCGGGGCTGGCCAAATTTCATGTCGGATCCGTTTTCGAACCCGGTCTTGGCCGCTGGCGTGATCGCCAGCGGCTTTTTAATTCCTGCGATCACGAAATCATCAAACGGTAACGCGTTCTCAACCTGCTTGTCGTATCGACGAATCCGTCGCGGATTTGTATTGCGTACCGCGACACAAAAATGTCCCGCCGGCGCGGGTGCGTCGCGCGGGCATTTTGGCCGAGACCGATTTTATGCCGAGCGCAATTGAGCAGATCGTCGACGCCTATGTGCGGCTGAAGAACCGCCGCGGCCTTGACGAACTGATGATGCACAGGCAGCGGCTCGCCATCGATCTGAAGAGCAGGTCAGGCGGTTACGATCTCAGCCTTCCGATCGACAAGATCGACGAGGAGATCGCGATCATCGAGCAAGGTCTTAGCCGGCTGAAGGCGCAATCCACGGATTCCAGCACGACACCTCGGACCTGACGCGCTCAGTCGCGCCGGCCGCCGTCGATGACGGTGAACAACGGCCGCGCCGGCGTCGGCTCGACCAGCAGTTCCTCCACCAGCGCGGTCGCCGCATCGACATATTTGCGCGTCGGCTTGTCGAGCTCGCGCTTGGCTTCGTCGTCCAGCGCGATTTTTGCGGCTTCAACCAGCTTGCGCATCCGTGCCGCGTGATCGTCACCCGCCGTCAGCGTCGCGCGCGCCAGCGAGCGCAGCACGAACAGTTCGCCTTCGAGGCGGAGCAGGCGGTCGTTAAGCCTGGTGAGGACGGCGTTGAGGTCGGCCATGGCTGCTGTCCGTCGATGGCTGCTGGTCAGCGTAAGGGATCCTGTCCCGTCTAGCGGCGATCGGTGAACGGAATGCAAATGCCGATGGCGCAATTGGGCTGATCCGATGCCGCCGATGTGACCGGTCGTGACGCACCCACCGCGTGGTCGCCGCTCGGGTTGCGCCCTATATGACGATCCGGGTGGACAAGGAGCCGACGCCATGCGGTCTGTCCTGGTTTTGATGATCCTGATGTCAGCCTGTGCGCCGGCGGCGGCCGCATCGATGCGTCACGGTCATCCCAAACGTCCCGTCGTGGTTCGACCGGCCGAGGACGCGCCCGTGCCGCCGGGCTGGTACAAGTTTCCAGGCCGTCCGCCGATTCCGCCGTCGGAGAACCGGAACCTCGATCCGTCCAATTTCGGCGGCGCCTGATCAGGCCGCGGTTCGCGCCAGATAGTCGCGCGCGAAGGCGAGATACCAATCGAGACAGGCAGGATTGGCCATTGCCTCCTTGTTGATGACCTTCTCGACCGGCTGGCCGAGCAGAAGCTTCTTGATCGGCAACTCCTGCTTCTTGCCCGACAGTGTGCGCGGGATCTCGGCGACGGCAAAGATCTCGTTCGGCAGGAAGCGGCGGGAGAGGCTCGCTTCGATCGCCTTGTTGATCTTCGCCTGCATGGCACCGTCGAGGGCGACACCGTCGCGCAGCACCACGAACAGCGGCATGTAGCTGTCGCGGCCGAGATATTCGAGGTCGACGACGAGGCTGTCGAGCACCTCCGGCAATGCCTCGATGGCGGAATAGAGCTCGCTCGTGCCCATGCGCAGCCCGTGCCGGTTGATCGTCGCGTCGCTGCGGCCGTAGATCACGCAGGAGCCGTCCGGATCGACCTTGAGCCAGTCGCCATGCCGCCACACCGGTCCGCGGCCGCTGCCGTCGAAATTATCGGGATAGGTCTCGAAATAGCTGGCGCGGTAGCGGGCGCCGTCCTTGTCGTTCCAGAAATAGAGCGGCATCGACGGCACCGGCTCGGTGCAGACGAGCTCGCCGACCTCGCCGATGACGGCGCGGCCCTGGTCGCTGAAGGCTTCGACGGCAGCCCCGAGCAGGCGGCACTGCATCGCGCCCGGCGTCTGTGGCAATTCCCTGTTGCCGCCGATGAAGGCGCCGGCGAAGTCGGTGCCTCCGGAAATGTTCGCCCACCAGATGTCGGCCTGCGCCTTGCTGCCGTTGGTCTTCGACAGCGCGGCGAAGCGCGCGTTGAACCAGGCCTGCGTGTCGGCGCTGAGCGGCGAGCCGGTCGAGCCGAGGCAGCGCAGTCGCGACAGGTCGCCGGCAGCCGCGAGATCGATCTCGGCCTTGGCGCAATTGGCGAAGAACGCCGCCCCGGCGCCGAAGAAGGTGGCTTTCGACTGCGCCACGAAGCGCCACAGCGTGGACCAGTCGGGCTTGTCCTTGGTGCCGCCGGGGCTGCCATCGAAGATGCAGCAGGTGGTGCCGCTGAGCAGGCCGCCGACCTGGCTGTTCCACATGATCCAGCCGGTCGACGAGTACCAGTGATAGCGCTCGCCAAACGAGTTTGGATGATAGGAGCAACCGATATCATTGTGCAGGCCGAGCAGCGCCAGCGCGACGACGACGATGCCGCCATGGCCGTGCACGATCGGCTTCGGCAAGCCGGTGGTGCCGCTGGAATAGACGATCCAGAGCGGATGATCGAACGGCAGCCAGGCCGGCTCGAAGCTGTCGATCGCGGCGCCCGTCCTGGTGGTGATCTCGGTTAGCAGGGCGTCGGGTGCGGCAGGCGCACCGGCCTCGCTGTGCAGGATGACGTGTTCGACCGTCGGCAGCGATCGCCTGAGCTCGGCGACGACGTCCTTGCGGTCATGCCTGCGGCCGGCATAGGTGACGGCATCGCAGGCGATCAGCACCTTTGGCTCGATCTGCTTGAAGCGGTCGATCACGGCGGGCGCCGCCATGTCGGGCGCGCAGAGGCTCCAGACTGCGCCGATGCTGGCGCTCGCGAGAAACGCGATGATGGTCTCGGGGATGTTGGGCAGATAGGCCGCGACACGGTCGCCGGGCTTGATGCCCTTGTCCTTCAGATGCAGCGCCAGCGCGGCCGCCTTGCGCTTGAGCTCCGGCCAGCTGGTTTCCGTGAGCTTGCCGTCCTCGCCGCCAGAGACGATCGCGGGCAGGCCGGCGGCTTCAGCCGCGTCCACATGCCGGAACACCTGCCGCGCATAATTCACCTGGGCGCCGGGAAACCAGACCGCGCCGGGCATCTTGCGCCCGGTGATGACGGCCTGGAACGGCGTTGGCGATTGCAGGTCGTAATAGTCCCAGATGCTGCGCCAGAACGCGTCGAGATCGCGCACCGACCATTGCCGCATCTCCTCGTAATTCGAAAAGGTCAAGCCGCGCTGCTCGGCGAGCCAGCTGCGATAGAGGGTGATCTGCGGGACGAAGGGAGCGGTCATTGCATGTCGGATTCGGTGGCGGGGAGGAAAGTGTATAATCGAAAACAACCCCATGCACAGTAGCGGGGACATTGAACGCATTCATCATTTTCGGTTGGTGCCGGCCCGGTCCCCGACGGACGCGTCCGACGCGAGCAGCCGACCGATGTCGCCGCGGCGCGGTGCATCGCCGCGTCCGGATTTGACTCGTCGGGCAAAACACTGGCAGAATGGCATCATCGGAAATTCGTAACTCCCGCGCGGAGAAACCCGCTGCGGGTTTTTTCATGTCGCGGCCATGGCCATGCTCATGGCCATGATCAAAGGGGCGCTATCGTCCTCTGCAGCGAGCAAATTCCGGTTCGCTCAGCGGCGCAGGCCTACCACTGCACCCCGGCCCAGCGCCGTCCGAACACCGGCGGCTTGGTCTTCACCGCCGACCAGCCGAAGAAATGATGCTTGCCGGACCAGGCGTGCACCACGCCGCTGCAGATGCTGCATTTGAAGCTGCCGGCATGCGGCTCGTCGTGCTCCTCCCTGGTCGCGGTGTAGTTCATGCTGCAACCGGGGCAGGTGAATTCTTCGATCGTCCAGATGCTGTTTGCCATTGCGCCGCAATTGTTCTCGGGGATCTCGCCGCAAAGCGTAAGTGCGAGCCTTTGCATCGGCGTAAACCGCTCGGCTGAAATCCGGTTAATCGTCGTTAGCCAAACTTGGCTCCGCGCGCGGCGCCATCACGTGACACTGCGCACATTCGCTTCCTCGCCGCTGTCATAGTCAGTCCTTGGCGCGGTTCACCGCGATGACGAAAAGACCAGAGGCCTGGACAGGGCAGGAGGACAGCCATGAAGACGTTCATCACACTGCTCGCTATCGCGGCGAGCCTTGCGGCATCATTTGAAGCGCCTGCGCATGCACGGCCAATGACACTGCGGCCGTCCCTCGGTCCGCATTTCGGCGGTAGCAATGCCGGAGTTCCGTCAGGCAGCCGGCCCACCGTTGGGCCGCATTTCGGCAATGGCGGCGTGTCGATGTCGACAGGCGTCCGTCCCTCGGTCGGTCCGCACTTTGGCAACGGTGCGGCTGACGGGACTGCGACGGGACCGAGCTCCATCCGTCCCGGTCGCGGTCCATGGGCGGCGTGGCTGCGGTGACCTGCGGCCATCGGGCCGGTGCGGCCGTCCATGGCCGCCGGGCATTGGTGAGGGATCGGGCCGTGCGGCAAAGCGGCCGGATCGCCGGTCGTCTTGACGCCCGGCCCGGGGCTGGCAATAACGCTAACCCGCGCGAGGCGCCGGAACCCGCGTTGATGCCGCAAGGAAAGCCGTGCCTGTGAAAAGTCTGCGTCAGCTCCTGACGGGCGAGGACGTCATTCAGCTCGTGATCCGGCTCGGCCTGCTGGCGCTGCTGATCCTGTGGACGCTCTACATCATCCGGCCGTTCATACCGATCCTGACCTGGAGCGCGGTGCTGGCGGTCGCGTTCTATCCGGCGTTCAGCTGGGTCGCCAAGATCCTGGGCGGGCGGCCCAAGACCGCGGCTGCAATTCTGACCCTGATCACGCTCGGCATCGTGCTCGGTCCCGCGACCTGGCTCGGCATCAGTGCGGTGGAGGGGGTGAGGGACCTCGCCCACGAACTCGGCACCGGTGACCTCGCCTTGCAGGCCGCGCCAGAGCAGATCAAGTCCTGGCCGTTGATCGGCCCGACATTGTACGAGCTCTGGGACCAGGCCTACAGCAACATCCGCGCCGTGCTGCGCGAGGTCGCGCCCTACCTCCAGCCGCTGGCCGGACCGCTGCTGGTGTTCGCGGGCGATGCGAGCCTCGGCACGCTGCAGTTCCTGGTTTCGGTGTTCGTGGCCGGCTTCCTGTTTCCGCACGGACCCCGGCTGGTTGAGGCCGGGCGCGGCTTCCTGTCCCGCATCGTGCCCGAGCAGGGCGAGCATTTTCTCACGCTCGGCGGTGCCACCATCCGCGCCGTGGCGCAGGGCGTGATCGGCGTCGCCATCGTGCAGGCACTGCTGGCCGGCATCGGCTTCAAGCTCGCGGCGGTGCCGAGCGCGGGCCTGCTCGCCTTCATAGTGCTGCTGCTGTCGATCGTGCAGATCGGCGCCTTCCTCGTGCTGCTCCCCGTCATCATCTGGATCTGGACCGCCAAGGACGTCACCACGGCGCTGGTGCTGACCGTGTTCTTCGTCGTGGTCGGCTTCATCGACACCATGCTCAAGCCGCTCGTGATGGGGCGCGGTCTCAACACGCCGACCATCGTGATCTTCGTCGGCGTGATCGGCGGCACGCTCGCCCACGGCATCGTCGGCCTGTTCATCGGTCCGATCATCCTGTCGGTGGCATGGGAGATGGCGGCGGCATGGATCGGACGCGAGGTGTCGAAGCCGGCGAAGCGGGGCGTCGTCGACGACGAGGTCACCTAGCCGAGGTCGGTCGTCCCTCGCAGGATGTGGACAATTGCCGATAGCGGCGGCAACCGGAGGGGCTATCGAACTTGTCTAATGAAATAGACAAGTTACGATGGACCCAGATTCTTTTTTCGGTTTGCAATATCGATGGCGAAGTCTTCCAAGCTGGTGGCCGCCAAGCGCGGCAAGGTTCTGTTGGTCAGGCGACGGTCGGACGGTCTGTGGATGTTCCCCGGCGGCCGCAAGCGCGCGCGTGAAACCGACAAGGCCTGCCTGCGGCGCGAGATCAAGGAAGAGCTGCCGAAGCTGAAACTCGGCCGGATCAGCCTCTGGAAGGAAGTGAAGGCCAAGAACAAGCGTTCGGGGCGCAAGATGAGCGATGCGATTTTCATCGCCAAGAGCGCCAAGGGCCGGCTTGCCATCGGCGACAAGAAGGAGCTCGACCGCGCCGCCTGGCAGAAGCCGCGCGCGGTCCGCCTGACCGCCACCTCGCGCTACATCCGCGACCGGCTGTTTCCGCGGAAGTCGCGGCGGAGCTAGCTGTCCGGCCCGGGTGCGACAAATCGCCCGAGCATCCCTCGGCTGCGTGTGAACTGGTTCACAAGCCGCCGCCGAGAGAGCTGGTACAGAGGCTCATTGCCTTACCGATCCATTTTCCTTGAAACGCCCCAGCGCCCCCACGCGCTGGGGTTTTCGCGTTGAGGGCAACGCGGCTGCAGTCGCCGGCTTTGCTGCTTTTCCCGGTTGTGACCCGTAACGAACTTCAGCCCGCTTTGCTCAACGATTAGGCGAGCCAACTCGGCACCGTACGAACTAGGCTTGAGCCGCAAAGCAGGGATCTGTCGGATGTCGAACGAAGTACGTGACCTATTCGACCGGTGGGAACGGGTCTGGCACGAACGAGACTATGATCTCGTACCAGGCTGCCTGGGGCCAAACTATATTCGTCACGATGAAAACGGCGACCGGACGGTGACGCGCGAGGCCTATGCAGCCGAATTAAAGAGCGTTCACGAGGCGAGGCCAGGCATCCGTGTCGTCGTCTACGATCACGCCTTCACCGGCGACCGTGCCTGGTTTCGCTTCTCATTCCAATGGTCCGACC
This sequence comes from Bradyrhizobium campsiandrae, assembly GCF_014529705.1. Lineage (GTDB taxonomy): Bacteria > Pseudomonadota > Alphaproteobacteria > Rhizobiales > Xanthobacteraceae > Bradyrhizobium > Bradyrhizobium campsiandrae. Next base: position 65,748 of record NZ_JAANIH010000035.1, read on the forward strand.
CTGAAACCGGTCAGAAGCAGAGCCGCGCCGGTATGCAAAGCTACCGCATTGAAGATGGCAAGCTCGTCGAAACGTGGATCACAATGCGCCCCCTCGGCACGTCATGGGCGGACGTCGCGCAAGAACGCTGGACCAGCGGCAAGATCGCCGCGATTGGTGGGTGACTGGACAGCAGTCAGCCGGCCACCCAACGAATGCACCTCGGCGACGCCTCCCGCTCAGCCCTGCCGCCGCAGAAACCCCGTGATCGTTACCTTCTCCCAGATGCCCGCCGCGGCGAACGGATCGGCGCGGTTGAAGGCTTCGACCTCGGCACGGCCCGGCGCTTCGATCAGGAACAGGCTGCCGATCATGGTGGCGCCGTCGTCGGAGACCAGCGGTCCCGACATCACGATCTTGACGCCGAAGCGCGAGGTGTCGCTAAGGAACGCCTTGTGGGCGTCGTAATTGGCGAGCCGCGTCGGCAGTGCGCCTGTTCGGTCGATGGCGTGGATGGCAAACAGCATGATGTCTCCAGTCTTCTTGCGGACGGCTGTGTCATCAGCCGTCCCGATGATTGATCAGAACAGGCGCCTACTTCGCGCCGAGCTTGCTGGCCTCTTCGAAGGTCGGGCAGGTGCGCTGCTCGAGCGGCTGGTCGAACGGCTGGTAATTGTCCTTGGTGATGACGGTCGGCTTCAGCACGATCTCGGCGACGACAGGCTGCTCGCGCAGGGCGCGGATCGCCATCATGGTGCCGATGCAGCCCTGGTAGAAGCCGTTGTAGTCGCCGCTGGCGAGCAACTTGCCCGACTTGATGGCGTCGATCGCCTCCTTGGTGCCGTTGATGCCGATCACCTGGGCCTTGCGGTTGGCGCCGTCGAGCGCCTCGATCGCGCCGACCGCCATGGCGTCGTTGGCGGCGAGCACGCCGTCGATCTGCGCGTTCGACTGCATCAGGTTCTCCATCACCTGGAGCGCCTGCAGCCGCTGGTAATTGCCGGGCTGCGAGGCCAGGAGCTTGGCGCCCGGATTCTCCTTCAGCGCGTCATTGAAGCCGCGGACGCGATCGACATTGGTGAGCGAGCCCTTGACACCCTCGATGATGACGATGTTGCCCTTGCCGCCGAGCGTCTTGAGCAGGAAGCGCGCGGTCTCGAGCCCGAGGCTGTAATCGTCCGCGCCGACGAAGGACAGGAACTTGCCGCCGGCGGAGCGGTCGGTGATGTTGACGACGGGAATCTTGGCGTCGTTGATCTTCTCCACGCCCGGCACCATCGCCTTGTAGTCGACCGGCGTGAACACGATCGCGCTCGGCTTCTTCACCACGACGTCCTCGATCTGGCTGAGCTGCTCGGGGATCGAGTCGGGCTTGGTCGGAATGTATTGCAGCGTCTTGGCGTTCAGCGCCTTGGCCATGTTGTCGGCGCCGACCCGCACCGTCTGGAAGAACGGGTTGGTCTGGTTCTTGGTGAACACGGCGATGGTCTCGCCATCGGCGCGCGCCTGCGTCGTAAACGCGGCCGCCATCAGCAGCGGCAGTGCGAGATAGCCTAGCCTCTGTTCAAGTCTCTGTTTCATGTCGTCTCCATCCCCTTTTTGGTTTGTTGGACTGTTTGAGAATTCATTGCGCGCGGCGGCGCGTCTTCATGTCGAGCCAGACCGCCAGGATCACGATGATGCCGGTGACGAGCGGCTGCCAATTGGCACTGACGGACAAAAGGTTCATGCCGTTCAGCACCAGGGTGAGGATCAGCGCGCCGATGAAGGTGCCGAACACGGTGCCGACGCCGCCGAACAGCGAGGTGCCGCCGATCAGCACGGCTGCGATCGCCGGCAAGGTCAGGCTTTCGCCGATGTCGGCCTCGGCGGAGTTGAGCCGCGACAGGAAGATGATCGAGGCGAGCCCGGCCATCGTGCCCGACACCGTGTAGACCAGCAGCAGCCGCCGCGTGACGGGAATGCCGGAGAGGCGAGCGGCCACCGGATTGGCGCCGATCGCATAGATCTCCTGGCCCCAGATCGTGCGCTGGGCGAATAGCGTGCCGATGCCGAGAAACACCAGCAGCAGATAGACCGGGATCGGCAGCCCGAACAGATAGCCGCTGCCGATCTGGCGGAAGCCGGCCGGGAAGCCGTGCAGCGTCTCGCCCGCCATGTACCAATAGGTCAGTCCGTTCAGCACCCAGAGCATGCCGTAGGTGGCGATGAAGGACGGGATGCGCAACGCCGTCACCATGATGCCGTTGAGCAGGCCGACGATGCCGCCGCAGGCGAGCCCGGTCAGGATGCCGAGCACGGGCGATCCCGTGGTGTGGATCACGGTGCCGGCGATGCAGGCCGACAGCGCGACATTGGCGCCGACCGACAGATCAAGGCCGGCGGTGAGCACCACCAGCGTCAGGCCGGAGGCAATGAAGAAGGTCAGGCTCGCCTGGCGCAGCACGTTGAGGATGTTGCCGAGGCTGAGGAAGGACTCGTTCAGCACCGCCAGCACGGCGCAGATCAGCAGCACCGCGAGCAGCCGGTAGAACAGCTGGATCGCGTCCTGGGACAGGAAGGAGCGGGGCGGCGACAGGGCCTCCTTGGCGATGTCGGTCATGCGCGGCTCCTGAGGCCATCGAGGAACAGCGCGACGATGACGAGGACGCCGACGCTTGCGACCTGCACCGAAGAGGGCAGCGAGATCAGGTTCAGCCCGTTGCGCAGCACGCCGACGGAGATGACGCCAAGCAGCGTGCCGAGCAGCCAGCCATTGCCGCGCTCGAACGAGGTGCCGCCGACGGCGACCGCCGCGATCGCATCGAATTCGAGGCCGAGGCCCGCGGTCGGGTGGCCCGAATTCATGCGGGCGGTCATCAGGAGGCCGGCGATACCCGCCATGGTGCCGCCGAGCGCGTAGACCGCGATCAAGAGCTTGTTGGGGGAAAGGCCGGCATAGCGCAGCGCCTCGCGATTTCCCCCGAGCGCGAAGACGTAGCTGCCGAACCGGGTGTGATAGAGCAGGGCGTGAAAGAAGGCATAGGTGACGAGCGCGATCACGATCGGAACGGGAACGCCTGCCAGCGTCGCCGAATAGATGTCGCGGACGCTGTGGGGAATGCCGACGACGCTCTGGCCGTCGCTGACGATCAGCGACAGGCCCTGCGCCATGCCTAAGGTGCCGAGGGTCGCCACGAAGGGCGGGATGCCCAGGATCGCCACCAGCCAGCCATTGACGGTGCCGAAGGCCGCACCGACCAGCACGCCGGCGCCGAGGCCGAGCAGCATCGACTTGGTCGCGAGCGAGACGATGGCGACGCAGAGCGAGGTCAGCGTCAGCACCGCGCCCATCGACAGATCGAGCCCCTCGGTCATGATGATCAGCGTCATCGGCAGCGCCAGCATGGTCAGGATGGTCGACTGCACCAGCACGTTGGAGAGGTTGGCCGGGCTGAGGAAGCCGGGCGCGATGGCGCCAAACAACACGATGAGCGCGCCCAGCACGATGGCGACGCCGGGAATGCGCTGCAGCGGATTTGCTTGCGATACGATCGCGGCCTCACGCATGATGCATCCCCAATCGCACGATGTTCTCCTCGGTCAGCTCATTGCGTGTCAGATGTCCGGCGACGCGGCCCTCGCGCATCACATAGGCGCGGTCGCAAACGTGACAGATCTCGACCTGCTCGGACGAGATCATCAGCGCCGCCGCGCCTTCGGCGACCAGCCGGTCGATCAGCGCAAAGATCTCGGACTTGGCGCCGACGTCGATGCCGCGCGTCGGCTCGTCGAAGATGAAGAGTTTCGCGCCGGCGGCCAGCCATTTGCCGATCACGACCTTCTGCTGGTTGCCGCCGGACAACAGGCCCACGGTCTGACGCGCGCTAGGCGTTGCGATCCGGAGCTGCCGGATCAGGCCGTCGGCGGTGCGCTGGCTGCCGCGCGGATCGAACAGCCCGCTCGGAAACAGTTTTCGCAGCGCCGAGACCACGAGGTTGTCGCCGACCGAGCGCAGCAGCGCGAGGCCCTCGCTCTTGCGGCTCTCGGGAATCAGCGCGATGCCGCGGCGGGCAGCGATGTCGGGCTCGCCGGAGATCGGCTTGCCGTCGAACACGATCTCGCCGGAGGCGACCGGATCGGCGCCGAAGATGGCGCGGGCTACTTCAGTGCGGCCGGATCCGACCAGGCCGCAGAGGCCGACGATCTCACCGCGGCGCACCTCGATGTTGATGTCGGAGATTCCGCTCGGCGCGGTGAGGTTCCTGACCTCCAGCAGCACCTCACCGGGCTTGTCGGCGAAATGGCGCGGATAGGTCATGTCGACGGTGCGGCCGACCATCATCCGCACCAGCTGGTCGGGCGTGACGTCGGCGGGCTTGACGCCGTCGATGCGGCGGCCGTCGCGCAGTACCGTGATGCGGTCGCCGAGCGCGAACACCTCGGCCATGCGGTGCGAGATGTAGACGATGGAGACGCCGTCGGCCTTCAGCCGCGCGATCAGCGCGAACAGCAGCTCGGTCTCGCGGTCGGAGAGCGCGGCGGTCGGCTCGTCCATGACCAGGATGCGCGCGTTCTGGCTGATGGCTTTCGCAATCTCCACCATCTGCTGCTGGGCGACGCCGAGCGTGTTGACGATGATGGACGGATCGATCTCGAAGCCGATCGTGTCGAGCAGGCGCTTGGCGTCGGCCAGGATCCTGCGGCGGTCGATGGTTCCCGGGATGCGGCCCTTCGGCTCGCGTCCGAGGAAGATGTTCTGGGCGATGTCGAGATAGGGGACCAGCGAGAATTCCTGGAAGATCACGGCAATGCCGAGCTTCTGCGCGTCCGCCGTCGAGGCAATCGTGACCTTCTCGCCATTGTAGAAGAATTCGCCGGCATCGGCTTGGTAAGCGCCGCACAATACCTTCATCAGGCTGGATTTGCCCGCGCCGTTCTCGCCGAGCAGCATGTGGACTTCGCCGGGATAGAGCGCAAAGGAGACGTCGTCGAGCGCCTTGACGCCGGGAAACGCCTTGCTGATGCCGCGCAATTCGAGCAGCGGCGCGGCGGCGGTCTCGCCGGGAGGGCTGACGTGGGCGTTCATGGCTGGGCTCCCGCGAAGATCTTGCCCGGATTCATCAATCCATGGGGATCGAGCGCGGTCTTGATCGACCGCATCACGTCGACGGCGTCGCCGAGCTCGTCAGTGAGATAGCCGATCTTGCCCATGCCGATGCCGTGCTCGCCGGTGCAGGTGCCGTCCATCGCGATGGCGCGGGCGACCATGCGGGCCTGCAGCGCCTTGGCGCCGTCGATCTCCTCCGGCTTTTGCGGATCGACCAGGATCAGCATGTGGAAATTGCCGTCGCCGACATGGCCGACGATGGGTGCGGTGAAGCCGTGTGCGTCCGCGTCGTTGCGGGTGTCGGTCAGGCATTCGGCCAACCGCGAGATCGGCACGCAGACATCAGTGATGACGGCGCGCGCGCTGGGGCGCAGGCCAAGGCCCGCATAGAGCGTGTTGTCGCGGGCGTGCCAGAGCCGGCTGCGGTCCTCCGGTGCTTTGGCCCATTCAAAGCCACGGCCGCCATGCTCGGCGGCGATGGCCTGGGCCAGCTCGGCCTGCTCGGCGACCGCGCTCTCTGAGCCGTGAAATTCGAAGAACAGCGTCGGCGCTTCGCGATAGCCGAGCTTGGCATAGGCATTGATGCCGCGCATCATGACGTCGTCGAGCAGCTCGACGCGGGCGACGGGAATGGCGGCCTGGATGATGCCAATCGCGGTATCGACCGCATTGTGCAGGGTGTCGAAGCTGCACACCGCGGCCGAAATCGCCTGCGGCAGCGGATGCAGTCTCAGCGTGATCTCGGTGATGATTCCGAGCGTTCCCTCGGCGCCGACGAACAGCCGCGTCAGATCGTAGCCGGCGGCGGATTTGCGGGCACGACGGGAGGTGCGGATCACGCGGCCGTCGGCCAGCACGACCTCCAGCGCCATGACGTTGTCCTTCATGGTGCCGTAGCGCACTGCCATGGTGCCGGAGGCGCGCGTCGAGGTCATGCCGCCGATCGAAGCGTCGGCGCCGGGATCGATCGGGAAGAACAGGCCGGTGCCGCGCAGTTCCGCATTGAGCTGCTTGCGGGTGATGCCGGGCTGGACCACGACATTCATGTCGCTGTCGTGGACGGTGAGCACCTTGTTCATGCGCGCAAAGTCGATGCAGACGCCGCCGGCGACGGCGGAGGCGTTGCCTTCGAGCGAGGTGCCGGCGCCGAACGGCACGATCGGCATCGCCGCGGCGGCGCAGAGCCTGACGATCTCGGCGACCTCCGCGGTCGTCTCCGGGAATACGACGATGTCGGGGGGCAGGGCGCGGTAATAGGATTCGCTCTGGCCATGCTGGTCGAGCACGCCGCGCGCGATGCTCGCGCGCGGACCGATCACCCGCGTGAGGCGTTCAGCCAAGGCGGTACTGTCGACCCGCGGTCCCATCGTCTCTCCCCGTCGTCTTCCTTGTCGCGGACTGTCGTCAGCCCGTCGATTCGACGTTTAGCTTACGCCGCTCGTGCGTTGCTTGCGGCCCGCTTCAGGCCGAAATCGTAATTGAGGTGATAGTAGGCTGATTCCACCGTGCGACCATCGGGCGCACGGCCGGGCGGGCAATGCACGAAGTCGTGGATCAGGCTGTCCTTGACGCCGAACACCACGTCGCTGTCCAGATATTTATCGCCCGCGACGAACACATGTGTGACGAGCTGCTCGAAGCCCGCCGCCGAGATCATGAAGTGCACATGCGCGGGGCGCCAGGGATGGCGGCCCTGCGCCTCCAGCATCTCGCCGACCGGGCCGTCATGCGGGATCGGATAGGCGGCCGGCTTGATCGACCAGAAATGGAAGCGGCCATTGGCGTCGGTGTGGAAGCGGGCGCGCATGGCGAGATCGCCGATCTCGTCGAGTTGCTGCACGTCGTAATAGCCGTCATTGTCGGAATGCCAGACGTCGACCACGGCGCCCGCAAGCGGCTTGCCGTCGGCGGTCGAGACCGAGCCGGTGACGATCATGGGATCGCCTTGCATCGGGCCGGAGATGTCGTCGCCGTTCTGCTTCTCGGGCGCGGCCTGGACGAAGAACGGCCCGAGCACGGTGGTCTCGGTCGCGCCATCAGGCACCGGATGGTTGATCGCATCGACCAGCATGGAGACGCCGAGGGTATCCGACAGCAGGATGAACTCCTGCCGCTTGTCGTCGCACATGTGGCCGGTGCGGGTGAGGAAATCGATGCCGTATTCCCATTCTTTCTGGGTCGGCCTGATTTCGCGCACGAAGGCATGGAGGTGACGCACCAGGGCTTCGCTGACCTGCTTGATGCGCGGATCGCCGGCGCCGGCGATGCGCTCCAGCACGGCGTCGGTGATGTTGGTCTCGCTGAAATTACGCATTTTCGCCTCCGTTGATCAGAGTTTAGGCTCGTCAAGCCCGGACAGCCGTTCGAGATGCTTCACGGTCGCGATGAAGTCGGTTTCGCCGTCGCCTTGGGCGACCAGCGCGCCATAGGTCTCGCGCACCGTTGCTGCGAGCTGCAGCGGCACGCCGACGGCATGGCCGGCGCCGAGGATGAGGTCGAGGTCCTTGGCCATCTGCTTGCAGGAGAAGCTCGAGACGAAGTCGCGCGTTCGCAGCGGCGCGGTCTTGTACTTCACCATGGGCGAGGCGACGGCGCTCTCGTCCAGCACCTTCAGGATGTCCTGCCAGCCGATGCCACCCTTGCGCGCCAGCGCCAGACTCTCGGCCATCATCGCCGCCGAAACCGCGATCATGAGATTGACCGCGAGCTTGGCGTAGCGCGCTTCCTCGCTGGGACCGAGATAGGTCTGCGCGCGGGTGAAACTCGCAAACAGCGGCTTTGCGCTCTCGAAGGCATCCTTGGGGCCCGAGACGAAGCAGCTCAGCGCGCCGGTGTGCACGATGCTCGCATTGCCTGACACCGGCGCCCGCAAATAGGCGATCCCGCGCGCCTGGGCTGCGGCATCGACTTCGGCCGAAGCTTCGGCGCTGACCGTGCTGGTCTCGATCAGCACCGCCCGCGGCGCCATCGCGCCGATCAGGCCGGTCGGGCCGAGCATCACGGCACGAAGTGCGGCATCGTCGGGGAGCGAGGTGATCACCCAGGGGCGGCCGTTGACCGCCTCACGGGGCGAGCCCGCGACGGCGATGCCGTGATCGCGCGCCTCGTCGAGCCGCGCGGTGCTCTGGTCGAAGGCGGTAACGTCAAAGCCGGCCTTGGCGACGAGTTGCGACATCGGCAGGCCCATCTTGCCAATACCGATGAAGGCGAGCTGTTTGCTTGTATCAGTCATTGTTCTTGTCCGTTGGCCGCTATGCCGCGGCGTGTCCCTGTCGTTCGATGTCGCGCACCAGCCGCTGGCCGGATTGCGCGAGCAGTTCCTTCTTCGCTTGCAGCCCGTCGGTCAGCAATTTCCCGTTTCGCTTCTTCCAGCGACCTCCGATCATCACGGCCTCGATATTGGCGAGGCTCGTCTGCATCACCACGGTGGCGACAGGATCGTGCACGGGGAAGAGGTTCAGATCGTCGGCACTGATGATCACGAGGTCGGCGAGTTTGCCCGGCGTTAGCGAGCCGATCTGGCTCTCGCGGCCGAGCATGCGCGCACCTTCCGTGGTGACCCAGCGCAGCGCCTCGCGCGCGGGGATCGTGGTCGTCGCCGGGATCGTGCCCTCGCTCTGGCGCATCTGCGCATTATCGAGCGCGCGCTGCATCGACAGCGCCACGCGGGCCGCGGAGAAGAGATCGCCTGCCAGCACGGACTCGAGGTCAATGCCGATGGTGGGCCGTACGCCGCGCTTGAGCAGCCGGCCCGTGATAGGAAAGCCATGGCCCTGGATCATCTCGTTCTCCGGCGTCACCGAGAAGCTGACGCCGAGATCGATCAATTTCTGCAGGAGCTCATCGGGCAGATCGTTGCCGTGAACGATGTTGACGAAGGGGCCGACGAGGCCGGCCTCAATCAACGTTTCCCAGCCGCCCGGAGTCTTTGCCGGGCCGCCGCCCTGATGCATCGATGCGATCAGGCCGAGTTCGCGCGCGAGGCGGAAGTCATGCAAGGACACGTCGAGCGTCGAATAATGCGGACCGAGAATGGCAAGCCCCAGCGTGACCAGGCCATTGCGGTCGGCGAGGGGACCGGCCAGCAGCCGCTCGACCTCGCGGCGGGGATGCGGCACTTCGGAGAAGTGCGGCTCGCCCGGCTTCGGCTCGGGTTTCGGCGAGCCATGGAAGAAGGCGGCGCGGATGCCGCTCTCGATCAACCCGCGGACGGCGGCGTCGGTATGCGCAGGCGTCGGATTGTTGTGGCACCAGTCGACCAGCGTGGTGGCGCCGCAATTGATCTGGTTCAGCGCGCCGACGAGCGTGGCGATGTAGATGTCATCAGGGGTGAACAGGGTCGCAAGCCCGGCATGCATGCGGCGGAAATATTCCAGCAGCGTCCAGTTCGCGGCAAAACCGCGCAAGCCCGTCTGCCAGGTGTGCATATGCGCGTTGATCAGTCCCGGGATGACGATGCGGCCACGACCATCGACGATCTCGGCATCATCAGCGGCGATGCCGGGACGCACTGCGGCGATCCGCTCGTTCTCCACCAGCACGTCGCCATCTCTGAGATCGCCGATCGAGGCGTCCATGCTGATGATGGTTGCCGATTGGATGAGGGTGCGCGTCATCGCAGTCAGGCCGCAGCTTGGGGGGCGACCGGCGGCTCGCCGGCCCAGGCCCGCGCAATGAGGTCGCGGATGGCGCCCCGCTCGAGCGGACGCGGATTCCAGTAGGCATTGGTGACGGCGAGGTCGGCGGCCTTGTCGATGCCGCTCTCGGGCATGCCGATGTCGCGCAGCGCCATTTTCGCGTCCAATCGTTTGGCAAGATCGAAAAGACCCCGCGATGCGTCCGACGCACCGATCGCGCGCGCGATCCGCGCCATCGCCTCGGGCACATCAGGCGCGTTGTAGGCCAGCGCATGCGGCAGCACGATCGTGTGCGTTTCGGCATGCGGCAGGTCAAACGTGCCGCCGAGCGTGTGGCAGAGCTTGTGGTGCAAGGCCATGCCGACGGTTCCGAGGCAGACGCCGCACAGCCAGGCGCCGTAGAGCGCGTCGCTGCGGGCGGCGCGATCGTCGGGCCTGGCGGCAATGGCGGGCAGGGCCCGCGCCAGCGCGCGGATGCCTTCCTCGGCCATCAGCGAGGTGACGGGATTGGTGTCGCGCGCATAGAGCGCCTCGACCGCATGGGCGATCGCGTTGATGCCTGACGTGGCGGTGAGGCTGACAGGCAGCGTCATCGTCAAATCGACGTCGTAGATCACTGTCTCCGGCAGCACGGCGACGTCGCGGACCGTGGTCTTCAGCCCGTTTTCGGTCTGGCCGAGGATCGGCGTCATCTCCGAGCCGGCATAGGTGGTGGGGATGCAGAGCTGGTTGATTCCGGTGCGCAAGGCCAGCGCCTTGCCGAGCCCCGTGGTCGAGCCGCCGCCGAGCGCGACCACGCAGTCGGCCTCGCAATCCTTCATCGCCGCGATCGCGCGCTCGGTCACCTCGACCGGCGTATGCATGGTGGCGCCGGCGAAGAGACCAGCATAGAGCGGGCCGAGCGCAGCGCCCAGCGCCTTGCCTTGCGCCTCCTGCTGCGGCGTGGTCAGCACCAGTGCGCGCTTGCCGCCGAGGCGCACGACCTCGGCCCTGGCCGCAGCCAATGTCCCGCTGCCGAACACGACGCGGCAGGGCAGGTTTTCAAAGGTGAACGAACCGATCATTTGCCGGTCTCTTTGATGGGATAATCGACCTGGAAGCGGCCGATCCGCAAGTCGCCGAGCTCCTCCCGGACCCGCAGGTGTTCCGGATGGTTGGCGTAGGCCTTCAGGGCCTCGCTGTCGGTGAACTCGGAGACGAGGACAACGTCGCAGGCATAATCGACATTGCTGATGTCGGTCCCGACCTCGATATGGGTGAGACCGTCGATCCGGCCCTTGAGGCCTTCGAACAGGGTTTTGACCTTGGTCCGGGCCGCCAGGCGCTCTGCCGCCGTCTCTCCGCGCAGCCGCCACATCACGATGTGCTTGATCGGACCCGACATTTCCCAGATTTCCTCGCCTGCTGTCTTGCTTGTTGCGGCCATTTTGCCTTGCAGAAATCGGAAATAAAGGACAAAAATCGTAAGTCTCTTTTCCATTATGAGGAAGAATGGACCGGCTTCTCCAGCTCGAGGTGTTTTCCAGGACGGCCGAGCTCGGCAGCCTCTCCAAGGCCGCCGAAACCTTGAGGATGTCGAACGCGGCGGCGAGCCGGCATCTCAGCGCGCTGGAGGAGCGGCTCGCGGTCCGGCTCATCGAGCGCAACACGCGGCGGCAATGGCTGACCGAGGCCGGGCAGGAGCTGCTGCAGCGCTGCAGCACGCTGCTCAACGAGCTCGCCGAAGCCGAGGACGCCGTCAGCGACCGCGCGCTGTCGCCCAAGGGCATGCTGCGGGTCACCAGTTCGCTGTCCTTTGCGATGATCTACATGGCGCCGATGCTGCCGGCGTTTCGCAAGCTCTATCCGAAGCTCGACGTGCAGATCATCGCGGCCAACCGCTACCCTGATTTCATCGAGGCCGGTATCGACGTCGCGATCCGCACGCGGGAGCAGGAGCCTGATTCCAACATCATCATCCGCCGCATCGGACAGATGCGCCGCGTGCTGGCGGCCGCGCCGTCCTATCTCGCCACGCGCGGCATCCCTGCGCATCCCGCCGATCTCGCGCGCCACGACATGCTGGTCTACAACCTTGCCAACGATCCTTATTCGCTGCGCTTGAGCAAGGGCAGCACGACGCAGACCGTCCGCATCGCGCCGACGCTCGACAGCAATGACGGCCAGATCATCTGCGGCGCGGCGCGTGCAGGGCTCGGCATCCTGATCCAGCCGCTCTACATCGTGCAGAACGACATCGCGGCCGGCAAGCTCGTGCCTGTCCTGACGGACTGGGATCTGCCGTTGCTGACGATGAACGTCGCCTATCAGAACCGCGTCCGGCTGCCGGCAAAGATCAGGGTGTTTTCGGACTTTCTGGTCGACCATATCCGCGCGCAATCGGATGCCGGGATCTGGATCGAAACGCCGTAGCCGGCCGACGGTACGTCACTCGGAGCGTTCCTGCACCCGCGCCCGTCCGGTCGACGACCGCGAGCGCGGTGCCATGCGCGGCTCCTGCGGAGCAGCACGCCTGACTGCCTCGGCCTCGCGCAGCTCTTTGCGGACTTGCCGCGCGCTTCGCATTGCACGCTTGATGAAGGGGTGCTGCGAGTCCTCGGCGAAGAACAACACCACCTCGCAGCAGGGGCACTGCCTGGAATAGCCGTCCTGCAACCGTCCCGCGCGATCGCGAAACATCGTCTTGCAACGAATGCACTGGATCTGGACGGAACTCATTGCCCCAACAAACAACGATGACTGGACATCGGCGCCACGGTGGGCCGAACGTCTGAAGAAAGCCTGAACGCCGGTTGCGAAGGGATGCGCGCGCCGCGTGCACCGGGCGCGGATGCTATTGTTTCGCGGCCATGGCGTCCAGGCAATGGTTCAGATAGACGGTCCGATCGCGTGGCAGCACCTTTTCCAGGTCGGCCTTCAGCGCACATTCGCGCTGACGGATCTGCTCGGCGCGGCGCTTCTCCGCCGCCTCGCGGTATTCGGGCGCGACCTTGCTGGGATCGACAAGAGCCTGGGATCGGGCGGGCGTCGTGGTAAGCAGCGCAATGGCTGCAATGAAAATGACCTGTTTCAAATGAGCCTCCGTAAAAAGGCCCATTCTACCGCCCGGTGACGGGCGGCTCAACGGTGCATGCATGCGATGAGGGTAGGTGAGGGGCCGCTAGGCGGCCTGTTCCTCGAACGACGTATAGACCCGGCCATCGGGATCGACGATCCGAACGTCGCGGCAGCCGTCCTGGATCAGCTCCCTCGCCTTCTTGAGCGCGGCGGCGAGCGACTCCCGCCTGAGGTTGACGACGCCTGCCGTGTCGAAACCGGTGATTTCAAACATGCCGCTCCTCCCGTTTTGTCGAATCCTACACCTTTCCAGCGGGTTGTCTCCTGGCTTTTTGGGGGCGGGCCGAGGGGACGGACCTTGACCTCCCGCGCCGAAAGAGCCTTGCGCGGTCCGTATTCGGCCGGAGTGCACCGGCGCCTCGGGCGGCCACGTCGCTAACGTGGAATTAATCCGAAATGCTCACAATTTGAGGCAGTTGTGTAAGTGAGTGCTGCGTAAAGGAGGCGTCGCGAGGACGTTCCGGCGACGGCCTCCTTTTGCTCGCTCATGAGGTCAATGCAGATGACCACGACATCCGACACGCTGGGCTTCGCCGAGCATCTCGACGCCGCAGCGCTTGCAGCCGCAGCATCCGAAGCCCACCCCGCGCCCGAAGCGCCGGAAGCTCCAGCGCCGGGCAAACGGTCCAGCCGGAAATCGATCCTGGCCTTCTCCGTGTGTGCCTTGGCGATCAACGGCGCGACAGCCATCTACACATCGCCGTTCGATCTTCCGTCGCCGGACCTCAGCAATCTGGCTGCACTGTTTCCGCGCCAGGAAGAGGCCGCGCCAAAACCGGATCCTGTCGTCGCTGCCTTGAAGGAGATCCAATCGGTCCAGCAGCAACAGGCTGCCGCGCTGCAAGAGATCAATTCGTCCTTGCAGCAAAATACCGCCCTGCGGCAGCAGGATTCGACGGTTCTGGTGTCGCTGCGACAGAGCATCACGGACGAGCGCGTCGATGTGAAGAGGATATCGCCGCAGCTTTCGACGCTGATCGCGAAGATCGACTCGCTACAGAACACGATGACGTCGGACGTCACGGCCTCCATTCGCAAGGCGCATGCTCGCTACGGATTGCCCGCCGCGTTGCGCAAGCGGATGATCCGGGAGTCGAAATCCGTCGGGCCGGTGTCGGTCGGCGGAGCTCCGCTGAGTGCCCCGGCGACGGTGGCAGCTCCGGAGAGCTGAAGCGGCTCGACTGAGGGGTAGGGCTGATCGCGCCGGACCGCGCTTGCCTGGCCACGCGCTGGCCTGTATCCACGTCTCATCGAGGGCCGTTGACGATGCCGGCCCGGAACTTCTTTTTGTTGCCCTGATTGCTATGACTGGCAGTGCTCGCTTTTGGGAAAGGCGTAATGAAGAAGGTTGTCGGGTCAATATTCGTTTTGAATTTCATCGCCGCGATGATGAGCCAAGCCTCGGCCGCATCATGTGAAGCCTGGCAGCAGGAATGTGCTCGGTTTCACGGATATCAAACGCCGAATTGGGTGGCCTGCATGAATCAGCCGCAGGCTCGGTACGACTGTAGTGGCGGCGGCGGGTATAGTCGTCGGCAGTATGACGATGGCTACTACGGCGGCGGGTATGTACGCGAGCCGCGCCCGGACCTCTGCGGCAACTGGTATCGAGAATGCGCCCGCTATCACGGCCGCGGAACGCCGGATTGGCACGACTGCATGCATCAGCCACAAGCTTTGGCCGATTGCGGGCGATACTAGATCAGTCAGCCACAGCTTGCGAGTGCTGCTCGATCGACAGTTTGGCCGCCGCCTTCGCCGGTTCTCGATCCATCCATCCGTGCGTGGTTCACACGAGGACATGAAACTCGTGCCATTGACCCCATTGCATTCCGTCGCTGGCACGCACCCAGAGATCGTCAGGCACGGTGCCGGCTTGGAAGCTCGCCGCGGTTAGCTGGACTGGCGTGACGTTGATTGCGGTGTTTGCCGGTTGGGCGGTCCCGCCGACGGTCCAGTGACCGCTCGAGGCGGAGGGCGTGGAATCCCAAAACTGATACTGCGCGATTGTGTCGCCATCAGCATCCGAGACCGAGAACAGAGATGATGCAGCGACGTTCTGATTGGGCGTGGCCTGGGTATCGGTTGCCGTGACCACAGGCGCGCGATCGGTCGGGGCGTTGACGTGAAACTCCTTCCATGGCCCCCAGGCAAAGCCGTCGTAAGCCCGGGCCCAGAGATCATCCGAACCTGAGCCGCTCTGGAACGTCGTGGACGAGAGTTGGGCTGCCGTCACATTGATAGCGACGCCGGGCGTCTGCGCTGCTCCCCCGACCATCCAGTGACCGCTGCTGGGATCGGAGGTCGAGTCCCACAGCTGATAGTTTGTGATGGTGTCTCCGTCCGCGTCAGAGGCCGAAAAAAGGGTCGAGGCGGCGATATTCTGGTTGTGAGCCGCCGTGAAATCCGTCGCGGTCACGGTCGGGGGATTGTCGAGCGGGGCATTGACGTGAAACTCTTTCCAGCTGCTCCATGCCGTGCCGTCGAAGGCCTGCACCCAGAGGTCATCCGACCCCGATCCACTCTGAAATGATGTATTCGCCAGCTGAGCAGCGCTGACGTCGATGTTCTGGTTCGACGGCTGCACGGCTCCGGCAACGACGAAATGCCCGCTTGCGGGGTCGGCGGTCGAATCCCAAAATCGGTAATTGGTGATCGTGTCGTGATCGGCATCGCTGACCGTGAACAGGCTGGAGGCCGCGATGTTCTGCCCGTGGGTCGCGCTCAGGTCGGATGCGCTGACCACCGGAGCATTGTCGACAGGCGCATTGACATGAAACTCCTTCCACGCCCCCCACAGCGTGCCGTCATTGGCTCGCACCCACAAATCATCCGATCCGGAGCCGCTCTGAAAGGACGTTGATGCCAACTGTGCGGCGCTGACGTCGATGGCGACATTCGACCCCTGCGACACGCCACCCAGGACCCAATGACCGCTGGACGGGTCGGTGGTCGAGTCCCAAAGCTGGTAATTGGTGATCGCATCACCATCGACATCGGTCGCAGTAAACAAGGCGGAAGCCGCGATGTTCTGGTTATGTGTCGCGGCAAAATCACTCGCGCTGACGACCGGGGCATGATCTGCGAAGGGGGTCGCCGTAAACGGCACCCATGCGCCCCACATTGTTCCGTCATAGGCTCTGACCCAGAGCTGATCTGCCGCGGACCCAAACTGATAGCTCGTTTGGGCGAGCTGGGCGGCTGCGATATCGATCTCCAGGTTGGTGCCCTCGATCGCGCCGTTGACAGTCCAATGACCATTGCCGTTGGTGTCCCACAGCGCATATTGCGTGATTGAATCGCCATCGGGATCGCTCGCGCTGAAGAGGGTCGTCGCGGAGGCCGATGTCTCTCCATGGATTGCGGCCACGTTCGAAGCCGAAACGACGGGAGGATTGTCGGCCACCGTCACCGTCAAAGGCTGCCATGTGCCCCAGAAGACGCCATCGAACGCTCTGATCCAAAGCTGATCAGAGGCCAGGCCGGACTGGTAGGTGGTGTTTGCAAGTTGGGCTGCACTTATGTCGATCTCCGTGTTGGTGCCTTGCGCAACGCCATTGATCAGCCAGTGCCCATTCCCGTTTGTGTCCCAAAGCGCATATTCGGTGATTGAATCGCCGGTCGCGACACTCGTCGTAAACATCGACGATGCAGCAAAGCTCTGGCCGCGCGTCGCGGAGATGTCATGTGTGGTGACAACCGGCGCGGTCCGGAGGCTATAGCCGAGATCTTTCAGCACTCCGAGATCGAGCGCGGAGATGGCGTATTGGTAATCGTAGAAGAACACGATGCCGTTCATCAGATCCAATGTGAGCGGATCCTGAACGGTGGAAGGTGTGGCGCGAAGATCGGATTGCTGGTTGCCGAAATGATAGTAGTTCTGGCTCGTGCTGTTCGTGGTGATCGGCACCGGACCACCATAGGCGGCTTCAGCATTCGCTCCGGTAAAATACACTGACCCTGAAGGCGCTTTCGAAAGGAACGTGTCGAACGTTGACTCGTAGTTGCCCGGCAATGCACCCGATTGATTGTACCATCCCGACATCCCGAAACCGTGCATCAACTCGTGCAGGAAGACGACAATGGGATTGTACTCGTTACTCGGCACTGGGCTGCTGTATGTCAGCCCCGAGGCGAGATCGAGGTTCCTGAAATAGCCCGGATCGATCGTGATCGTTATGTCGCTCGTGGTGCCGTTGACATGATGGCCGGTCGTGAGCTCGTAGAGCGCCGAAGATTCATAGACCGACAGACCTTGAGCTGTGGTGCCGGTGTAGGCGGACGAGGTCGGCCCTCCCGCTTCTCGTCCCTCCTGCGTGGCGGCGACATTGAGCGCCACGACCAGCGTGCCCGTTCCCAGAATATACTGGGACCACACGCCAAGGGCCTGCTGGATGTCATAGACCAGAGTGGGGTCGGCACTGCCGCCCGCGTTGGATGGATCGTTCAGTTGAACAGAGTAATTCCAGGACATTTATGCACCAGCAATTGGCAATAGGACGCCAATTTAGACTGCGCGCAAAAGTGAGGTCAACCGCGCCCTGCATTCATGGGTGGTGGTTTGTATCCTGCGCCGATGCTGATCGCGTCGGCAGACGGAGATGGAGCGGATCAAATGCCCGCGCTGCGGCGTCGGGTATGTTGCAGTCGGGTGTTTTGCGTCAGGTCGATGACGTGCGGGCGGCGATGCGCGTCATATAACCTTCGCATTCCATGTCGTCGGTCGCGCGACCCGCAGGACGAGCCTCGGCATTCCTTGAATGGTACTGTGCAAGATCGTGGCACTGCGCCTGCGCGGCGTCGGCTTCCTGGTCGGCGGGTTTTTATTTGCGCTGCCGCGGCGGCGGGGTTTTGGCTGCGCCATCCGCAACGTCCGCAATGTCTTGCTGAGCCAACTCTTCAACGAGAAGGATGACCGCGAGGCGCGTACCCCGACTTCCGATTTCCCTAAAGGCGCTGATCAATCGCAGCGTTTCGCGTTCGATATCGGAATGAGCCATCGCAACCGTGAACACACACGAAAGCCGCAGCGGAGACCGCTGCGGCCTCAGTGTCAAAAAAATCCGGGTGAAAGAGATCTAGGTAAATTATGGAGCCAGCCCCGGTAAGGATTTTTTAGCCGAGTTGAGCGCGCCAGGCGAGTCATTTCGCGAGTTCCGAAAATGAAACTTTGGAGCTCGACCGTGCGCTGGAACCAGTTGCTCTTTGCCAAGTTTTCCCGACGCCCTTTCCCCAAAGGGCAGACCCCCAAGTCGTCTGCCCCAGCTCATGCCCCCAACCCTGAGCTGGGGCTCTTTTCGCCACGTTCAGAAATGCGAGGCACGTCTGCTTCAGCGGGTGAGCGCGTTCGGCGCGCTCACGGAGCTCGATGGCTCCAGCCAAATCGTCGGCATCCTCGAGCAAAGCGCTTCGCTCTCGATCGGCAATGTGGAGACCGCTTCAGGCCGCGGCAAAACGCTCCAGCCATCGAAATTCCGTAGCTCGCGTTTCGGGGCTTCCACCTTTCCTGAAGCAAATGCAGACAACCAAAATGCCGACCGGTGCGATTGCCGAAAGTTCCCAGACTATCAAATGTTGGTTGCCATTCCATTTGAAGATCTGTCTGGTCGGGAGGTTCTGGAAATCGGCCTCGGCTGGATCAGTGTCTCAGCGCCTCGCCGAGGCGGGAGCTAAGCTGACTGGGCGCGATATTGCGGAGGCTCCCGTGCACTGGCTCAAATATCGCGTCGGATTAAGACAGGCGTCTTCGAGACCCAATTTTCCAGCATGACCATCAGCCATGCCGTCACGGCCGTACTTCGCCATGCCTGGCGAGTTAACGCCTTCGGCGACGCAGACGTCGCCCCGCGTACGGCCGCAATAGCTGTCGGGGCGCCGTCATCTGCTTGCCACAAGGTCGACCTGCTCCGGCAGTCGAGCAGAGGATTGCCAATCCATTTACGTCAAGGCGGCCAATCATCGTAGACTTCAGATAGTCGGAATGATAGTTGAAATGTGATTAAAACGCCCGGTTGAGGCGGCGGTGGTCGGTTGAGTTGGAGGGCGTATTGGTCAATAGCGTTATTTTCTACGGAAATATTATCCCGTTGGATCGCGATAACCACCGCAATCTGGCGCTTGATACATCTGACGATCGCTTTGGATTTTCGGCCGGATCACATGTCATTCCGGCGGTTTTTGACGAGTTCGTCGCAGCGGCCACGCATCTTCCGATTGTGTTTCTGCCCGGCGTCAATGCTCCGGTGCCCGTCTTCCTGGTCGGATTGCGCTCCGGCGAGAATGTCCTGGTGAACGCCGAGGGCCGTTGGCTTGGGGATTACATTCCGGCCTATGTACGCCGCTATCCGCTGATGTTTGGCGAGATCGAGGGCCGCGATGCTGTCACTTGCATCGACTCGGCTTACGCCTTGCCGGAGGGCAAGACAGGCGAACGCATGTTCAACGATGAAGGCGGCGAACAGCCTGTCCTGCTCGATCGCATCCGCCTGATGAACGACTTCTTTCTTGCGGCAAAGCGTGGCGAGGCTGCCGTCGATACCCTTACCGCCCTCAATCTGCTGCGTCCTGTCACGATCGACGCGAAATTTCCTTCGGGAGAGACGCTGGCCCTGCACGGGATGCTCACGGTCGACCCGGGCAGGCTCGATGAGCTCTCGGACGACGAGTTTCTTCGTTTGCGGCGGGAAGGCCTGCTCCAGCCGATCTACGCGCACATTCAAAGTCTATCCAGGATCGATGAGATCAGGAAATTGAGTTGAAGCGGGGCTGCGTGTGTAGGGCGCGGCAGCGCCCTACGACTGTTGCCCGATACTTGATCAAATACTTTTAAGTGAATCTGCCGAGCAGATTCGCCACGACGCCGAACAGAATAAATAGCTGCGGCAGGGGGTGGTTATGGTCTTGAGCGTCCATCGAGCGGGCAAACAATTGTTGCCCAGCCGCCGATCCCTGATGCGAGGTGCCTCGTGGCTGCCGCTTGCGGCCGCAGCTTTGGTTTCCAACGCGATCGATGCCCGCGCCCAGGCCGTGAATCTCGGGGGAGTGCAGCCCCGACCGCAGGCGCGTATCCGCAGCTTCGATAACATGGTGCCGGCCGGCGTACAGCGGCAATCGCCTGGCAACAACATCGTCACCGACGGCCAGACCGCGACGAACGTGCGGGTGCACGGCAGCACCACCACGATCACCACGTCGACGATCAGCGGGGGCAACGCGTTCAACTCCTTCAAGACCTTCTCGGAAGCGCAAGGCAATACGGTCAACCTCGTGGTGCCCGATGCGGCCGGCAAGCTCGTCAACGTGGTCCGTGAAGGCCCGGTCAACATCCAGGGCGTCCTCAACTCGTACCAGAACGGAAAAATCGGCGGCAAGGTCGTGTTCGCCGACTCCTATGGCTTTGTGGTCGGTGCGTCCGGCAGCATCAATGTCGGCGGCCTGACTGTCGTAACGCCGACCAAGGCGACGATTGACCGGATGATCTCCGGGGGCGCCGTCAACAACGCACTTGTGGCGCGGGTCGTGACCGGAGACGTGCCGCTGTCTCCCGACGGTTCCGTCGTCATCAATGGTCGCGTCAACGCTACCCAATTCGTCAAGATCACAGCGACCGACGTGCGCGTTGCCGGCTCGCTTCAGGCCGCCCGTGCGGCGGCCGAGCAGAAAGCGCAGTTCGCTGCCACCGTGAATACCCGTGGATGGGGAGGTGGCGGGACGCTCGTTGCGCACAACGGCAGCATATCGATCAGCGGCGCCAACAGCGTCGCGATCGATGGTTCGGTTCGCGCCGGTTCGGCGCGACATCCAGGCGCGATCTCTGTGGCTTCCGGCAAGTCGGTTCGCGTGACCGGCAAGCTAGAGGTGGAGGGGGGTGCCGGTCGCAACGGCGGCAACATCGATGTGTCGTCAGGCGGGGACATAACCATCGCAGGAACGGCGAAACTCAGCGTCGCCGGTATCGGCCAAAATTCCAATGCGGGTGCGATCTCGGTCAAGGCCGGCTCGAACCTTTCCGTCGAGGACGGCGCCAGCTTCAATGCGCATGGCGGGACGAGCGGCAATGGCGGTTCGGTCGAACTCAGCGCGCACAATCTCGAGACGCTCGGCAGGATCACGGTCGATCTCGGCGCCACCGCCGGCAAGGCCGGCAGCCTGCTGCTCGACCCGGCCGATCTTGTCATCGGCGCGGTTGATCATGGCTATGCGAGCTACGCGCCGAACATCACGACGAACGGCGGCAGCGTCAATCTGCTGGCGGACAATTCGATCACGGTTGCTGCTGACGGCATCATCGATACGCGCTCGGCGAGCGGATCGGGGTCTGTCAACCTGACGGCCCCGCACATC
The DNA here is from genome assembly GCF_014529705.1 of Bradyrhizobium campsiandrae. Lineage (GTDB taxonomy): Bacteria > Pseudomonadota > Alphaproteobacteria > Rhizobiales > Xanthobacteraceae > Bradyrhizobium > Bradyrhizobium campsiandrae. Next base: position 86,913 of record NZ_JAANIH010000035.1, read on the forward strand.
AATCTGATCGGCGGCTCCCAGATTTTGGCAAGTTCCGTCGGAGGCGGAGCCGCGGGCAACATCGTGCTGACATCCGTCGCGGGGGCGGCGGGTGATGCGAGCATCTTGATCGGCGATACCTCGGGATTGCGGACGACGATCGCCGGCCAGGACCTGATCTTCCACGTCACGGCAAATGCCGGCGGCAGCACGGCGCATGCCGTCGTGCTGATGAAAAATGCCGATGTGACTGCGGCCGGCAGGCTCGAAGTGTCCGCACTCGCAGGCGTCAACAAGAGCGTCAATTCGGTCGGTGCCGTCGCCACCACCGATGTGCTCGCTGCAGTGGATATTCTGGATGGTGCCAAGCTGGTGATCGGAGGAACCGCAAGCTTGCAGGCGACCGCTTCCACGACGATCAACGCAACGGCTGCGCCGAATGCGTTGTCCTCGCTCGTGGCCGATGCCTCGGCGGCAGTTGTCAACGCGGGCAGCACGGCCCGTGTGCACATCGGTGGCACCGCCGATGTGCATGTCACCGGGGCGCTGGGTCTGACCTCGAACAACACCGTCTCCAGCACCAGCAGGGCGGATGCCAGCGGCTCCTCGGCCGCCGGTGCCAGCGTCGCCGTGAACATCCTTGATGTCGAGACTTCGGCGCTGATCGATGGCACTGCCAAGATTGCATCCGGTCCCTTGAGTCTTGCGGCCACTTCTAACGTCGCCGTCAGCACCGCCGCAAAAGCCGCGGCGCAGGGCGCCGGGGAAGCCGGGAGCGGCAGCACCGCGGGGCATTATCTGTCCAACGCCAAATACGCCCCTTACGAGTCGACCAGCGATGGCGGGGTCAAGGCCGCCGGTGCGCTCGCGATCGCCGATGTGACGTCGAACACGCTGGCGCAGATGTCCTCCTCGGTGAAGGCGGTGGTCACGGGCGCAACCAGTGTCAGCAGCACGACCGGCAATTCTTCCAGCGTGATGGCCGACGGATCGAGCGCCTCCGGGTCGACGGGAGTCGGCGTCGCGGTCGGCGTTGGTCTGTCGCATATCTCGAACAAATCCCTGTTGCAGCAGCAGATCGAGACCTCCGGCCTGACTTTGTCGGCGACGATGACGGGAACGGCGGTCGACAACAGCTTTGCGGTGAGCGCGACCTCTGGTGCGGCCGGCAGCAATGTTGGCGTCGCCGGCGCGTTGGCGACCAATCTGCTCGATTCGGAGAGCATCGCCCGGTTCGGCTCGCCGCTGGCCATCCTGTCCGGCGGCGCGGTGTCCCTCACTGCGGCAGACCTTTCGACTGCGACGGCGCTGGCCACGCCGGCGGGCTCGGGGGCCTCGGGCGGCAAGGTTGGGGTTGGCGCCTCGGTTGCGCTGAACCTGGTTGCGACGCGTGCGACGGCGGAGCTTGCGGACGGATCCTCGCTGGCGGGCGCCGGCGACGTGACGCTGCATGCGCTGGGCGTGCATGGGATCGTGACGCAGGCCGAGCAGGGCTCGGCGGGCGGGATTGCGGTGACGCCGGTGATCGCGCTGACGCTGGCCTCGGACCGGACGCGGGCCTCGGTGGGGGCGCTGTCGGGCGGGCTGGATGCGAGCGGCACGATCGATGTTGCGGCAAGGCAGCTGTCGAGCGCGCTGACGCAGGCGAGCGGGTCGGCGGCGGGCGGCAAGGCGGCGGTGGGCGCGGCGCTTGCGATCGCGGTGCTGGACGAGGAGACCATCGCGACGACGTCGTCGAGCATCCGCACGCCGGGCGCGGTGAGCTTCACGGCGGAGGGCGCGGCGCTGGCTGCGACGGCGGCGGTGGCGAGTGCCTCCGGTGGCAACGGCACCGACAGCAATGGCAACTCGACCGACAAGGACGGCTCGGCGGACGCCAAGGTCGCCAAGGAGACGCAAGGGGCGGGAGCGCGGGAGAGCTCGGCCGGGGTCGGCGATGCCGACCAGCAGGCGACGACGTCGGGGGCGGCCCAGAGCGAGAACGGCCAAGGCAAGACCAGCGACGGCTCGGTTGCGGTTGCGGCCGCGATCGGGGTGACGGTGCTGCATGCGAAGGTGCAGGCCTATGTGCCGGCCTCGGTTGGCGTGAGCAGCGGGGCGCTGTCGGTGAGCGCGACCTCGAACGCGGACGCCAAGACCAGCGCGGACGGCTCGGCGGTTGGCAGCGATGCGGCGGCCTCGAAGGTCGGGGTCGGTGTCGGGCTGTCGCTGAACCTGGTGCGGGTCGAGAACAATGCGCTGCTCGGCGGTGGCATTGCCTGGTCGACGGCGCCGGCCGGGGCGATCTCCGGGGTGAGCGCGGATCATTACACGGTGTCGTCGCTGACGCTGCGGGCGGCGCAGGACGATCTCGGTGTCGCCGCGCCGGTGGTGACGG
>NZ_JAANIH010000348.1 GCF_014529705.1 Bradyrhizobium campsiandrae
AAGCCCCGGGACGGCCGACCCGCACCGTCAGGCCGCAGCGCATGCGAAGGACGGCGTGCGGCGATCTTGTTGCTCCGCGAGGAGCGGCGCAGCCGCGGGGAAGAAGATCGACGCACGCTGTTGCGGGGAAAGGTCGGCGAGCGCAGTGAGCGTATTGTGGCGCGTGATCCGCCAGCAAAAGGCCGGTATGGACGTGGGGCCAAACAGCCCGACAGGAGAGTAACGGCTCAAAGGCATCACCACCGCC
>NZ_JAANIH010000349.1 GCF_014529705.1 Bradyrhizobium campsiandrae
CCTCTTCCTGGGTCGCGGCATAGACCAGTTGCGGTCCGCCCAGGAACATGGCGCCCTGATTGCGGATGATGACGGTGTCGTCGCAGAGCGCCGGCATGTAAGCGCCGCCGGCGGTCGAGGGGCCGTGAACGACGGCGATCTGCGCGATATTCTCGGCCGACATCTTTACCTGATTGTACATGATCGATCCGGCCTGCCCTTCGTCCGGAAAGATATTGGCGATGTCCGGCAGGAAGCCGCCACCTG
>NZ_JAANIH010000350.1 GCF_014529705.1 Bradyrhizobium campsiandrae
GACAAACCCTTTTCAAGCGTGGCTGGCCAAGGTCGGATGGGAGATTGCGGTCGCGGTGGCTCTGGCGGCGGCGCTCGCTATCAGTACGGGAGCCACGAGCACGCTTTTCTTTCGCTATTTAGTCGTCGGTTCTTTAATCGCGGGCACGGTGTCAACCCCGATCGACAAACATGATCCGCTGCCGGGATCATGGTTCTTTCCGCGGGCGGCTCTATGCGGGAGCGCCGCATGATGGCGTTCAAGAGG
>NZ_JAANIH010000351.1 GCF_014529705.1 Bradyrhizobium campsiandrae
ACAGCGTCAACACCTCGCGCCGCAGCTGCTCGTCGCTGGCCGCCGCCTCGTCGGCGGTCAAGGCAACCCGTTCGCGGCGGTCGAGCAGGCTGGCGACCTCCATCTCGCGATCCATGGTGCTCTTGCGCCGGACCAAGCTCACCGTGCTCGACGAGGTCGCCAACGGCCTGTCGTTCTACGACTACACCTTCCTCCGCGAGGTGCCGCGGCTGGTCAACGCGCTGGAAGACCGGCTGGGGGAGGCCG
>NZ_JAANIH010000352.1 GCF_014529705.1 Bradyrhizobium campsiandrae
AGCGCTGTGGCTCAATCGCGCTTGCTGTGATGGTGTCGCCGTCGCGGCGGTGGTGATGCCTTTGAGCCGTTACTCTCCTGTCGGGCTGTTTGGCCCCACGTCCATACCGGCCTTTTGCTGGCGGATCTGCCCCGAGATGCGGTCTGCGACCCGGCCTATTCCCCGCAACAGCGTGCGTCGATCTTCTTCCCCGCGGCTGCGCCGCTCCTCGCGGAGCAACAAGATCGCCGCACGCCGTCCTTCGCA
>NZ_JAANIH010000353.1 GCF_014529705.1 Bradyrhizobium campsiandrae
CGCGAGCAGATCCATTCCTTCTATATCGGCCAGAACCTGGAGATCGGCGACGTCAACGTCGTGCGCGCGCTGAAGCAGCTCGCCGATCATTTCGCCGCCCATGGCGCCGGCTCGGCACAGGCGCGCGGGTGATCAACGCGATGAAGCCGAGCGCAGATATCGCCAGCCAGAAGCACAGCCAGAAGCCGTCGATATAGGCGAGCACATTGGCCTCGCGCGCGACGAAGCTTGCGAGCGTTCCGACCG
>NZ_JAANIH010000354.1 GCF_014529705.1 Bradyrhizobium campsiandrae
ACATAGCGCGCCAGCGGCGCGGTCAGGTCGTAGCGCAGCGAGATCCACTGCTCGTCATCGTCCTGGAACGAGAACACCCCCTCGTTCGGACGGTCCTGATCGGGCAGGAACTTGCCGAGCGCGTCGGCTATGTCTTCCGCAACGAGAAGCCGGGCCCCGGCCGCTTCCGTCAGTTCATGCAGTTCGATGCCGACACGGTCGGTTCGGCAACGCCGGCGGCGGATGCCGAGATCTGCATGATGGCCG
>NZ_JAANIH010000355.1 GCF_014529705.1 Bradyrhizobium campsiandrae
GGCATCTACGCCGCCGGCACGTTCGGCTGGCACACCATCCAGATCGGTACGTTCGGCATCATTCTCGCCATCGCGGGCACTTTTGGCGCCTGGCTCGGCGGCAAGCTTGACGATTCCCTCGGACCGATGAAGGACGTCACCTTGCCGGTCAGCGCGAACAGGCCAAAATACTGCGCGATGCGATCCTTCGGCGCGAGCCGGATCAGCAGCGTGCGTGAGGCCGCCTGAAGCGGACCGCCGGCGGCA
>NZ_JAANIH010000356.1 GCF_014529705.1 Bradyrhizobium campsiandrae
CCTTCGCCGGGACGACTCGTGGAGAGAGCTCACGCCAGCGTATGCACGATCACCGGCCCCGCGGCGGCGCTTGCATGCCCTGCCAGCAGCGCGCCGAGATCCTTCTCGATCCAGGCGATGGCGCGCTGCGAACAGTTTTCGCGTTCGCAGAGGCGGCAGTTGACGCCGATCGGCGTGCCCTCCGTCTTCTCGAGGTCGATGCCGGCGGCGTAGGTCAGACGCGCCGCATGGCGGATCTCGCAGCCG
>NZ_JAANIH010000357.1 GCF_014529705.1 Bradyrhizobium campsiandrae
AGTCCGCTCAGAACATCGCTTTTGGCACGTTGTTTCCCGATGTTCTCGAGACGACCTTCGTCTCGACCCTGCGGGATTATTTCAGATCCGGCCCTGGCGGTCTGCCCCCGAGTGATCCCCAGTACAAGATGATCCTGCCCGGGTGGATCTCCCGGCAAATTCGATGCCGTTCCCATCAAGAACGTCGACGTGATCGGATCGTATTTGGTGAAGGGATCGGTGATGGTCGAGCTTCCGGCCGGTGCG
>NZ_JAANIH010000036.1 GCF_014529705.1 Bradyrhizobium campsiandrae
CCCCAACCCTCCCCCACAAGGGGGGAGGGAATGAGAGAGTCGTGCCTCCCTCACACGCAAAATCTCTCAATGATTCCGGTCGCGCTTCTACTGTGCATGGGGTTGTTTTCGCGCCTTTGAGCGACCGGAGTTCCTCATGACCGCCCAGCCGCTGCTCGACGTCCAGGACCTCACCGTCGAATTCACCACCCGGCGCGGCATCGTCAAGGCCGTGCAGCACGTCAACATCTCTGTCGCCAAGGGCGAGACGCTCGCCATCGTCGGCGAATCCGGCTCCGGCAAGTCGGTGACGTCCTATGCGGTGATGCGCATCCTCGACCGCGCCGGCAAGATCGCCGAGGGCTCGGTGATGTTCTCCGGCATCGACGTCAAGGCCGCGACCGAAGCCCAGATGCGCGATCTGCGCGGCCGCGAAGTCTCGATGATCTTCCAGAACCCGCGCGCGGCGCTCAACCCGATCCGCAAGGTCGGCGACCAGATCGAGGACGTGCTGCGCACCCATGTGCAGCAGGCGATGGTTTCGGACCAGGGAGAAAAGGCGATCGAGGCGCTCGAGCAGGTCAAGATCGCCCGCCCGCGCGAGCGCTATCACGCCTATCCGTTCGAGCTGTCGGGCGGCATGTGCCAGCGCGTCGTCATCGCGCTCGCGCTCGCCTGCAATCCGCAGCTCCTGATCGCCGACGAGCCGACCACCGGTCTCGACGTCACCACCCAGAAGGCGGTGATGGACCTGATCGTCGAACTGACAAAACGCCGCGCGATGTCCACCATCCTGATCACCCACGATCTCGGCCTGGCGGCCGCCTATTGCGACCGCGTGGTGGTGATGGAGAAGGGCCGCGTCGTCGAGACCGCCAAGGCCGCCGACATCTTCGCGAGCCCGCAGCACCCCTATACGAAGAAACTGATGCGCGCGACGCCGCGGCTCGGCGTATCCTTGCGCGATCTGTTGCCCGAAGAGGAGGGCGCGACGCCCGCCGCACCCGCGGAGCCCGCTGCGGCGGCCGCCGTCGCGGAGAGCCCGAAGCCTCTTCTCCTCATCGAAAAGCTGGTCAAGGAATATCCCCGCCAGGGCGCCACCGCCACGCTCGGAAAGCTGTTCGGCCGCAAGCCGCCGGTCGAGCCGGACGTGTTCCGCGCCGTCGATGGCATCAGCTTCCAGGTCGGCCATGGCGAGAGCGTCGGCCTCGTCGGTGAATCCGGCTGCGGCAAATCGACCACCTCGATGATGGTGATGCGCCTCCTGGACCAGACCTCCGGCCTGATCCAGTTCGACGGCGAGGACATTGGCGGCATTGCCCCTGCCGCCTTCGCCCGCCTGCCGCAGCGCAGCCGCATCCAGATGGTGTTCCAGGATCCGACCGACAGCCTCAACCCGCGCTTCACCGCCGCCCGCGCCATCGCCGACCCGATCATGCAATTGGGCGACATCAGGGGCCGTGACGCGCTCCGTGCCCGCTGCGAGGAACTGGCCACCATGGTCGGCCTGCCGCACAATCTGCTGGATCGCTTCCCGCACCAGCTCTCCGGCGGCCAGAAGGCCCGCGTCGGCATCGCCCGCGCCATCGCGCTGCATCCCAAGCTGGTCATCTTGGATGAGCCGACGGCGGCGCTGGACGTGTCGGTGCAGGCGGTCGTGCTGAACCTGCTCCAGGACCTCAAGGCGCGGCTAGGTATGAGCTATCTGTTCGTCTCTCATGATTTGAATGTAGTGCGCTTGTTGTGCGATCGTGTCATTGTGATGCGGACGGGGCGGATCGTCGAGGAAGGCACTTCCGAGAAGGTCCTGAGCGATCCGCAGGACGACTACACCAAGGAGCTGCTGACGGCGATCCCGCATCCGCCGTTGCAGGTACACTGAGAGCGCACTGATTGTTTGGGAGCGTGATGGCCGAACCGCTGGACGACTATATCGACGCCGTATCGAAAGCGCTGGCGCTGCCGGTTGAGGACGCCTGGAGGCCCGCGGTCCGCGCCAATCTCGACGTCTCGCTGCGGCTTGGCCGCATGGTCGACGAGTTCGCGCTGCCGGACGAGACCGAGCCGGCACCGATCTTCACGGCCTGATGCTGCCATGACCACCAAGTCAGAGATGACGGCCTCGGAAATCGCGGGCGCGGTTACTAGCCGGAAGATGTCGGCCCTCGACGCCACCGAAGCCGCGCTCGCGCGCATCAAGCAGCACGACGGCATTCTCAATTCCTTCACCGACGTCACCGCCGATCGCGCCCGCGCAAAAGCGCGGGCCATCGATGCCGACATCGCCGCCGGCAAGACCGTCGGCTCACTCGCCGGCGTGCCCTTTGCGGTGAAGAACCTGTTCGACGTCACCGGGCTTCCGACCCGCGCCGGCTCGAAGATCAATCGCGACCTCGCACCCGCCAAGCGTGATGCGACGCTGATTGAGCGCATGGAAGCCGCCGGCGCGGTGCTGGTCGGCGCGCTGAACATGGGCGAATACGCCTACGATTTTACGGGCGAGAATGTTCACGACGGTCCCTCGCGCAATCCGCACGACACGACGCGGATGAGCGGCGGGTCTTCCGGCGGTTCCGGCACCGCTGTCGGCGGCGCGCTGGTGCCGATTGCTTTGGGTTCCGACACCAACGGCTCGATCCGTGTGCCATCGTCCTTCTGTGGCATTTTTGGCTTGAAGCCGACTTATGGCCGGCTGTCTCGCGCGCGCTCGTTCCCGTTCGTCGCGAGCCTCGATCATCTCGGCCCGTTCGCGCGCTCCGTCACCGATCTCGCGCTCGCCTACGACGCGATGCAGGGCTCTGATCCCGACGATGGTGCTTGCACGACGCGCGGGCTGGAGCCGACGCTGCCGCTGATCGCCAATCCGGTCTCGGATCTGCGCATCGCGATCGCCGGAGGCCATTTCCAGAAGAACGTCTTTCCGGAAGCCGTCGAGGCCGTCAGCCGCGTCGCCAAGGCACTTGGCGCAACGAAGGTCGTGGACGTGCCCGAAGCTTCGCGCGCCCGCGCGGCAGCCTACGTCATCACCACCACCGAAGGCGCCTCGCTGCATCTCGATCGCCTGCGCAAGCGCCCGAACGATTTCGATCCGGCCGTGCGTGACCGGCTGATCGCCGGCGCGATGGTGCCGGCGGCGCTGGTTGACCGCGCGCAAAAATTCCGCCGCTGGTATCGCGCACAGCTTGCCGAGATCTTCAAATCCGTCGACGTGCTGCTCGCGCCGGCGACGCCCTGCACGGCGCCGAAGCTCGGGCAGGTGAACTTCAATCTCGATGGCGTGGAATTGCCGGTGCGCGCCAATATCGGCATCCACACCCAGCCGATCTCCTTCATCGGCCTGCCCGTTGTTGCCGTGCCGGTGCCGCTCGAGCCGCTGCCCATCGGCGTGCAGATCATCGCCGCGCCCTGGCGCGAGGACATCGCGTTACGCGTCGCGTACGCATTGGAAAAGATGGGCGTGGTCGCCGCGCCGGCCCCAAGGGCATTTTAAGAGGATTTTGAGATGGAGATCGATCTCCCCGACGTGATCGCGGAAGTCAAAGCCGCGTTCGAGCGCTACGAGCAGGCCCTCGTCAGCAACGACGTCGCCGTGCTCGGCGAGCTGTTCCGCAACGACCCTCGTACACTGCGCTACGGCATCGGCGAGAATCTCTATGGTTATGACGCGATCGCCGGTTTCCGCGCCGGCCGCTCGCCGGTCGGCCTCAACCGCCGCAGGGCGAAGACCGTCATCTCCAGCTATGGCCGCGATACGGCCGTCGCCTCCACCCTGTTCTATCGCGACACCGCTCCCGGCAAGGTCGGCCGGCAGATGCAGACCTGGATTCGCTTCCCGGAGGGCTGGCGCGTCGTCGCCGCCCATGTCAGCATCATCGACGAGTCGAAAGAGACCTGATCGAATGACGCTTGATGATTTTCCGCCCGGGACGCTGCCGGCCGAGCCGGTGGTGCCCCGCGTCGACCGTGCTTCGCCATCGGTGCTGAAGGTCACGCGCGCCGAGGAGCTTCGCCTTCAACTCGCCGACGAAATCGTGCGCGGAGCTCTGGCCCCCGGCGCCCCCCTGGACGAAACCGACATCGCGCGCCGCTTTAACGTGTCCCGCACGCCGGTCCGCGAAGCGTTGCGACAACTGGTTGCGAGCGGCCTGGTCGAGGCGCGGCCGCATCGCGGCGCCGTGGTCGCACAGCCGTCGATCGAGCGTCTGAAGAGCATGTTCGAGGCGATGGCGGAGCTCGAGGCGCTTTGCGCTGGCCTCGCCGCCGAGCGCATGTCGGCGGCCGAGCGTCATGGTCTCGAAGCCGTTCACGAGGAGCTGCGCGTCCTCAGTTACGCCGGCAATCCCGATCGTTTCCACGAGGTCAACGAGCGCTTCCACAACGCGATCTATGCCGGCTCGCAGAACGGCTACATCGCCGAAATCACGCTGGCGACGCGCGTGCGCGTCCAGCCGTTCCGTCGCGCCCAGTTCCGCAATCTCGGCCGGTTGGCCAAATCGCAGGCCGAGCATGACCGCGTCGTCGTCGCCATCATGCGTGGCGACAAGCAGGGGGCGGCGACCGCGATGCGCGCGCATATCGAGCTGGTGCGCGGGGAGTATGAGATCTACGCGGTGTCGGTGTAGGGCGCCCTACGCCGTGGCGGCGTCTGCCATGAACTTTCGCCAGCCGCCATACCCGGTGATGTCCCGCGCCTCACCCAGCGCTTCCGGCTCGACGAGAAAGCCTTTCAAGCTGCGGCCATCGGCCAATCGGATGGTGCCGATCGCCATCGGCGCCGGAATCGCATTGACGAACTTGCCAAATGCGGATGACGACAGCGCCCAGACCTCCAGCTCGATCGATGCGCCCTTGCCGGCCTCGACGCGCAACAGGCCGGGCTTCGGCGGCGTGGTCGAAAGCGCATAGAGCTTGTAGTCCGGCGCAGTCTTGGTCGCCTCGATCAGCTTTGCATTCAACGCCTTCAATTCCCCATTCAGCGCCATGCCGGAGAGATGTGCGCCGACCACGGCAATCGGAATCTCCTCGCCGCTGTCCGCCGGCAGCGGTGCGAGCAGAGCCTGCGCCACCCCCTTGGCGCCCACCGTCAGCTTCGTATCCGCATGAAACACTCGGCCGATGCTCGCGAGCATCCCATCGCGTCCTGCCGGCGCCAGCAGCGTGATGCCGAACGGAATGCCGTCCGCGCGCATCGATGCGGGCACGGCGAGGCCGCAGAGATCGAGCAGATTGACGAAATTGGTGTAAGTTCCGAGCCTGCTATTGAGCTCGATTGGATTGGCGAGCACCTGCGCGGTGGTGTAGGCGGTCGGGGCCGTCGGCAGCACCAGCGCGTCGATATTCGCAAAGGTCCGCTCGGCGATCTTGCGCAGGCCCTGCAGGCGGTAGAGTGCGGAGAAGGTTTCCGCAGCGCTCAGCCGCGCGCCGGCCGCGGTGATCTCGCGTGTCACGGGATGAATCGAATCGGGTGCTGAGGCCAGCAGGTTCTTGATCACGAGATAGCGCTCGGCGACCCAGGGCCCCTCGTAGAGCAGCCGCGCCGTCTCGTAGAACGGCTCGAGATCGAACTCGACCAGCGTCGCGCCGAGCGCGGTCCAGCGCTTCAGCGCATCGGCATAGGCGGTCTCCGCCTTCTTGTCGCCGAAGAAGATCAGCTGTCCGTTGCGCGGCACGCCGAGGCGCAAACTTGCCGGGAACGGCGCCAGCGGCTGAAGCGGCCGGTCGCGCGAGAATGGGTCGGCCTGGTCGGGGCCGGCCATCACCGAGAGTGCGAGCGCGGCATCGTCGACCGTCAGGGCGAACACCGAGATGCAGTCGAGCGTGCGGCAGGCCGGCACGAGCCCTGCGGTCGAGATCATGCCGAGGCTCGGCTTCAGGCCGACGATGTTGTTGAGCATCGCCGGCACCCGGCCCGATCCGGCGGTGTCCGTGCCCAGTGACAGCGGCACCAGCCCGGCGCCGACGGCGGTTGCCGATCCCGAGCTCGAGCCGCCGGGAATGAGATCGTCCCGGATGGAATTGCGAGGGATGCCATAGGGTGACCGCACGCCGACGAGGCCGGTCGCGAACTGGTCGAGATTGCTCTTGCCGATGATGATGGCGCCGGCAGCGCGCAGGCGCTCCACGGCGGTCGAGTCATGCGCCGGCGTGTAGGAGAAGGCCGGGCAGGCTGCCGTGGTCGGAAAGCCCAGCGCGTCGATATTGTCCTTCACCGCGACCGGCACGCCGTAGAGCGGCAGGTCGGCGGCATCCTGGCGCGCGGCGAGCTTCTCGGCTTCCGCGATCGCGTCCTTCTCGTCGCGCAGGCTGATGAAGACGGCCGGATCGTTGTGGTCACGGATGCGCTGATAGGTCCGCGCGATCGTCTGGACCGGCGTCAGCGTGCCCGCGCGATGCGCGGCCACAATCGCGGCGATCGTTTCAGGCTGCTCAGCCCCCAGTTCAGCCTTCATGGCAACAAAACTCCGGCAACTTGTCTTACCCGGAATGAAGCAAGCGATGTGCCATTGTGTACATTATCCGGGCAGCTGCGATGCCGCAGATATTATCGTGTAATCAGTAGGTTGGTAGATATTCCAGGGATTGATCGAACCCGTGTGTCGACGCCCCGTTACGAGCATGTGCTCAAATCGTGTGCAGTCAGGATCAGGTGAAGCCAGCGAGGATCTGAAGCAGTCGCTCCCGATTCGCCTTGCCGATCTTGTCCTCGACATGCCGCTCATGCTCCGCGGCGAGTTGCTTGAACTTCGCCAGCGCCGCCTCGCCCTGCGTCGTGAGGTGGAGCGCGTGGGAGCGCCGGTCCGCCTTCGACTTGATCCGCTTCACCAGCCTGCGCTGTTCGAGGCTGTCGAGCAGATGCACCAGGCGGGCGCGCTCGATCCCGAGGCGTTTTGCCACCGCCATCTGCGAGAGGCCAGGGTTGGCACCGATCACGGTCAGCACCGAATATTGCGTCGGCCGGATATCGACCGCCCCAAGCGTCTTGATGAAGTCCTGAAAGATCCAGATCTGGAAGCGCCGCACCGCATAGCCGGCGTGGCCGACCAGCGCGTCGAGGCCGATCTCGTCCGCATCGTTCCGCCGTGTGGCGCCGTTGCTCGCTCGCTTGCGGGGGGAAGTTCGGGCTGCCGTGGCTGTCAAAACACGTCTCCTGCCGTGCGACCTTAGCGCCCTGAAGCTCATCGCGGAAGATTGTTGTTGACGACAACAATCGTCGTCACCAACATTGTGGCCAAAGCGGCCCGGAACGAAGCTGCGGGCCCGGCTTCCGGGCGAGGAGGAAACCATGACGTCAGCTGCACGCGGTGGCGCCGCAAGCCTGTTCGCAACGCCCAGGACCATCGCCGACCGTCGCCTCGACGGCAGCATCGTGCTGCGCTCGCCCGAGCCTCTTCGCGGCAGCGCCCGCTGCATCGGCGACTGGCTGGAGCAATGGGCGCAGCAGACGCCCGATGCGACCTTCCTTGCCGAGCGCGGCAATCCAGAAACGCCGTGGGTTACCGTGACCTATCGGCAGGCGCTGCGGCAGGTGCGGGCGATAGGATCCTGGATATTGGCCGAGGGGCTGAGCGCCGAGCGCCCGCTCGCGATCCTGTCCGACAACAGCATCGATCATGCGCTGCTCGCGCTTGCCGCTCAGCATGTCGGCGTGCCCTCGGCCGCGATCTCCCCGGCCTATTCGCTGATGTCGAAAGATTTCGACAAGCTCAAGAGCATGATCGCCCTGCTTCAGCCCGGCGCGATCTACGTCTCCGCGACAAAGCCGTTTGCGGCGGCGCTGGCCGCGATCAAGCCGTTGCACGGCGCTCAGATCATCAGCGGCCACGCTAATGATGCCGATGCTCGCGGCTTCCGGGCCATCGCCGAAACGGCCGAGACGCCCGATGTCGCAAAGGCCTTCGCCGCGGTGACCCCGGATACGATTGCAAAATTCCTGTTCACCTCGGGCTCGACCGGCACGCCAAAGGCGGTCATCAACACCCAGCGCATGCTCACCTCGAGCCAGCAGGCCAAGGCGCAGACCTGGACTTTCCTCGATCCGGCCGGTAGCGACCTCGTCATTCTCGATTGGCTGCCCTGGAGCCACACTTTCGGCGCCAACCACAATTTCAACCTCGTGCTGCGCAATGGCGGCTCGCTCTATATCGACGGCGGCAAGCCGGCGCCCGGCTTGTTCGCGACCTCGCTCGCCAACCTCAAAAGCGTGATGCCGACGGTCTATTTCAACGTGCCGCGCGGCTTTGACATGCTGATCACGGCGCTCCGCGACGATGAGGAGTTGCGCCGCCGCTTCTTCAGCGAGGTGAAGTTCGCCTTCTATGCCGGCGCGGCGCTGCCGCAGAATCTCTGGGATGCGCTGGAGGAGCTCTCGATCAGGACGGTCGGCCGGGCGTTGCCGATGGTGTCGGCCTGGGGCTCGACCGAAACCTCGCCCCTTGCCACCGATTGCCATTTCCTTGCCGAGCGGTCCGGCAATATCGGCGTGCCTATCCCGGGAACCGAGCTGAAGCTCATCCGCTCCGGCGACAAGCTGGAGGTCCGCGTGCGCGGTCCCAATGTCACGCCGGGCTATTGGAAGGCGCCGGAACTGACCAAGCAGGCGTTTGACGACGAAGGTTTTTATCGGATCGGCGACGCGGTGAAGCTCGCCGATGCGGATCGGCCCGAGCGCGGCCTGTTTTTCGATGGCCGGGTCGCCGAAGATTTCAAGCTCAATTCCGGCACTTGGGTCAACGTCGGCACGTTGCGCCTTGCCGGCATCGCCGCACTGGCGCCGCTTGCGCAGGATATCGTCGTCGCCGGTCACGGCGGCGATGAGGTTCGCTTCCTGGTGTTTCCGAACATTGCCGCGTGCCGCACGCATGCCGGCCTGCCCGAGGCGGCAGCTGCGAACGATGTGCTGACGCATGACAAGGTGAGGACCGCGATCGCACAGGGCCTCGCAAAGCTCAGGCAGCAGGGCCCCAATTCGTCCGGCCATGCCACGCGCGCGTTGCTGCTTGCCGAGCCGCCGTCGGTCGACGGCGGCGAGATCACCGACAAGGGCTACATCAACCAGCGCGCCGTGCTGGCGCGGCGTGCGGACGCGGTGGCGCGGTTGAATGACGATGCGTCGGCGGAGTGGATCGCCTGCGCCGGATGAACCCGCCGCGGTACGTCCGGGACACCGGTCCCGGCACTTGCCAAACTATGAGATGGAGGTAATAATTATAGAATATAATTAAATGGGAGGGCCGCCATGAGGGCTGGCTTGATATCGACTGCTGCGCTGGCCGCGCTTCTGGGATCGACCGCGCTGGGCCGCGCCGAGGGCGAGGCCTGCTCGCCGGTCACCACGGCGTCGCTCGGCATCTCCGGCGTCGAGATCACCGGGTCCAAAGCGCAGGACGCGGCCAACGGACTCCCCAAGCATTGCATCGTGACGGGGCTTGCCAACCAGCGCACCGGCGTCGACGGGAAATCCTATGCGATTGGGTTCGAACTACGACTGCCGGCCGAGTGGAACGGGCGCTTCCTGCATCAGGTGAATGGCGGTAATGACGGTGTGGTCGTGCCCGCCCTTGGCAGCCTGCCCGACGGCTTGGCTTCTGGTGGCACAGTCCCGCTGGCGCGCGGCTTTGCGGTGCTGTCGTCGAACAGTGGCCATTCCGGCTCGGACCCCGCGAACAAGTCGCTGGGCCTGACCGCCGGCGCGGCGTTCGGCCTCGATCCGCAGGCGCGGCGCGACTATGGCTATGCCGCCGACATGACGCTGTCGCCGGTCGCAAAGCAAATCATCGCCCTGCATTACGGACGCAAGCCGGATCGCTCCTATATGGCGGGGTGCTCGAACGGCGGGCGTCACGCCATGGTGGCGGCGTCGCGCATGCCGGAAAATTACGACGGCTTCCTCGTCGGCAATCCTGGCTTCGACCTGCCGCGCGCTGCGATCCAGCACGCCTGGGACGTGCAGGCCTTCCTGAAAGCTGATCCCGATCTGCGCAAGTCCATCACGAAGGAGGACGCTCAGCTCGTTTCCTCGCGCATTACCGAAGCCTGTGACGCACTCGATGGCGTCAAGGATGGGCTGACGGCCAATCTCGCCGCCTGTCAGAAGGCGTTCGATCTCAAGAGTCTGGTCTGCGTGCCGGGGCAGAACAGCGCTTGTTTGTCCGAGGCCAAGGTCGATGCCTTGAAGATGAGCCTCGCTGGACCGAAGAATTCGAAAGGTGAGGCGCTCTATTCCAACTGGCCTCTCGATGGCGGCATCGGCACGGGCAATTGGCGTACCTGGAAGGTCGAGAGTCCCATCGCGCCCTGGAACAACTATCCGATCATCGCCACCATGGGAGCCGCGTCGCTGAACTACATCTTCTCGACACCGCCAGTCGTGGTCGAAGGCAGCAACGAGAAGCTGGTTGAGGCATTGAAGGCCTACGACTTCGAGAAGGACGCCCCGAAGATATTCGCCAAGGACGCGACCTTCACGGAATCGGCCATGGACTTCATGACGCCGCCCGACGTCGATGATCCCAAGCTCGCATCGCTCCAGAAGTCCGGCGGCAAGATGCTGATCTATCATGGCCAGGCCGATCCGGTGTTCTCGGTGAACGACACCATCCGCTGGTACGACCGGCTGAACAAGAACCTGCAGGGGCACGCCGACGCAGTCGCGCGCCTGTTCACGATTCCCGGCGAAACGCATTGCGGTGGCGGCGTCACCCTCGACAAATTCGATGCGCTGACGGCGCTAATCGACTGGGTGGAGAAGGGCAAGGCGCCAGACCGCATCATCGCGTCGGCCAGTTCCGCCAACAAGGAAGTCCCGGCGTCCTGGAGCCAAGGCCGAACGCGACCGCTGTGCCCGTATCCGAGCTACGCCGCGTATTCCGGCCAGGGCGACAGCGAGGACGCCGCGAATTTCGTCTGCAAGACGCCATAGCTCGTCGCGGCGTCGGCAATCTCGCGCCCCCGGATACGCTGCGGGAGCTCGACGATCTGCCGGTTACGATCCAGCCTGACGTGGCTGGCGGCGAAAACAATACAGCGGAGGGACCAATAAGGGAGGGACCAACAAAGCCGTTGGACCAGGCGCTCCCGACGATCGCGATCCTGCTCACTCCTTCGCGGCCATCGTCTTCGCTGCATCTGCAATCCCTCGTGCCATCGAGACGAACTCGCTCGGCATCATCACCAGCGTCATCGTGTTCTGCTCGGCACCGACTTCGGTGATCATCTGCATGCGGCGGAGTTCGAGGCCGGCCGGGTTCTGCATGATGACTTCGGCGGCCTGGCGCAGCTGCTCGGCAGCGTCGAGCTCGGCTTCAGCCTTGATCAAGCGGGCGCGCTTCTCGCGCAGGGCTTCGGCCTCCTGCGCCAGTGCGCGCTGCATGCTCGGCGGAATCTCGACGCTCTTCATCTGGACCAATTCAACCTTGACGCCCCAGGGCTCGGTGGTGGCGTCGATCGCCCGCTGCATGACGTCGGCAATGGTATCCTGAGCTTTGAGGATTTCATCCAGCGTATGTTGCCCAAGTACGGCCCGTAGCGTTGTCAGCGAGACTTGGACGACAGCGTTCGAAACCGCCTTGACCTCCATCACCGCACGTTCGGGGTCGACGATGCGATACCAAACCACGGCATCGACCTTGATCGGTACGTTGTCCCGCGTGATGCCTTCCTGTTGCTCGACATTCGCGGTGATGGTGCGCAGATCAAGCTTGGTCTGCCATTCCATGATCTGCCAGACGAGGTAGAGGCCGGGGCCGGCGGTGCGGTTGAACCTGCCGAGCCGGAACACGACGCTGCGTTCATATTGATTGGCGACACGAATGCTTCCGAGGACATAGGCGAATGCTGCAACCGCGATGATCGTCGAAAAGGGGTGTGCGGCGACAAGATCCATGACGAACATGGATGCCTCCTGTTATTCATTGCGCGGCGGATTAGGTGACGGCGATCCCGGCTTTCAAGGCCACGAGCCGCGCGCGGCCATGCATATTTTTCAGCGTTAACCACTTGACGGCTTATGACAGCGCCGCGGTCTGCGCGGTGACTCCTGCCGATCGCGGGGAGAAGGCGAAGAAGCGTCACCCCACCACCTTGCTGCTCCCCTGTGTGATCAGCCGCGCCGCGCGCTGGTCACGTGCATAGATCCAGAGCCAGCTCAGCGCGACGCTGAGGCGGTGGCGGAGGCCGATCAGGAAGTAGATGTGAGCGATGCCCCAGATCCACCACGCGATGGTGCCGCGCAGCTTGATCTTGCCGAAGTCGATCACCGCGAGCCGTTTGCCGATCTGGGCGAGGCTGCCAGCGTGCTTGTAGCGGAACGGTGCGGTCGGGGCGCCGCGGAGTCGCGCCTTGATGGTCGCCGCGACGTGCTTGCCCTGCTGCTTGGCCGCCGGCGCGATGCCGGGTACCGGCTTGCCGTCCCAGGCGTTGATGCTCACGGTGTCGCCGATCGCAAAGATCTCGGGATGGCCTGATATGGTGAGGTCGGCTTCCACCTGCACGCGTCCGGCGCGATCGCTTGGTGCGCCCAGCCATTCCGCGGCGGGTGAGGCGCGCACGCCGGCGGCCCAGATTCGGGTCTTCGCCTCGAGCAGCTTGCCGCCGAAAATGACGCCCTCACGATTGATCTCGGTAACGGCCTGCCCGAGCACGACCTCGACGCCGATCTTTTCAAGCGAGGCCTGCGCATAGGCCGACAGTTCGTCCGGAAAGCCCGCCAGCACGCGCGGCCCAGCCTCGATCAGCACGACGCGCGCCTTGTGCGTGTCGATATTGCGGAAGTCGGCGGGCAGTGTGTGATGCGCCATCTCGGCGATGGTGCCGGCGAGTTCAACGCCGGTAGGACCGGCGCCGACGATGACGAAAGTCAGCCGCGCCGCGCGCTTCGCCGGATCTGTTTCGCGCTCGGCGCGCTCGAACGCGACCAGGATGTGACGGCGTAACGTGGTGGCATCTTCCAATGTCTTCAGGCCGGGCGCCCATGTCTCCCACTCGTCGTGGCCGAAATAGGCGTGGCGCGCGCCGGTGGCGAGCACCAGCGTGTCGTAGGGCACCTCGCTGCCGTCGTCGATCAGCACGCATCGCCGCGCGGCGTCGACGCCGCTGACCGTCGCAAACAGCGTCGTCACCTCCCGCCGATCGCGCATGAGATGACGGATCGGCCAGGCGATCTCGCTGGTCGCGAGCGATGCGGTCGCGACTTGGTAGAGCAGTGGCTGAAACAGATGGTGGTTGCGGCGGTCGATCAGCGTGATCTCGACCGGCGCGCCCGCGAGGCGGTAGGTCGTCTCCAGCCCGCCGAAGCCGGCGCCGACAATGACGACGCGATGGGGAGTTGCGGCCATGATGCACCCTCGATCTCGTTGCTGTTCTCACTCATTTAAGTGCGGATTGTGCGCCGCGGTCCAATAGCGGTCTTCAATGATGGAATAGGCGTGGCGTGTCGATATTCCCCGCGAAAAAGGGCCGCAGCCACCGCTGGAGTGAGTAGAATTATATTTCTTGCCATCGGCAATTCGGGCGAAATATGGTGCAGAGGTAGGCGCCGAGCCATTGGCGGTGCGACAGATTTTGCGTTCAATACAGACTGACCCGGCGGCGGCGATCACCCCGCCTCCGGGATCAATAATTAAGGAGGGGAGTGGTTATGAGGACGGCATTCTGGCTGGCGGGCGCGGCGGCGCTGGTTCTGGCAAATCCGGCATTCGCCGGCGACACCATCAAGATCGGTTTCGTTTCGACCTTCAGCGGCCCGACCGCCGTGATCGGCAACGACATGCGCAATTCCTTCGAGCTCGCGCTCGATCACCTCGGACGCAAGATGGGCGGCAAGCCGGTCGAGGTGATCTACGAGGACGATGGCCAGAAGCCTGATGTCGGCAAGCAGAAGACCGAGAAGCTGGTGCAGTCAGACAAGGTCGATTTCCTCGTCGGCTACATCTGGTCGAACGTGCTGCTCGCCTCGCTCAAGACCGCGGTGGATTCGCAGACCTTCCTGATTTCGGCCAATGCCGGCCCGTCGCAGCTCGCGGGCGAGCTGTGCAGCCCTTACGTGTTCTCGACCTCCTGGCAGAACGACCAGACGCCGGCCGCCATGGGCCTCTACATGAATGCGAACGGCGTCAAGAGCGTGTTCCTGATCGGCCCGAACTATGCGGCAGGTAAGGACATGCTTGCGGGCCTGAAAAGCACGTTCAAGGGCGAGGTCAAGGGCGAGGAATACACGGTCTGGCCGAGCCAGCTCGACTTCTCCGCCGAACTGGCGAAGGCCCGCGCCTCGGGCGCCGAATCGATCTTCGTGTTCTATCCCGGTGCGGCCGGCGCGCAGTTCCTCAATCAATATGTCCAGGCCGGCATGAAGAGCACCATGCCGCTCTATACCGCCTTCACGGTCGACGAGACGACGTTGCCGCTACAGAAGGAGAATGCGTTCGGGGTGCCCGGCGCACAGGAGTGGGTGAACGATCTTCCGAACGAGCAGAACAAGAAGTTTGTGGCCGACTACCGTGCGAAATATCCGAGCGCCCGCCCGAGCTACTACGGCGCGCAGGCCTATGACGCAGCGCAGCTCATCAACAGCGCGGTGGTGGCCGTCGGCGGCGACACCGCCAAGAAGGATGCGATGAAGGCAGAGATGGAAAAGGCCAACTTCAAATCGCTGCGCGGCGCGTTCAAATACGGCAACAACCACATCCCGATCCAGAACTTCTATCTGCAGGACGTGGTGAAGGGCGCCGGCGGCGAACTCACGCTGAAGACCGTCGCCACCATCGTCACCGACGATCAGGACCGCTTCCACGACAAGTGCCCGATGAAGTGAGGTGACGCTCTCTCTTCCCTCATTGCGAGCGAAGCGAAGCAATCCAGAATCCCTCATCGGGAAAACTCTGGATTGCTTCGTCGCTTCGCTCCTCGCAATGACGGCGTGGTTGCAGTCTACACTCTCGGCATGCTCGCGGGCCGGACCTCGCGGGCTTGCGCGGCCAGCCTGATGCCGGCGTTTGCCGCGCCAAATCCCTGGTAGCTCCGCCGCTCGACGATCTCGAAGAAGAAACGCTCGTCGAAAATGTGGGTGTAGACCTGGAAGAACTCGCCGTCGCCCTCGCGGTCGTAGAGGATGTGGTTGGCACGCAGCTTGGCCATGACATCGGGGGCGAGGTCGTATTTGGCTTCGATATCGTCGTAGTAATTGTCAGGGATATCGAGGAAGCCGGCGCCGCGGGCGCGCATCGCGGCGACGGTGGCGAAGATGTCTTCGCAGGCAAAGGCGACGTGCTGGACGCCTGAGCCGAAAAATTCCGAGATGAAGCGCGCCGGCAGCGTGCGGTTGGCGGAGGAGCCGTTGACGACGAAGCGCAGACTCTGGTCGCCATTGATGAGCGCCTGGCTCTGCACGAGGCCGCGGGGGTCCGCGATCTCCATCTGCGGCAAGCGCTTGAGGTCGAGGATGCCGGTGTAGAACAGCAGCCAGGACAACATCTCGTCATAGGGCATCGACTGCGCGATGTGATCGACCGCGAGCAGCGCATCCGCACTTGCCTCGCTCGCGACTGGCTCGAAATCCGTGTCCCAGTTCTTGCCGGCTTGATCGAGGAAATAAAGCAGGCTGCCGCCGACGCCGTGGATCGCCGGGATTTCCAGCTCGCCCGGCCCGACCGGCTGGTAGAAGGTGCGCGCCTTCAGCGTCTCGGCCCGCTGCATGGCAAGGCCGGCATTGTCGACATCGAGCGCGATGGCGCAGACGCCGGGGCCGTGCGTGACGTAATGCGAATGCGCAAAGCCGTCGGTCTCGGAGTTGATCACGAGCTCGACCTTGCCTTGCGACCAGCGCTCCACAGCCTTGCTGCGATGCTCGCCGGTCTTGCGGAAGCCGAGCTGCGAGAACAGCTGTGCGAGCTCGCCGGCCTTGGTCTCGTTGACGGCGAATTCGATGAAGCCGGTGCCGCGGCTTTTGGCCTTTGGCGCCAGGGGCTCGCCGACGAGCTTGGGCCAATCGGGTGCGAGCTGGTCCTGTAGCAGGATCAGCGAGCGCAGGCCGTCGACCGCGGTCTGTGCCGCGGAGCCTGCCTGGAACTGATCATTGAAGATCTCCAGCGACCAAGGCCCGGCATAACCGGTCGCCGCGATCGCCTGCATGAAGTCGCCGACCGGCAGATCGCCCTGGCCGGGGAAGGAGCGGAAATGCCGACTCCACGACAGGATGTCGAGCTCGAGCTTTGGCGCGTCGGCGAGCTGCACCAGAAAAATCTTGTCGCCGGGGATCGAGGCCATGGCGCGCACGGGGAAGCCCGGCGCTAGCGCATGAAAGGAGTCGAGGATGACGCCGATCGCGGGATGATCGGCGCGGCGCACGATCTCCCAGGCGTCGCGATAGTCGTTGACGTGCCGGCCCCAGGCCAGCGCCTCGTAGCCGACGCGCAAGCCCCGCTTGGCGGCGTGATCGCCCAGCTCGCGGAAATCGTCGGCGGCGCGGTCGATGCCGCCGAGCGAGGCCGGGGAGACGTTGGAGCAGATCAACAGCAGATCGGTGCCGAGCTCCTGCATCAGATCGAACTTACGCATCGCGCGAGCGAAATTGCGCGAGCGCTGCGGCTCAGGCATGCCCTCGAAATCACGGAACGGCTGGAACGCGCAGATTCTCAGGTTCAGGTCCTTGCAGAGCTGCGCAACCTCGCGCGGGCTTGAGCCGAACGACAGCAGGTCGTTCTCGAAGATTTCCACCTCGTCGAATCCGGCGGATGCGATGGCGCGCAGCTTTTCGTCCAGCGCGCCTGAAAGGGACACGGTTGCGATCGAGCGCTTGGTCATGCTGCGTTGTCCTCCATTGCGCCCCCAAGGAACAGTTGCCCGATCCGTGGGTCGTTCAAAATACGCTCGGCCTTGTCGACCATGCGGGTCTGGCCGAGCTCGAGCACGATGCCGATGTCGGAGATTTCCAGCGCCGAGCGGGCGTTCTGTTCGATCAACAGGATGGTGACGCCGCGGTCGCGCAGGCTTTTGAGGATATCAAAGGTCTGCTGCACCATCAGCGGCGACAGGCCGATCGAGGGTTCGTCGATCAGGACGAGCTTCGGCTCGAGCAGCAGCGAGCGGGCGATCTCGAGCTGCTTCTGCTCGCCGCCCGACAGCGTCGAGGCTTGCTGCGCCGACTTGCGCCGAAGTGCCGGAAACAGATCAAGCGCTGCCTCGATCCGCTTGGGCAGATCGATGCCTTTCCCGGCCGAGACCCCACCAAGCTCGATGTTGCTGCGGACCGAGAGCTCCGGGAAGATATTGCGGCCCTGCGGCACGTAGCAGATGCCGGCATTGAGCAGCGCGCGCTGGCTCGAATTCGTCACATCGCGGCCGGCAAAACTGATCTTGCCGTCTCGCAGCTTGAGCAGGCCGAAGATTGCCTTGAATACGGTGGACTTGCCGGCGCCATTGGGACCGATGATGGTGGTGATGGTCGCCGGCGGCACCGAGAATGTGGTGCCGTTCAGGATCGTCATCTTGCCGTAGCCGCCGACGAGATGGTGAACCGAGAGGATCGGATCGCTCATGGTCAATGTCCCAAATAGGCTTCGATCACGGCCGGGTTCTTCCTCACTTCATCCGGCCGTCCCATCGCCAGCACCTTGCCTTCCGCCATCACCATGACGCGCGAGCATAGCGACATCACGAATTCCATGTTGTGCTCGATCACCACGAAAGTGGCGTTCTTCTCGCGGTTGATCGCAACCAGCCGCTCTTTCAGATCCGCCAGCATCGACGGGTTGACGCCGCCGGCAGGTTCGTCGAGCAGCACCAGGCGCGGGCCGCCCATGAAGGCCATGGCGGCGTCGAGCAGCTTTTGCTGGCCGTAGGAGAGGCCGCCGGCAGGTTCCGTGGCCAGATGATCGAGCTTGAAGAAGCCGATCATCTGGTCGGCGGCATCGGTCAGTCCGGCGTCGGAGCGGCCAACCAGGCGTGAGGCCATGTTGCCCTGGTGCTCCTGCCCCGCGAGGATCAGGTTCTCGCGAACCGAGAGCTTTGGAAAGACCTGCAAGAGTTGGAAGGTGCGGCTGACGCCGAGCTTGTTGAGCTCCGATGGGCGCAAGCCGGTGACGACCTTGCCGTCGAGCTTCACCTCGCCGCCTGAGGGCGTGAGCTGGCCGAGGATGCAGTTGAACAAGGTCGACTTGCCGCAGCCGTTCGGGCCAATCAGGCCGAGGATCTCGCCCTCGCACACATCGAAGGAGACGCCGTCGACCGCATTGATGCCGCCGAAGCTCTTCTTGATATTGGTAACTTCGAGCACCGCACTCATTGCGCCGTCTCCAGGCGGGATTTGGCGACGGCGCGCAACGCCGAGGCTGCCTTGGTGCGCCGTGCGGCCATATGGCGGTCGAGAATCCCCAGGATGCCTGTCGGCGACCAAATCAGCAATCCCATCACCGCGATCGCGTAGAGCATCAGATAATAGCCTTCGGTGAAGCGCAGCCATTCCGGCAGCAGCACCGCGATCATTGCGCCCAGGAACGGACCGAAATAGAAGCCAGCGCCGCCGACGATCACCATCATCAGCAGGTCGAGCGAGAGCGACAGGTTGAACGGCACAGGGTCGATATACTGCGTCAGCGGCGCATAGAGCGCGCCGGCGACGCCGCCAAGCGCCGAGCCGATCGCAAACGCCATCAGCGTGTAGCGGCGGGTGTCGATGCCGAGCGATTGCGCGCGCAAGGGATTCTCGCGCAAAGCCACGAAGGCGCGGCCCCAGGGGGAGCGGATCAGCCACCAGACGGCGAGCGAAACGATCGCGAGCGAGCCGAGGCAGACATAGTAGAACGGCAGCGGCTTGTTGGTCGCGATGCCGAAGATGTGAGGCCGCGGGATGTTGGAGATGCCGTAGATGCCGCCGGTGAGCCAGCTCTCGTTGCGGAACACCAGGAAGGCCAGCGTCGAGAAGGCGAGCGTCACGAAGGCAAGGTAGTGGTGCTGCACGCGCAGCGCGGGATAGCCGAGCACCCAGCCGACGCCGAAGCTGAGCACGATCGCGACCAGGACCGCGACCGGCAGCGGCCAGCCATGCGTGGTCATGATTGCGCCGGCATAAGCACCGATGCCGACGAACGCTCCTTGCGCCAGCGAGACCTGGCCGGCATAGCCGAGCGTGAGATTGAGACCCATCGCGGCGATGGTCATCACCGCCCACTGGCTCAGGATGAACAGGCCATAGCGGTTGAAGTTCATGGGCACGATGATCAGGCCGGCGACGACGATGAGGCCGAGCGCGATCTTCAACGGTCTGGCGAAGCCGTTCATACCGTGCGCTCCTCGGCACGGCCGAGCAATCCTTGCGGTCGGAACAGGATGACCACGATGAGGAAGATCATCGGCACGGCGGCGCGATATTGCGTCGAGACATAGGCTGCCGCGAGATTGTCCAGCACGCCGATCAAGAGGCCACCGGCAATGGCGCCGCGCACCTGGTTGAAGCCACCGACGATCGCCGCGATGAAAGCGGCCTGGCCCAGCACTTCGCCGCTCGAGAATTTTGCCAGATAGATTGGCGTGATCAGCAGCGAGGCCAGTGCCACCAGGAAGGCGTTGATCAGGAACGTCAGCAAAATCATGCGCTCGACCGGCACGCCGATGATGCGCGCGACTGTCGGGTTCTGGGCCGCCGCCTGCATCTGGTGACCGAGCGAGGTGCGGTTGAGCAGCGTGGTCAGGCCGAAGACGGCCAGGATCGCGACGACCAACACGCCGATGCTTTGCAGCGACACGGCGTGACCGAGCACGGAAACATCGCCGGTCGGCACGATCGATGGGAAGGGCGAAGCCTCAGCGCTGAAGAACTGCTTGACGGCTTCCTTGATGCCGATGGCGAGTGCCATGGTCGCGATCGCCAGCGGCAGCACGCCGTGGCGCATCATCGGGTCGACCAGCAGCAGCTTGAAGGCGAGGCCCAGCAGGATCATCGAGAGCAGGATGCCGAGGATGATCGCGAGCCAGAATGGCGCGCCGACATGCATCGCGGCCAGCATCAAAAACGCCGGCAGCATCACGAACTCGCCTTGCGCGAAATTGATGGTCTGCGAGGTCTGCCACAGCAGCGTGAAGCCGACCGCGACCAGCGCATAGATCGCGCCGGTGGCAAGGCCCGCGACCAGAAGGTCGAATAGGTTGGACATCTTCCCCTCTTTCCTCTCCCCGCATCCGCCTTCGCTAAAGCTTCGGCGAGACAGGCGCGGGGAGAGCTGAAAGACCGCAGTACTCACTTCACCTTCGGCAGCACCTGCTTCACCACCTGCTTGCCTTCGACCACCTCGACCAGAAAGCTCTGGCGATCGATGTCGCCGTTCGCATCGAAGCTGACGTCCATCAGGATGCCGGGCTCGTCGGCTGCCCTGATCGTCAGGCCGTGCAGCGAGTCGGCGAACGCCTTGGAATCGACCTTGCCCATCTTCTCGGTGGTGGCCTTCACCATGTAGACGGCGAGATAGCCCTTCAACCCGTTATGATCGGGAACGTAGTTGTACTTCTTCGAGAACCGGTCGCGAAAACCCTTGATGAGGTCGACGGGCGCATCGGTGGTGAGGCCGACATGGCCGCGCGCGCCATTGGCTGAATCGCCAGCGAGCTCGATCACCTTCTGGCCGATCAACGTGGTCTCGCCCATCAGCGGCGCGGTGACGCCCTGGCGCTTCAGCTCCTTGAGGATGCGCGCGCTTTCTTCTTCATTCAGGTAGACGAACACGGCGTCGGGATTGGCAGCCTTGATCTTGCCGACGTCGGCGGCGAAATCGGCCTGACCAGCTTCCGTGGAGAGATCGGCGACCACCTTCGAACCAAGGCGCTCAAGCTCCCTGATGACGACGTCGCGGCCACCGCGGCCGAAGTCGTTGTTGACCCAGACCACCGCGACCGACTTCGCCTTCATGTCGTCGTGGATGTACTTTGCGACCTTCGGCATCGAGGATTGCTGGCCGAACGAGGTGCGGAACAGGAACTTGTTGCCGGCTTGCGTCAACTCGGCGGCTTCGCCGCCCATGATCTGGGCGATGCCGGCTTCGGCGGCGAGCGGGGCCGTGACCTTCACCGAGCCGGAATAGCCAGGGCCGAGCAGCACATAGGGCTCGGCGTCGAGTGCCTTCTGCACCTGCGCGCGCGCCACGCCCGGGTTCGATTGCGAGTCGGCATGGGTGACCTCGAGCTTGCGGCCGAGAATGCCGCCCTTGGCGTTGATCTCCTCGATCGCGAGGTCGATGCCGTTCTTCCAGTTGGTGCCGACGGTGGCGCCGCCGCCCGAGAGCTCGGCGACGTCGGCGAGCTTGATCGCCTGTGCGAAGGCGCCCGTGGTCGTCATTGCGGTGAGCAGCGCGCCCACCAATAGCGTCGATTTCATCATCCTCTCCTCCCGTTTCATCTTTGCAAGCGACCTTGTGTCCGGCCGCTTCGCCTCAAGCCGCCTGATAGGCGGCGCTGCGCGCGGCCATCACGGCGTCAAAAGCCTCTCCCATGACTTCGGTCGACGGGGCAAGGCCTGTGAACAATTCGAAGGCGTCGGCGGCCTGGTAGATCGCAAGCTCGCGCCCGGTCATGATCCGCGCGCCCTTGGCGCGCGCCGCGGCCAGCAAGGGTGTGATCAGCGGCGAATAGACGGCGTCCGCAACCCACAGGGTTTCGCGCAGCAGCGAAGCCGCGACCGGGGTGTCCCGGTTCGGCAGCATGCCGACGGGCGTGCCGTTGACGAGGCCGGTCGCACCGTCGAGTGCGTCCTCGACGCATCTAGCGACCCGCGCGCCGCCATGCGTGGCCAGCAGCACGGCGAGTTTTTCCGCCCGCGCCGGCTCGCTATCGAAGATGCGCAGGTCAGCCACTTTCAGGCTTGCCAGCGCAAAGGCGATGGCCTTGCCGACGCCGCCGGTGCCGATGACGGCCACCGCGTTTCCGGCAGGAGCCAGCAGCGGCTTGACGGCACGCGCAAAGCCTGTCGTGTCGGTGTTATGGCCGATCAGCCGGCCGTCCTTGACGACGACGGTGTTGACTGCGGCCATGCTCGCGGCAGCCGGTGCGAGCTCGTCGAGCAGCGGGACCACCGCCTCCTTGTAGGGGAACGTGACGTTGACGCCGGCAAAGCCGAGCCGCCGCACGCCCTCCAGCATCATGCTGAGCCCGGTCGCATCCGCGCCGGCGACCTCGATGAGCTGGTAATGGCCGCGCAGGCCGAGCGCCTCGGCGGCGCGCTCATGCATGGCAGGGGAGGCCGAATGGGCAATCGGCGCGCCGATCAGGCCGGTCAGGACTTTCTTGGATGCGGCAGGTCCGCGATTTGACATGATCGACGATCGCCTGGTGAGTACCCCGATTTCCGGCCATTAGCCGCGAAATTCACGCAAGTCCAAGCGGGGACGATAGCCTTTCCCTCGCCTAACACAATTACCCTTTTATCCAGCAAACCTAACATAATGTTATTTCTTCCGCGCGCGCCCGGGCGCGGCCTTGCCGTTGCTGCGGGACGGCTCGACCGCGCGCATCTCGGCGCGCAGGGACTCGATGAAATACTCCACATGCAGCGACAGCGGCGCGCCGCGCTTGACCGCGATGTAGGTGTCGAACCGGGTCGGCTCGGCAATCTTGAGCAGCTCGATGCCGGGATAGCCGCCGTGGGCGACCGTGAACTGGTCGATGATGGCGATGCCGAGGCCAGCCTTGACCAGCGCGCAGACCGTGGTGCCGAACCGCGCGCGGATGGTGATGTTGTAGTCGAGCTTATGGCGCGCGAACATCTCGGCCATGATCCGGCCGTAGGGATCGTTGGGATCGATGCCGATCAGTGGATAGCGGGTGATCTCGGCGGCCGAGACCTGCTTGCGGCCGGCCAGCTCGTGGCCGGGCGGCACGATGCAATAGAGCTCGCCCGAGGCGAGCGGCATGAAGTCGAGCCCGGAATGCTCCAGCCGGTAGCTCATCGCGACGCACTCGCCGCGGCCGAGCATGAGATAGTCGATGGCTTCCTCGAGCTTGAGGATGTTGATGTCGATGCCGAGATCAGGGTAACGGCGGCGGACGCGCTCGATCGCGCGCGGCACCATCACCTGCGAGATGCTCGGCACCGAGCCGACGCGCAGCTCCGACAAGCCGCCGCGACCGATCTTGGAGATGATCTCCGAGAGGTCGTCGACCTTCTTGTAGACGCCGTTGATCTGCTCGAAGATGTTCTCGGCTTCCGGTGTCGGGAAGTACCGGCCATTCTGGCGCTGGAAGAAGCGGATGCCGAGCGAGCGCTCGGTGTATTTGACGAGGCGGCTGATCCCCGGCGCCGAGACGTTAAGCAGTTTTGCGGCACCGCCAATGGTGCCCGTCACCATCACGGCACGGATCACTTCAACCTGGCGCAACGTCATCATGAGCAGGATATCCCGAGAGACGATCTTGGTGCCGCTGTCTTACCCTTTCCCCTTGGGAGACGGGGGTGCTCGCCGCACGAGGGACGGGACGGGTGAGGGGTCTCTCTCCACGAACTCAACCAGGCGTTTGCGGAAGCAACCCCTCATCCGGCGCTTCGCGCCATCTTCTCCCACAAGGGGAGAAGGAAAAGCAACGGCCGGATTGATTGGGCGCAAATCAGCGGATTCAAATGGAAGCGCATCGTCGTGCGATTTGTCGCATCGGCGCCGTCTGCTGCATGTGCGTTCTAGCTCGCCGGGCTCTCCGGCGAAGCGCTCTCGACGAGCTTGGGGCGTTCGCTTTGCAGCACGTCCCGCGCGAACTCGATGATCTTCTGCTTGTTTGCCGTATCGCGGACGGCGAAAAACACGCGGTTCAATTCCAGGCCGAGCACGCTGTTGAGGGCGATGTTCTCGTCTTCCATCGTGGTTTTCCCGCTTTAGACGTCTTAGGTGTAACCGGACGTCAATTCTTCCACAAGTAGATTAAATCTCGGTGCCGGCGGCACACCGGGAAATTACGGACCCGATGAATTGAGGCAGCGCCCCAAGACGTGCTATACGGAGGCGGCGAGGGCAGGAAACGCACCGATGTCCGCCGTGGATTATGGCCGCGAAGCACTGGACTTCATCGAAGGGCTGGGAACCTATGACAGGGTCCCGGACACGATGGACGCGCTCGCACTCACCTTCGGCCGCTACGGCTTCGAGCACATCATCGTCACCGGCTTGCCGAATCCCGATCAGCGCTTTTCCCAGATGGTGCTGGCCAAGAAATGGCCGGCCGAATGGTTCAGCCTCTACACCGCGAAGAGCTACGATCGCGTTGATCCCGTGATCCGCAAGTGCCGCCAGACGGTCAATCCGTTCGAATGGTCGGAAGCGCCCTATGATGCCGAGCTTGAGCCGGGTGCGGTCGAGGTGATGCGGCGCGCTGCCGATTTCCGCATGTCGCGCGGCTTCGTCGTGCCGATCCACGGGCTGACCGGCTATGAGGCCGGCGTCTCGCTCGGAGGCGTCCATCTCGATCTCAACGTCCGCAGCAAGCCGGCGCTGCATCTGATCGCGATGTATGGCTTCGATCACATCCGCCGTCTGCTTGCGCCGTCGCCGCATCCGTCGGCGCGCCTGACCCCGCGCGAACGCGAGGCGATCGCCTGGGCGTCGCAGGGCAAGTCGGCCTGGGAGATCGGCGAAATCCTGAACATCACCCAACGCACGGCGGAAGAGCATCTTGCAACCGCGGCGCGCAAGCTCGGTGCCGTCAACCGGACGCATGCGGTTGCGATCGCAATCCGCCAGAGAATCATCAATCCCTGAAGGCTGTGGCCTACTGGGAAATTTCCCAATAGTCGATCTGTCCGTTTTCGCTGAGGCTGCCCCTATTTCAAACTAAGGGGGACCTCATGATTCATGTCATTTCTGCCGTCAATCGGCACCTCTATGAAGACGTTCTCGAGCAGCATTTCCGCATCCGTCACGAGATTTTCGTCGAAGAGCGGAAATGGGAGGGACTGCGCAAGCCCGACAGCCGCGAGATCGACGCCTACGATAATGAGGATGCGATCTATCTGCTGGCTCTCGAGAATCGCCGCGTGCTGGGTGGCTCCCGCCTGTATCCGACCACCAAGCCGACCATGATCAGCGAGGTGTTTCCCCATCTTGCTGCGGTGCGGGGGTGTCCTGCTGACCCACAGATCTGGGAATGGTCACGCTTCTTCGTCACGCGCGAGCGCCGCGATGGCGCGTTCAACCTACAACTGATGGCGGCGGCGCAGGAGTTCTGCCTCGATCAGGGCATCGAGCGGCTCTCTCTGGTGATGGAAACATGGTGGCTGCCCCGTTTCCACGACATCGGCTTCGTCGTCACCCCACTGGGATTGCCGGCGTTGATCGAGAACTCCTGGACCATGGCCGCGACCATCGAGGTCCGCCAGGAATCGCTCAACGTCGTCCGCGACCGTATCGGGATGAAGAGCGTCGTCCATCAAGACGGACCGCGTCTCGATTGCATCGCCCGTGCCAACCTCTGCGGCCGCACCGCCGCGCAACGAAAGAGCGCCTGAGATGTCGAACCTGATGCGAGACAGCCAGATCATGGCGCAAACCAAGGACGAGAATCTCGGCTACATGTCCGACATGGCGCTCGAGCTGGCGCAGATGGCCGAAGACACCGGACTGGCGACGCTGGCTTATTTGTTCCGAATGGCGGCGCTGGAGGCCTCGACGGCCAACAGTGAGCTCAACGAGCCGGACAATCTCCTGCGCCAGGTCACGTCGCACTAGACGGATCGATCGTTCATTCCCGTTCGCACGCATCCTCTCCCCGACAACGGGGGGAGGGTCATCGTCTGGGTGCGACAGGCTGCCCCACCCTGCGCGGCAGCGTTCTTGCAACGCGGCACTCCAAGGCTGGCTTCGCAAGGCCAGTTCGATCGCATGCATCGGCATGCAACAAAGTGCATGTCCTGCGCGGAATCACTCTTGCCTCGGAACGATACTGCCATTACCCATTTTTCCGCCTCGAGGAGAGGCAGGGGGAGCTCTTTGACTGATGGCGACTGTGTTCGAACATCGGCGCGTGTCCGCGTGCGCCTGAGAGAGTTCTGATGCTGCTCGTCGTCGAACAGTTCCTGAACGGATTGCAGTTCGGCCTGCTGCTGTTTCTGCTTGCCGCCGGCCTGACGCTGGTGTTCGGGATCATGGATCTCGTCAACCTCGCGCACGGCTCGCTCTACATGATGGGGGCCTATTTCGCCGCGACCTTCGCGGCGTGGACCGGCAGCTTCCTGCTCGGCGCGCTGCTGGCGTTAGGGGCGACGCTCGTGCTCGGCATCGTGCTGGAGATGAGCGCGCTGCGGCATCTCTACGGCCGCGACCATCTCGATCATGTGCTCGCGACCTTCGGCCTGATCCTGTTCTTCAACGAAGCGGTGCGGCTGATCTGGGGGCCGGCCGGTCTCGCATTGCCGCTGCCGGCCTGGCTCACCGTGCCGGTGCCGATCCTGCCCGGCATTCACTATCCCGCCTATCGCCTTGCGATCATCATCGTGGCGCTATTGGTGGCCCTCCTGCTCTATCTCGGCGTGATGCGCACCCGCATCGGCATGTTGATCCGCGCCGGCGCCTCCAACCGCGAGATGATCGGCGCGCTCGGCATCAACATCAAGCTGCTCTACACGCTGGTGTTCGGCCTTGGCGCGGCGCTCGCCGGTCTTGCCGGCCTGATGCAGGCGCCGATCCTCACCGTGCAAATCGGCATGGGTGAGAACATCCTGATCCTCGCTTTCGTCATCATCGTGATCGGCGGCATCGGCTCGATCCGGGGCGCCTTCCTGGCCGCGATCTTCGTCGGCATGATCGACACGCTCGGCCGCGCCTTCCTGCCCAATCTGCTGCGGCAGGTCTTGAGCGGCGCCGCTGCCTCCACCGCCGCGCCCGCACTGTCCTCCATGCTGATCTACCTGTTGATGGCGATCGTGCTGGTGGTGCGGCCGGAGGGGCTGTTTCCGGCCCATCGCCGATGAAGAGCCTGCGTCGATGAAGGGTTTGAGCGTGAGCAAGATCGTCACGGCCCTGATGCTGGCGGGCCTCGCGCTGCTGCCGCTCTATTCGTATCTGTCCGGCAATATCTTCATCCTGACGCTGTTCACCCGCATCGTGATCCTGGCGCTGGCAGCGGCCAGCCTCAACCTCATCATGGGCTTTGGCGGCATGATGAGCTTTGGCCACGCCGCCTATCTCGGCATCGGCGGCTATGCCGTGGGCATGCTCGCGCAGGAAGGCGTCGGCTCCGGCTGGATTCAGTTTCCGGTCGCGCTCGCGGCTTCCGCTACTTACGCGCTCGTGATCGGCGCGCTGTCGTTGCGTACCCGCGGCGTCTATTTCATCATGATCACGCTCGCTTTCGCGCAGATGGCCTATTACGTCGCCTCGGGTCTGGCGCGCTATGGCGGCGATGACGGACTCACCGTCTACAAGCGCAGCGATTTCTCCGGCCTGATCAACCTGGGCAACCGTACGCAGTTCTATTATCTCTGCCTGGCCTGCCTGTTCGGCGTGATCTTCCTGATCTGGCGTATCGTCAATTCGCGCTTCGGTCTCGTCGTGCAGGGCCTGCGCTCCAACGAGCAGCGCATGCAGGCGATCGGCTTTCCGGCCAAGCGCTACCAGCTGGTCTGCTTCGTCATCTCAGGGACGATGTGCGGCCTCGCCGGCGCGCTGCTCGCCAACAACACCGATTTCGTCAGCCCCGCCGTGATGTACTGGACCCGCTCCGGTGACCTCATGGTGATGGTGATCCTGGGTGGGATGGGCACGCTGTTCGGCCCGGTCATGGGCGCGGTGGTCTATCTGCTGCTGGAAGAGGTCCTGTCGCAGATCACCGAATATTGGGCGTTGATCATGGGCCCGCTGCTGCTGTTGATCGTGCTGTTTGGCCGTGGCGGCATCATGGGCCTGCTCGGGAGGGTCGGTCGTGGCTGAACCTCTGCTCCGCGTCGAAAAGCTGGTGCGTCGCTTCGGCGGCATCACCGCGACCGACAATGTCTCGCTCGACGTCGCGGCGGGAGAGCTGCACGCCATCATCGGCCCGAACGGCGCCGGCAAGACCACGCTGATCAGCCAGCTGACCGGACATCTCGCGCCGCACGCGGGAAGCGTCTCGCTGGGTGGCCGCGATATCACTTACCTGCCGGCCTATCGCCGCTGCGCGCTGGGCCTCGCCCGCTCGTTCCAGATCACCTCGCTGCTGCTCGACTTCACCGCCGCCGACAATGTCGCACTGGCGGCGCAGGCGCATGCTGGCACCTCGTTCCGCTTCTTCGCCAATGCGCGCAAGGAGAAGGGCCTCCGCGATGCCGCGCATGCCGCGCTCGATCGCGTCGGTCTTGCCCATCGCGCCGATGTGCTGGTGTCGAAGCTGAGCCATGGCGAGCGGCGCCAGGTCGAGCTCGCGGTCGCACTCGCCAGCAAACCGAAGATACTGCTGCTCGACGAGCCGATGGCCGGTCTCGGCGTCACCGAATCCCAGGGCATGGTAAAACTCCTGCAGGAGCTGCGCAAGGAGGTCTCGATCGTGCTGGTCGAGCACGACATGCCGGCGGTGTTCGCGCTGGCCGACCGCATTTCGGTGCTGGTCTATGGCCGCGTCATCGCCTCCGGCGATCCCGACGCGATCCGCGCCAACGAGGACGTCAAGCGCGCCTATCTCGGCGACCAGCATGTGGTGACACACCATGGCTGAAGCAACGATGGCTGACACCCTGCTCGACGTCGACGGCATCGAGACCTGCTACGGCCTCAGCCAGGTGCTGTTCGGCCTGTCGCTGTCGATCAAGCCGGGCGAGATGGTCTCGCTGATGGGCCGCAACGGCATGGGCAAGACCACGACCATCCGCTCGATCATGGGGCTGACGCCGGCACGATCGGGCGCGATCCGCTTTGCGGGCACGGACGTGCGGCAATTGCCGTCGTACCGGATCGCCAAGCTCGGCATCGGGCTCGTGCCCGAGGGGCGCCAGATCTTCCCGAACCTCACCGTGCGCGAAAATCTCGTCGCCGCCGCCGCCGATCGCTTCGGCAGCGCCAATCCCTGGACGCTCGCTGCGATCTACGTTCTGTTCCCGCGGCTCGCCGAGCGCGCCGCCAATATGGGCAACCAGCTTTCCGGCGGCGAACAGCAGATGCTTGCCATCGGCCGCGCCTTGATGACCAATCCGAAGCTCTTGATCCTCGATGAAGCCACCGAAGGCCTCGCGCCGCTGATCCGCGAAGAGATCTGGAACTGCCTGTCGTTGCTGAAGAGCCGCGGCCAATCGATTTTGGTCGTCGACAAGAACGTCGACCACCTCGCCCGGATCTGCGATCGCCATTTCATCATCGAGCGCGGCAAGACGGTGTGGAGCGGCACGTCGGACCAGCTGATGGCCGAGCCGGATCTGCAACACAAATATTTGGGGATTTAGCCCTCGCTCTCCACGTCATTGCGAGCGTAACGAAGCAATCCAGAATCTCTCCGCGGTGGCAGTCTGGATTGTTTCGCTACGCGCGCAATGAGGAAAGAGCGACGGCTCTCACCAATAAATCCCGTGCCGATGCAACTCGCGGATTACGCGTGCTTCGGTAGACGGCTCGTGATGCTTCGGCTTGGACGTCTCGGCAATCGGCCGAGCGAGCGTCGCGACCGGCGCGGTAGCGGTTTGCGTTGGCGTGGCCGGAAGCGTTGGAGCCGGCGTGGTCGTCGCCGTCTGCACATTTGCGGGCGGCGCCTCGGTCGGAGCCTGCGTGGCCTGCGGCGGAGCCGTCGTCGCCGGCTGCTCGGCCGCCTGGCTCGCATTGGTCGCGGCAAGGCTCAGGCTCCGCGAACCGCCGGCATAAGCCTGGCTCGCCAACAGCGACAATGTCGCGATCAGGATCAGCTTGCGCATGAAAATCCCCTTCATTCGGTCAATCCGTCTGACCTGACTTGCGGGCCGTCAGCGGGCGAGACGGTGTGTGCCGATTTCGATCAGGGTGGTCCGGCAGGACAGGCGATAGATCAGACTGAACAATTGACCCAACATGATCGAACTCCATTGTTGATCATGGACACGTACGCTAGCCCCCGCATCTTTCCGGGGTTTTTCGAGGAGTGCGGAAAATGGCTTCATCCGGCCGCGTCTCGATGTCGTCGGACGGGGCGCGGCGAAACCGCCTCACGGGGGTGTGAGACGTGAGTGAAATACGCCCGTTGACGCTTCCAAATTATCGGGATATCCCTTCTATCAGAATATCGGGATATCCCGATAATGGGGCGTGATGGCTGAGCAAGAGCTGCCTGTTGTCGAACGAAACCGTTGTAACTGCGCGGCCTTGCGCAAGGCATCGCGGCACATGACGCTGTTCTACGACGCTGCCCTGGAGCCCTCGGGCCTCCGTTCCACGCAATACGCCCTTCTCACCGAAATCCATCGCCGCGGCGACGCTCCGCCGTCGATTGGCGACCTCGCCGAGGCGCTGGTGATCGACCAGTCCACCATCGGCCAGAACCTGCGCCCGCTCCAGCGCGACGGTCTGGTCACGCTAGAGCGCGATGAGGTCGATCGTCGGAGCCGCCTGGTCAAGCTGACACGGGCGGGGCGCACGCGCCTTGCCGATGCGCGGCCGCTCTGGCTCGCGGCGCAGGAGACATTCGAAAATGGGTTCGGCAAGCGTGCTGCCGCCGAGCTGCGAAACGTTCTCGCCGGCATCGCCGGCGATCCCTCGCTGACGGTCGACCGCACCAGAACTCCGACGGAAAAGGCATAGTCCATGAACAGTCTCGACCGCGGCGCCTTTGTGCGCGCGATGCCGCTTGACGACCTCGCGCAGCCGCCAAAGCCCCGCAAGGCGACATCGCCGAACATGGTTCTGGCAATCGTCTGCGTCGGCATCTGCCTTGCCAATCTCGACCTCTTCATCGTCAATGTCGCGCTGCCCAGCATCGGGCAGGAATTCAAGGGCGCTTCGCTCGACGACATGTCGTGGGTGCTGAACGGCTACGCCATCGCCTATGCAGCGCTGCTGGTGTTCTTCGGCCGGCTGGCCGAGCGCCACCGCCGCAATCTCAGCTTCCTGCTGGGCGTCGGCCTCTTCACCGTCGCCTCCGCGGCGTGCGCTGCCGCCAACAATGTCGCGATTCTCACCGCGTTCCGTCTCGTACAGGCCGCTGGCGCCGCGCTGATGACGCCGACCTCGCTCGGTCTGTTGCTGGCGGTGTTCGCGCCGGAGAAGCGCGGCGGCGCGGTGCGGACCTGGACGGCGATCGGCGGCCTCGCCGCAGCGCTCGGACCGGTCGTCGGCGGTGTGCTGGTCGCCGTCAACTGGCGCTGGATCTTCTTCGTCAACGTGCCGATCGGCCTCATTGCCCTGGTGATCGGCTGGTGGAAGCTTCCGGAGATCGAGGGCCATGACGCACCCCGCCCGAGATTCCTCGACGCTTTGCTGGTGACGGCCGGCATCGGCGCGCTCGTCTTCGCCATCGTCAAGGTCAGCGATTGGGGCCTGCGCGCGCCGGCGATCGGCTACAGCTTTGCGGCCGCCGCGATCCTGCTGGCGGTGTTCGTCTGGCGCTGCTTCCGCCTCGAAAATCCCTTCATCGATCTGGCGCTGTTTCGCAATAGTCCATTCACCGGCGCCGCTCTGGTGATGGCGCCCTATTCGGCCGCCTTCGGCGCCATGCTGCTTTCCGTCGCGCTGTGGGAGCAGACGGCCTGGGGCTGGTCGGCGTTGCAGACGGGCCTCGCGATCGCGCCGGGACCGCTGATGGTGCCGATCACCTCGCTGCTGTTCGCCGGGCGCCTGATCGCGCGGTTCGGCGCCGCGCCGGTCGTCACCGCAGGAATCGTGGTGTTCGCGGCCGGTCTGGTCGCCTGGGCAACCCTGATCGGGCCCGAGCCGCATCCGGCCTTTGTGATCCTCGGCATGATCCCGACCGGCATCGGCGTCGGATTGACGTTCCCGACCTTGATGGGCGTCAGCGCCGCCAGCCTGCCACCTTCGTCATTCGCGACCGGCTCCGGCGTGATCAACATGATCCGTCAGGCCGCGCTTGCGGTCGGCGTCGCGATCTTCGTCGCCATCATCGGCTCGCCGTCGACGCTGCCGGAGCGCCTCGTGGCGTTCCAGCGCGGATGGTGGGTGATGGTCGCGATCGTCGCGCTTGGTCTCGTGCCGACCTATCTGTACCTCAGGCAGAAGCCCAAGGCGCCTTCGGCCCCGTGATCAGAAAATCTCGAAATATTCGCGGTGCTCCCAATCGGTCACCTCCGACAGGAAGCGGTCGATCTCGGCGTTCTTGATATGGGTGTAATAGTCGACGAACTCGGCGCCGAACTTGTCGCGGAAGAACGGGTCGTCCTTCAGCGCCGAGACCGCGTCGCGCAGCGATTTCGGCAGCAGCGGCGCCTTGGTCTCGTAGGGCGTGTCGGCGGAGGGGCCGGGATCGAGCTTGCGGTCGACGCCATCGAGGCCCGAGAGGATCTGCGCGGCCATATAGAGGTAGGGATTGGCTGCGGGTTCACCGACGCGGTTTTCGAGGCGCGTCGCGGCATCGCCTGCGCCGCCGAGCACGCGGATCATCACGCCTCTGTTGTCGCGGCCCCAGATCGCGCGGTCCGGCGCCAGCGAATAGGAGCGGTAGCGCTTGTAGCCGTTGATGGTCGGGGTGGTGAACATTGTCGCTGCGCGGGCGTGGTCCAGCAGCCCGGCAAGATAGGCGCGCCCGAACTCGCTGAGCGGCTGGCCGGTCTCCCTGGCCATGAACAGATTGTCGCCGCTCGCGCGCGAGACGATCGATTGATGCAGGTGCCAGCCGCTGGCGAACACATTCGGCAGTTTCGGCCGGCACATGAAGGTGGCGTGATAGCCGTGCCGGCGCGCAATCTGCTTCACGGCCGAGCGGAACAGCACCATGTTGTCGGCCGGCTCCAGGCCCTTCCTGGGCGCGAAGGTGAATTCGCACTGGCTCGGTCCGAACTCGACCTCGACCGAGCGCAGGGGCAGCCCGAGCGCGACGATGTCGCGGCGCAGGATCTCCAGCACCGGCTCCATCTGATCGAAGCGCTGCTCGGTGAGATATTGATAGCCATGGCTGAGCAGGCTCACCGAGGGCGGCGTGCCGGGCTGGCCGGCGTCCTCGGGGCGCATATGCGGATCGTCCAGCTTGAAAATGTGGAATTCGACCTCGAGCCCCGCGACGAAATCGTGGCCGCGGCCAGCAAGCTCATCAAGCACCTTGCGATAGAGCCCGCGCGTCGCGAACGGCACCGGGCGGCCGTCGCCAAAATAGAGATCGCACAGCACCCAGCCCGTCGTCGGCGCCCAGGGCAGCACGCGAAACGTGGTGGGATCAGCGACCATCAGCACGTCGGCCGCGCCTTCCATCTCTTTCATGCCGAAGCCGCCGCCCGACGTGAACACCGGAAATACCGTGCGGTGCGAGGTGTCCTTGGCGAGCATGGTGGTGGTGATGGAGCAGCCGCTTTCCAGCGCTGCGATCGCTTCCGAGGCGATGATGGTCTTGCCGCGCAGGATGCCGTGCTGATCGGGGAAGGCGAGGCGGATGACCTCGAGGTTCTTGTCCTCGACGATGCGGCGCATCCGCGCTGCCGCGTCCGCCTGCTCATCCGACCACAGCGCATGACGCGCGACGAAAGTCACCTCATCTACTCCTCAATCACCGCTGTCCGACATGTGCAAGACACCTGCCACATTCTCCGTCATTGCGAGGAGCTCTTGCGACGAAGCAATCCAGAATCTTTCCGCGGATGCATTCCTGGCTTGCTTCGCTGCGCTCGCAATGACGGTGGAGAGACCGGTACCAAGGCCATCACTCCGCCGCCGTCAGCCGATGCACGTTATCGGCGATCTCCTTCGGCACCGGCGCGGTCCACGGCGCGCCGCGGCGGCGCTTGACGTCGACTTCCATCCAATAGGTCTCCCAGCCGCGCGTCGGCCCGATCCCGTCCATGGTTGCCGGGCCCTGGATGCTGCGCGCGTTGGCCTCGTCCAGAAACAGCATCGGCTTCTCGCCGCCCTGGACCTTCTCGATCTCCTGCCGCAGCAGCCGGCGATATTGCACGATTGCCTTGTCGCTCGAGCCGAGATGCTCCTTGGTGCGGTCCTGGATCGCGCCCATCGATTCCACCGCCCACTGGTCGTGGACGTTGATGTCGTTGCCCATGCCGGTATAGGTCGCGGTCTGCTGCTCGTGCGGATCGAAGCCGTAATCGTTGGCTTTGTTCTTGCGCGAGATGTAATCCGGCAATTCGTAGAGTTCGAGCCGCTGGTCGCGCATCCTCTTCTTGTCGACGGGCGTCGTGTAGCTGGTGAAGATCGCGTACCAGTAGCAGTTCTCGTCATCGACGGGCACGTGCCACTGCGTGATCGTCATCTCCGTGCTCATGGGAATGACGAAGCCGTGCGGGAACAGCTGGT
Organism: Bradyrhizobium campsiandrae; assembly: GCF_014529705.1. Classification (GTDB taxonomy): domain Bacteria; phylum Pseudomonadota; class Alphaproteobacteria; order Rhizobiales; family Xanthobacteraceae; genus Bradyrhizobium; species Bradyrhizobium campsiandrae. Next base: position 34,335 of record NZ_JAANIH010000036.1, read on the forward strand.
TGGTAACGCGTACATGAGTGCGCTCCGCATCGATCTCGCGCAGCGCGATCAGCCGCAGGCCGTATTCGGTGTGCTCGACATTGATGATCGGGCGGTCGTATTCGCGCAAAATCTTCGTCATCGGCAGGTCGCTTCCGGCGGAAGCGCCGCGGAATTGCTTGCCGTAAGCGGTCGAGGTGTCTTCGTCCTCGAAGAAGCGATGCAGATAGGAGGCGTGCGCGGGATCGATGCCGACTTCGAGCGCCTGCAGCCAATTGCAGGCCATGTGGCCCTTGAACGCGAAGGTGTGCGTCCCGGGCGCGACGAAGCAATCGATCTCCGGAAAGGCCGGCGGCTCGCCTTCACCGAGATAAGCCCAGAGGATGCCGCTCTTCTCCACCACCGGATAGGAGCGCTGGCGGATGTTCTGGCAGAGCTTTGAATCCTTCGGCTCGGCTGGCGTCTCGATGCACTGGCCTGATGCGTCGAACAGCCAGCCATGGAAGGCGCAGCGCAGGCCGCCGTGCTCGAGCCGTCCGAAGGCAAGGTCTGCGCCGCGATGCGCGCAATGACGGTCGATCAGGCCATAGCGTCCTTTCTCATCGCGAAACAGCACCAGATTCTCGCCGAGCAGTTTGACGGGACGAATCGGCCGTGCACCTTCCAGTTCATCGACCAGGGCCGCCGGCTGCCAGTAGCTCCGCATCAGCTTGCCGCAGGGGTCCTTAGGCCCGGTGCGGGTGATCAGATCGTTCTGCTCCTGGCTCATCATGGCGGTCGCGTCCTTTTCTGGAGAGCGGTTTTGTTCGCCTATTGAACGAATGGGCGAATTATGACATGCCTTGAAGCAGCGGCAAGCACTATTTTGCAAGGACCTTCCCGAGCCATGCCCAAGCTGAAGCGGAACGAGCCCGACGAGCGCGCGACGGATTTTGTCGAAGCGCTCGATCGCGGCCTGAGGCTGCTGCAATGCTTCGGCATCAATGCAGGCCCGATGACGCTCAGCGATCTGGCCCGCGCCGCCGAGCTGCCGCGTGCCACCGCGCGGCGCATGCTGTTCACGCTCCAGCGCGGCGGCTACGTCAGTGGCGACGGAAAGCTGTTCTCGCTGACGCCGCATGTGCTGACGCTGGCGGCCTCGTACCTGCGCTCCAACCAGCTCGTCGCGGTGCTGCAGCCCGTGCTCGATCGCACCGCGACCGCGGCCAACGAAATCGCCTCGCTCGCGGTGCTCGACGGCGACGACGTGGTGTTCGTCGCCCGCAGCAGCCCGGCGCGGATGTTCTCCGGCGGGTTGGAGATCGGCTACCGGCTGCCGGCATTCTGCACGTCGGTCGGCCGCGCCATGCTGGGCCAGCTGGGCGATGGCGATCTGCTCGTGCGCCTCGAGGCGATGAAGCGCGAAACGCTGACGCCGCAGACGGTGACCGATCCCAGGGCGCTGCTCGCGCGCATCACCGCCGACCGCGCCCAGGGCTATTCGCTGGTTGACCGCGAAGCCGAGCCGCATTTCCGTTCGATTTCGGTGCCGGTGCGCCGGTACGACGATGTGATCGTCGCTGCCATCAACATGGGCGCCCATGTCGACCGCGTGCCGGCGCAGGAACTGATCGACCGCTTCCTGCCGCTGCTGCGCGAGGGCGCGGAGGCGGTGCGATCGCAATTGTTGTGAGTGGTGCTAGCGGTTGCGCATCCAGTCGGCGAGGCCGGATATCGCCTTGTCGAGGTCCTGCCGCGCGGCGCCATCAGTGACCGTCTCCTCCATCGCGCCGCGCATGCACTTTAGCCACGCATCGCGTTCGGCGTCTCCGATGGCAAAGCCGATATGCCGCTGGCGCAGCCGCGGATGGCCCTTCTCGGGAGTGTAGAGCTTCGGGCCGCCGGTCCATTCGGTGAGATAACGCTTGAGCACGTCGCGGATCAGGCCGAGATCGTCCGCATGCATGGCGCGAATGATCTTCGCCTCCGGCAACGTGTCCATGCGGTCGTAGAAACGGTCGACGAGGGCGTCGATCGTGGCACGGCCGCCGATCCGCTCGAACATCGTGATGGTGACGTCGCCGGAGGCCATTTCTACAGCGCCACGCTCCGCAGCCCAAAGCTGCGCGCTTCGTTCTGCAGCACCGGCCGTACCGCGTCGATCAGCCGCGCGGCCGCAGCGTCGATGGAAAGGCCGGCGGTATCCACCACCGCCGTCGCGCGCGAATAGAGCGGCTCGCGGCTGAGCAGGATGTTGCGCAGCTCCGCCATCGCGGAGCGATCATCCGCCATCGGACGCAGGTCGCCCTGGCGGCGAACGCGGGCCATGTGCTCTTCAGGCTCGGCCTTCAGCCAGATCGTGTAGAACGAGGTCAGGATCTGGTCGAAGGTCAAAGGCTCGGAGACGATGCCGCCGCCGGTCGCCAGCACCATCAGCTCGTTGCGTGCCAGCAGCTGTTGCAGCGCCGCCTGCTCCATGCGCCTAAAACCTTCCTGGCCGTAGAGCGCGATGATCTCGGCGACCGAGAGGCCGTTCTGCTGTTCGACCTCCTTGTTGAGCTCGACAAAGCTCCAGCCGATCTTCTTCGCCAGCATCCGGCCGAGCGTCGATTTGCCGGCGCCGCGCAGGCCGATCAGCGCGATGCCGCAGAACGGCGCACGTCGCGGCGCGGTGGCGCTGCCCCCGGCCAGCACATCCTTGGCCTGCGCGATCTGCGCCGGCGTCGCCTTGCGCAAGAGGTCGCGAAACATCTGCCAGTCCGGCGTCGGATCAGGTGAAGGCAACAGATCTTCGAGATGCGCGCCCATCGCGTCGGAGACGCGGCGCAGCAGCACGATGGAGACATTGCCCTTGCCGCTCTCGAGCTGCGCGATGTAGCGCTCCGAAATCCCCGATACCTTGGCGAGCACCTTGCGCGACATGCCGCGCAGCGCGCGCATGGTGCGCACGCGCTGGCCGAGCTGTTCGAGAAAGCGGGATTCGGCGTCGGGACTGTCGGTCATGAGCCTTCTTTACAGGTGTCCTGCGGCGCGTTTTAATGAAACATAGTGCCAGATAGCATTGACAGCAAGCTGTCGCAGTGTCTTTCTATGAATTATAATTCTAAATTCGGGGGAAACGACCGTGAGCGAGGGATCCTACAACGCGGTGACCTGGCTGCTCGACCGTAACGTCGAGCAAGGGAGAGGCAACAAGCTCGCCTTCGACGACACCGTCTCGCGGCTCACCTATGGCGAGCTCCAGCGCGAGAGCCGCCGTGCGGCGAACATGCTGCGCCGGCTCGGCGTCCGCCGCGAGGAGCGCGTGGCGATGATCATGCTCGATACGGTCGATTTCCCGATCGTATTCCTGGGCGCGATCCGCGCCGGCATCGTGCCGGTGCCGCTCAACACGCTGCTGACCGCGGATCAATACGCCTACATCCTCGCCGACTGCCGCGCGCGCGTGCTGTTCGTGTCCGAAGCGCTTTATCCCGTCATTAGGGACGTCGTCGGCCGCATGCCTGATCTCGAGCATGTCGTGGTTTCCGGCACCAAGCAGAACGGCCACAAGCAACTCGCGGAAGAGATCACAGGCGAGAGCGACCAGTTCACGACCGCCGCGACGCATCCGGACGAGCCCGCGTTCTGGCTCTATTCGTCCGGCTCGACCGGCATGCCCAAGGGCGTGCGCCACATCCATTCGAATTTGCAGGCGACCGCCGACACCTACGCCAGGCAGGTACTCGGGATCCGCGAGAGCGACGTCTGCCTCTCCGCGGCAAAACTGTTCTTCGCCTACGGTCTCGGCAATGCGCTGACCTTCCCGATGTCGGTCGGCGCCAGCGTGATCCTCAACAGCGAGCGGCCGACGCCGGCGCGCATGTTCGACCTGATGAACCGCTACAATCCGTCGATCTTCTATGGCGTGCCAACGCTGTTCGCGGCGATGCTCAACGACGAGGCGATGAAGAGCGAGCGCGCCGGCAAGGCCTTGCGCATCTGCACCTCGGCCGGCGAGGCGCTTCCCGAGTCCGTCGGCAACAGCTGGAAGGCGCGGTTCGGCGTTGACATTCTCGACGGCGTCGGTTCGACCGAGCTGTTGCACATCTTCCTGTCGAACGCGCCCGGCGACATCAAATACGGCTCCTCCGGCAAACCGGTGCCGGGCTATGCGGTGCGGCTCGTCAACGAGGCCGGGCAGGAGGTTGCTGTCGGGGAGGTCGGCGAGCTCCTGGTTGATGCGCCCTCGGCTGGCGAGGGTTATTGGAATCAGCGCCACAAGAGCCGCCGCACGTTTGAGGGCCCGTGGACCCGCACCGGCGACAAATATGTCCGCGACACCGAGGGGCGCTACACGTTCTGCGGCCGTGCCGATGACATGTTCAAGGTCTCGGGCATCTGGGTCTCGCCCTTCGAGGTCGAGAGCGCGCTGATCACGCATCCCGCGGTGCTGGAGGCCGCCGTCGTACCCGAGGCCGATCCGGAAGGCCTGTTGAAGCCGAAGGCCTTTGTCGTGCTGCGCCCGGGTGCGAAGCCGACGGACTTGCAGGAGATGCTCAAGGAGCACGTCAAGCAGAAGATCGGCCCGTGGAAATATCCGCGCTGGATCGACGTGGTGGATTCGCTGCCCAAGACCGCGACCGGAAAGATCCAGCGGTTCAAGCTGCGGGAAGGGGCGAACTAGCAACGGCTCGTCATGGCCGGGCTTGTCCCGGCCATCCACGTGCCACAGCAATCGAGGAAAGACGTGGATGCCCGGGTCAAGCCCGGGCATGACGATGGAGAGAGAAGAGCGCAATCATGACCAACCTCGCCCCCACCGGCCTCCTCAACATCGGCGCCGCCAGCCTCGAATATATCTGGCTGGCGCCGCAATCGGCCGACGCCCCCACCATCGTCATGCTGCATGAAGGCCTCGGCTCCGTCGGCCTGTGGGGTGACTTCCCGGAGAAGCTGCAGCAGGCGACCGGCGCCGGCATCTTCGCCTATTCGCGCGCGGGCTACGGTCAGTCGAGCCCCGTCACCCTGCCGCGTCCGCTCGACTACATGCAGCGCGAAGCGCTCGAAATGCTGCCGAAGGTCCTGGACTTGATTCCCTTCAAGCGCGGCCTGCTGCTCGGCCATTCAGACGGCGGCTCGATCGCGGCGATTTATGCCGGTTCACATCAGGATCATCGCCTGCAAGGCATCGCGCTGATCGCGCCCCACTTCATCGTCGAGGACATTTCTGTCAAATCAATCGCCGCGATCAAGACGACCTATGAGACCACCGACCTCAGGGCAAAGCTCGCGCGCTGGCACAAGGATGTCGATAACGCCTTCTATGGCTGGAACGGCGCCTGGCTCGATCCGAAATTCCGCGATTGGGACATCTCGGAATATCTCGCCTATATCCGCGTGCCGGTCATCGTGGTGCAAGGCGCGGATGACCAGTACGGGACGCTGCGCCAGGTCGAGATCGCGCAGGAGGAGTGTTACTGCCCGGTCGATCTGAAAATCATTCCCGGCGCCGGGCATTCCCCGCATCGTGAAGCGCCTGATGTGACGCTGGAGGCGATCGCGCAATTTGCAAAAGCCGCCCTGCGGGATGATCGCGGGCTTCAGGCGGCATAATCCCTCGGCGCCTGTGCGAGTGGTTATCCGGATGAAGCAAAGTGCATACAAAGCCCAGATATGGGCTAGACGTGCAGGAGTAGATGCACTATTGTGCATCTAACGTTAAAACCAAGACGAGCTCAAGGGTGGCCCATGGCCGGGGAAGATCGGCGCCTCGCAGGCGGCGCGACATTCATCGATTTCCAGACCGAACCGTCCCGCTACAAGCATTGGAAGCTGGCGGTCGATGATGACGTCGCGACGCTGACCATGGACGTCGACGAGAATGGCGGCCTGTTCGAGGGCTATCTGCTCAAGCTCAATTCCTACGATCTCGGCGTCGACATCGAGCTCGCCGACGCGATCCAGCGGCTGCGCTTCGAGCATCCCGAAGTAAAGGTGGTGGTGATGCGCTCGGCCAAGAACCGCGTGTTCTGCGCCGGTGCCAACATCCGCATGCTCGCCGGCTCGACCCACGCCCACAAGGTCAATTTCTGCAAGTTCACCAATGAGACCCGCAACGGCATGGAGGATTCGTCCCAGCATTCCGGCCAGCGCTTCATCACGGTCGTGAACGGGTCCGCCGCCGGCGGCGGCTATGAGCTGGCGCTCGCCACCGACCACATCATCCTCGCCGATGACGGCGCGTCCGCTGTCGCGCTGCCGGAAGTGCCGCTGCTCGCGGTACTGCCGGGCACCGGCGGCCTCACCCGCGTCGTCGACAAGCGCAAGGTGCGCCGCGACCACGCTGACTTTTTCTGCACCATCGAGGAAGGCGTGAAGGGCAAGCGCGCCGTGCAGTGGCGCCTGGTCGACGAGATCGCGCCGAACTCCAAGCTCGAGGCCAGGATCGCCGAGCGCGCCAGGGAGTTCGCCGGCAAATCGAAGCGCGCCGGCAGCGGCAAGGGTGTCGCACTGACCCCGCTCAAGCGCGTGATCGACGAAACCAGCCTCCGCTACGGCTTCGTCAGCGTCGACATCGATCGCGCCGCCCGCATCGCCACGATCTCGATCAAGGCGCCGGAGACCGCGCCGCCTGCCGACATCGACGGCATGATGGCGCAGGGCGCGTCGTTCTGGCCGCTGCAAGTGGCGCGCGAGCTCGACGATGCCATCCTGCATTTGCGCATCAACGAGCTCGAAATCGCGATGCTCGTGTTCAAGAGCCATGGCGAGCGCGCTCATGTGCTTGCATCCGACGCCTTCCTCGAAGCCAACAAGTCGCATTGGCTGGTCAACGAGATCAGGCATTATTGGAAGCGCGTCTTGAAGCGCATCGACGTCACCTCGCGCACGCTAGTGACGCTGGTCGAGCCCGGCTCCTGCTTTGCCGGCACGCTGGCCGAGCTCGTCTTCGCCGCCGACCGCTCCTACATGCTGATCGGGACGCGCCAGGGCGATAATCGCCCGCCGCCGTCGATCGAACTCTCCGCGATGAATTTCGGCCCCTATCCGATGAGCCATGGTCTGACGCGGCTGGAGTCGCGCTTCCAGGCCGATCCTGCCGATGTCGAGCGCGCAGAAGCAACGCTCGGCACTGCGCTCGATGCCGAGCAGGCGGAAGAACTCGGCCTCGTCACCTTCGCCCTCGACGACATCGACTGGGACGATGAGGTTCGCGTGTTTCTCGAGGAGCGCGCCAGCTTCTCGCCCGACAGTCTCACTGGCATGGAAGCGAGCCTGCGCTTCGTCGGTCCCGAGACGATGGAATCAAAGATCTTCGCGCGCCTGACCGCCTGGCAGAACTGGATCTTCCAGCGCCCGAACGCGGTCGGCGAGGAAGGCGCGTTGCGCCGCTACGGCAGCGGCCAGAAGCCGAAATTCGATATGACCCGAGTTTAGGGAGAAGCGGCCATGAACATGAACATCATGAACGTCGACTACTCGACCAAGATTCCGAACAACGTCAATCTCGCCGAAGACCGCCAGGTGCTCAAGGCGCTGGAAGGCTGGCATCCCGGCTACATGGACTGGTGGAGCGACATGGGCCCGGAAGGCTTCCAGGAATCGCTGGTGTACTTGCGCACCGCCTATTCCGTCGATCCGCGCGGCTGGGCCAAGTTCGACTATGTCCGCATGCCCGAATATCGCTGGGGCATTCTGCTTGCGCCGCAGGAAGAAAATCGCGCCGTGCCGTTCGGCGAGCACTATGGTGAGCCGGCCTGGCAGGAGGTCCCGGGCGAGCATCGCGCCATGCTGCGCCGCCTGATCGTGATCCAGGGCGACACCGAGCCTGCATCCGTCGAGCAGCAGCGCCATCTGGGCAAGACCGCGCCCTCGCTCTACGACATGCGCAATTTGTTCCAGGTCAATGTCGAGGAAGGTCGCCATCTCTGGGCGATGGTCTATCTGCTGCAGAAATATTTCGGCCGCGACGGCCGCGAGGAAGCCGACGATCTGCTCCGCCGCCGCTCCGGCGATGCGGATGCGCCGCGCATGCTGGGCGCCTTCAACGAGGCGACGCCGGACTGGCTGTCCTTCTTCATGTTCACCTACTTCACCGACCGCGATGGCAAGATGCAGCTGCACAGCCTTGCGCAATCCGGCTTCGATCCGCTGTCACGCACCTGCCGCTTCATGCTGACCGAAGAAGCGCACCACATGTTCGTCGGCGAGACCGGCATCACCCGCGTCGTGCAGCGCACCTGCGATGCGATGAAGGCGGCGGGCATCACCGATCCGACCGACATCGCGAAAGTGCGCGCGCTCGGCGTCATCGATCTGCCGACCATCCAGAAGAAGCTGAACCTGCACTACACGCTGTCGCTCGACCTGTTCGGCTCGGAGGTCTCGACCAACGCGGCCAACGCCTTCAACGCCGGCATCAAGGGCCGCTATCACGAGACCCAGATCGAGGACGATCACCAGCTCAAGAATTCGACCTATCCGGTGCTCAAGCTGATCAATGGTGAGATCAAGCTGGTCGACGAGCCGGCGCTGACCGCGCTCAACATGCGCCTGCGCGACGATTACAGCCAGGATTGCGTCAAGGGCATGCTGCGCTGGAACAAGGTGATCTCGAGCGCCGGCTACGATTTCAAGCTGGCCCTGCCCAACGTCGCCTTCCACCGGCACATCGGCGAGTTCAAGGACGTGCATGCGACTCCCGACGGCATTCTGATCGACGACGCCACCTGGGCAAAGCGCAGGGACGATTGGCTGCCCTCGGCCAGCGACGGCGACTTCATCACCTCCCTGATGCAGCCCGTCACCGAGGTCGGCCAGTTCGCCTCCTGGATCTCGCCGCCGAAGGTCGGCATCGACAACAAGCCGGGCGATTTCGAATACGTGAAGATCGAGTCGTAAGGGCGCGACGCTGCTCCCACTCCGCTGTCGTCCCGGCGAAGGCCGGGACCTATAATCACAGGAAGTAGTTTGGCGAAGATTTGCCGTTCGGTATTTCTACCGATCGCAATCGATGGATTCCGCGGTATGGGTCCCGGCCTGCGCCGGGACTACACCGGAGTTTGAGGCGGCTGCGCTACCCCGGCGCCTACCCCGCGATCTCCAGCCCGGCATTCGCGTACACCACGCCGCCATCGACTGCGATGGTGTTGCCCACTACGTAATCCCCCGCGCGCGATGCGAGATAGATCGCGACGCCCGCCATGTCCTCGTCGGTGCCGATGCGCCGCGACGGAATCCGTTTCGCCACCTCGTCCGAATGGTCGCGCGCGGCGCGGTTCATGTCGGATTTGAACGCGCCCGGCGCGATCGCGGTGACGTTGATGTTGTCCTTGATCAGTTTGGTCGCCATGCGCCGCGTCAGATGGATCACCGCGGCCTTGCTCGCGGCATAGGAATAGGTCTCGCTCGGATTGACGAAGATGCCGTCGACCGAGGCGATGTTGATGACCTTGGCGGGCCGCTCGTGCGAGGCGGCCGCGCGCAGCGGCTTGGCCAGCGCCTTGGTCAGGAAGAACAGCGATTTGACGTTGAGGTCCATCACCTTGTCCCAGCCGCTTTCGGGGAATTCGTCGAACTCCGCGCCCCAGGCCGCGCCGGCATTGTTGACGAGGATGTCGAGCTTGGGCTCCAGCTTGATGATTTCGCCGGCGAGCTTGTTGCAGCCTTCGACCGTCGAGATGTCGATCGGCAGCGCGATGCACTCGCCGTCATATTGCGCCGATAGCTCCTTCGCGGTGGCTTCGCAGGGACCGGCCTTGCGCGCGGTGATGTAGACCTTCGCGGCTCCGGCACCGAGGAATCCGGCCGCGATCATCTTGCCGATGCCGCGCGAGCCGCCTGTCACGAGAGCGATACGGCCTTTGAGTGAAAACAGATCGTTGGACATGGTGCCTCCCTTGACGCGTCCCCTGGGTTGGCGACGTTTTGAGCGCCGGGGGGAGGGGAGTCAAGGAATGGTGGGAGGGGGGTCTGACAGCTGTGGGTGAGGCTACGCTGCCGCGATCCGGCGAAAGCCGTTCCACATCGCGGTCGCGGCGCCCGAGGTCAGCACCGGCAGGATGCGCGCATCCTGGTAATTTCCGTTGAGCGAAACGCGCGGCAGCGCGGTCATGTGGCCGGCGTTCTCGGCAAACAGCATGCCGGGCCGTGTCGTCACCGCGGTCTTGAAGCCGGCGGATGCGGCCAGCGCGAATTCGCGCGTCCCTGCCGCTTCGCGGTCACCATAGGGATAAGCGAGATGCAGCACCTCGCGTTCCAGTGCATGCTCGATCCGGAGCCGGCTCGCGGCCATCTCCTGCGCGGCGATCTCCTCGCTCTGCCTGGCGAGATTGCAATGGCTGATGGTGTGGGCGCCGATCGTAACAAGCGGATCGGCGGCAAGCCGTTTCAGCTCGTCCCAGGACAGGCAGAGGCTGCGGCACAGCGCTTCCATGTCGACACCATGCGCGGCGCAGAGCGCTTCGATCTCGCGCTTCAAATCGTGTTCGCCCGGTAGTGCGCGCAGCCAGTCGTGCAGGCGATCGAACGCCGCCTGCTTTGCAACGGGCGTCGTCGCATCGAGCCGCAGCGCGGAATCGCCGATTCTGACCTCGATCCGTTCGGCCTTGGCGATCACGGCCTCCAGCGCCGTCCACCACAGCCGCCCGGTGCCTTCGGCGAAGTCGCTGGCGACGTAGATGGTCGCGGGCGCGTCGAATTCGCGCAGCACCGGCAGGGCATGATCCCTGTTGTCGCGATAGCCGTCGTCGAGGGTGAAGGCCGCGAAGCGGCGGCCGAAGCGGCCCTGGACCAGCCGCTCGTGCAGTTCGTCCATGCTGACGATATCGATCTCCCGCGAGCGCAAATGGCACAGGGCCACGCGCAGGAAGTCCGGGGTGACCTCCAGATGCCGGTTCGGCTGGAACGCGCCCTCACGGGCCGGCCGGACATGGTGCAGCATGAAGATGGCGCCGACGCCCGACAGCAGCGGACGTAGCAGATGATGCGCCCCGCTGAAGTAAAGTGCACCCAGCCCGGCGCGAATGACGTTGTTACGGAGTTGTCTCATGACCGGCCGGCCGCCCCTGGGCATTCCGCCCCCAACTTAAGGAATGACCCTTGAAGAAAAAGTTATTCCAATTGTCCACGAGCGGTCCCCGAAAGGGCCCCATTTCCGGTTTGACAGCCTGCCAAGGGTTTGTTTTGTCTCCGGTTCCAGAGTTCGGGTCGTCGAATGCAGAAGCTTTTCAGGTGGGCCAGCAAATGGTGGCCGGGGCTGATTCCCCTGGCCGTCATGTGGGGATTTGCGGCCTGGAATAACACCTTGCCTGTCGAGGCCGACCTGTCGGCCCGCTCTTCGGCTGCGCTCAAGGACACCGTGCTGGACAAGACCCGGATTGCGGTCGACGGCCGCGACGTCAGCCTGGCGGCGGATGCCTTCTCAGAGGAGGGGCGCCGTGACGCCGTGCTGACGGTCGAGATGGTTCCCGGCGTGCGGCTGGTCGATGACCGGACCCGCCTGGTTCCCGAAGCCAAGCCCTTCGTCTGGAATGCCGAGCGTGACGTGGTGCGGGTGACGCTGTCCGGCTCCGCGCCGCTGCCGTCGATGAAGGCGCGACTGACCGAGGCGGCACGCAAGGAGGTGGCCGGGAGCGAGGTCGCCGATCAGATGGGCCTGGCGCGCGGCGCGCCCCCGCGGTTCGAGGCTGCGGCGATGCTGCTGCTCGACCAGATCGGCAAGCTGAAGGACGGCAAGATCACGATCTCGGACACCAAGGTTACCCTGTCAGGCATGGCGCGGGATCTCGGCGGCCGCGAGGCGATTGCGGCGGCGCTGAAGAACCTGCCCGAGGGTTTTTCGATCGCCGCGAACGAGATCAAGGCGCCGCCCTACATCTTCCAGGCCTACAAGGATCCGGTTGCCGCCACCGTGACGCTGACCGGCTATGTGCCCGACAACAACGTTCACGCCGCGATCGCGACCAGCGCATCGCGAAAATTCTTTGGCGAGAAGGTGGTCGACAATCTCAAGGCCAGCATCGGCGCGCCCGGCTCCTTCAACACCGCCGTGGTGGCCGCGCTCGGCGCGCTGTCACGGCTGTCGACCGGGACGCTCGTGGTCTCCGATCGCGAGGTCAAGCTGTCGGGCGATGCGCTGTACGAGGGCGCGGCCAACGACATCCGCGCCGGCCTCGGCAAGGACTTTCCAAAGACCTGGCAGTACAAGCCCGAGATCACCGTGAAGCCCGCGGCGGGGCCGGTCGACGGCACCGTCTGCCAGCAATTGTTCTCGGAACTGCTGGCCAAGGGCAAGATCCGCTTCGAGAGCAAGCGCGCCGACATCGATCCCGACTCGGCCGGCATTCTCGACCATCTGATCGAGACGGCATTGCGTTGCCCGACCACCAATATCGAGGTTGCCGGCCATACCGATGCCGACGGCGAGGATGCCTTCAACCAGGCGCTGTCTGAAAAGCGCGCCGAGGCCGTGATCGCTTATTTGGTCAAGGCAGGCCTGCCGGCGGACCGTTTCTCCGCAGTCGGTTACGGCAGCACGCAGCCTGTCGCCGGCAACGACACCGACGACGGCAAGGCGCAAAACCGCCGCATCGAATTTCTGGTGAGGTGACGATGCCCTATCTCGTCTCGTTTCACATGGGTTGGCTGATCGGCTCGGTTCTGCTCGGCTTTTGCATGGGCTGGATCTCGGTGGTCCAGCGCGGCAACGGCACCTCGAAGGTCACCGCGCGCTGGCTTGCGGCGCTTGTCGCGGGCCTGGTCGCGGCCTCGCTTGCCCATGTCGTCCCGGGCCGCTTCGGCTACTGGCTCGACCTCGGCCTGGTCATGTTGGCCTGTTACCTCGTCGGCTGCACCATCGGGGCGTGGCTGCGCTATTGGGTGGTCTCGCGCAGCCAACCCGCGGCCGTTCTGTGATGTTGCCATGCACCCTGACCATCGGCGGCGGGGTGTTCGGCAGATCGGAAGACCGTGAACGACAGCCCCGCTTGCCCCTCTTTCAAGGGGCGGATGCAGCCCATAGATTGATTTCGACTTAAGGCGTGACGGAACATTGTCCGGTCGAAATCATCAAAACTTCACGGCGGCTGCGCAGGATTGCCGTGGAGATTCGCGTCGAGCTTGCCGCCGAAAGCGCCAAACAGTGCATCACGAGGCCGCAGACCTGCCTAAAATATTGAAGGCACGTGATTTTGTTCACATTGGCGAATTCCACTCCGCCGCAAAACGCGCTAGTGGAGGGACGGGGGGCATGCGCGATGCCGGGGCCGGCGGCAAGGGTTCGTCGAATGCTTGTTCGTCGACGGCTTGTTCGTTGAGTGCCTGTGCGTCACCCGCCTGTTCGCCGGCCACCCCGGCCGCTGAAGCGTTGTTCGAGGTCTAGATGCTGGAAGCCATACGCAGGGCGATGACGTTGCTGCGCCAGAAGCAAATCCTGCATAAGCTTGGAGTTGTGATCAGCGTCGCGGTCATCGGCATCGCTTGCTATGTGCTCTACCACATGCTGCGCGGTATCGATCGCAACGAGGTGATCGAGGCGATCAAGAGCACCGAGCTGAGCCAGATTGCGATGGCGGCGCTGTTCGTCAGCGCGGGCTATTTCACCCTGACCTTCTACGATTGGTTTGCCGTGCGCGCGATCGGCCATGCTCACGTGCCCTATCGCATCAACGCGCTCGCGGCCTTCACCAGCTATTCAATCGGCCACAATGTCGGCGCCAGCGTCTTCACTGGCGGCGCGGTGCGCTATCGCATCTATTCGGCCTATGGCCTCAACGCGATCGACGTCGCAAAGATCTGCTTTCTCGCCGGCCTCACCTTCTGGCTCGGCAATGCCGCGGTGCTCGGTCTCGGCATTTCCTATCATCCGGAGGCGGCCGCCGCGATCGACCAGCTGCCGCCCTGGCTGAACCGTACGCTGGCGATGATGATCCTCGCCGCGCTGGTCGGCTATGTGGTCTGGGTCTGGACCCAGCCCCGGGTGGTCGGACGGGGCCCCTGGACCGTGGTACTGCCCGGCGGCCCGCTGACGCTGCTCCAGATCGCGATCGGCATCATCGATCTCGGTTTCTGCGCGCTCGCGATGTATGTGCTGGTTCCCGACGAGCCCAATCTCGGCTTCGTCGTCGTCGCTGTCATCTTCGTCTCGGCGACGCTGCTCGGCTTCGCCAGCCATTCGCCCGGCGGGCTCGGCGTGTTCGATGCCGCCATGCTGGTTGGCCTCTGGCAGATGGATCGCGAGGAGCTGCTCGGGGGCATGCTGCTGTTCCGGGTCCTCTATTATCTCTCCCCTTTCGTCATCTCTGTAATCCTGCTGACGTTTCGCGAGGTTATCATCGGTGCCCGATCCAAGCGCCTGCAGCAGGCGGCGCTCAAGCTCGATCCAGGTCCACCGCCTGAGGCCGCTTATGTGAGAAAGCGCAGCGACAGCGGTGCCTGACCGGCGCCAGCCCTTAAGGAGAAGTCCGCCACGATGGCGATCGATGCCCCATCGTCTCCCCCCGCGCAGCCCTGGTCCGACCGGCTGAGGCATTCGACCGTCATCCTGATCGCGGCCGCCTTGGCGCTGTCGGTGGTGGTCTCGCTCGGCGAATTGTCGGCCGTCCGGGCAGCATCGGTGTTTCTCTGCATCGCGGCGGCGGCGCTGATCCCGTGGCGGCTGCATGATACCGCTGCCTCGCGCGAGGACGTCAGGCGGGTCAATCCGGTCGAGAGCGCGGCCGTGGCCGCGGTCGTCGCCGGGATGCCGGATCCGGCGGTGCTGCTCGACCGCGCCGGCCGCGTCATCCATCTCAATGCCGCCGCCGCCCAGCTCGCGCCGGCGCTGCGCAAGAACGAGCTCGCCCAATTCGCGCTGCGCTCGCCGGAGATCATCACCGCGCTGCGCGAGTCCATTGCGACCTCCGAGCCGCGGCGCGCCACCTACCTCGACCATGTGCCGGTCGATCGCTGGATGGAGCTGATCATCACCCCGGTGCCGGTGCCGACCAATTTCGGCGGCGCCGACAAATGCATGCTGATGACCTTCCATGACCAGACGCCGCTGCGCCGGGTCGAGGAGATGCGCGCCGACTTCGTCGCCAATGCCAGCCACGAATTGCGTACGCCGCTGGCGGCGCTCTCCGGCTTCATCGACACGCTGCAGGGCCAGGCCAAGGACGATCCCAAGGCGCGCGAGCGCTTCCTCGGCATCATGCACAATCAGGCGACCCGCATGGCGCGCCTGATCGACGACCTGCTGTCGCTGTCGCGGGTGGAGCTGTCGGCCCATGTGCGGCCTGACACCCTGGTCGACCTGCTGCCGATCATCCGTCAGGTCGCCGACGGCCTGGAGCCGCTGGCGCGCGAGCGCCAGGTCGAGGTCGAGACCCATCTGCCCGACGCCCCGGTGATGATCGCGGGCGATCGGGAGGAGCTGCTGCGGCTGTTCGAAAACCTGATCGAGAACGCGCTCAAATACGGCGCCTCGGGCGGGCGCGTCATTGTGTCGCTGACCGCCACGCCGGTGACCGACGGAACTCAGGAAGTGCGGGTCATGGTGCGCGATTTCGGCCCCGGCATCGCCCCCGAGCACCTGCCGCGGCTGACCGAACGCTTCTACCGGGTGGACGTCGGCGACAGTCGTTCACAGGGCGGAACCGGCCTCGGATTATCGCTGGTGAAACATATTCTTAACCGTCATCGCGGCCGTCTTTTGATCGAAAGCGTGCCCAAACAGGGCGCCACTTTCACCGCCTGTTTTCCCCCGGCCAAGACTTTAGTGTAGGCGATAAATCAAGCGATTTCAGTTGCTTGGGCCTGTCATCCGACTGTCACGAAACCTTCGTAAAAGCTCAGCTGACCGCTCCTAAAGGGGCGGCACGGGGAGCGCGATCGGGCGCGGATGGCGCTTCGCTCCCCTGTATGGAGACCAGCATGAATTTCCTCAAGACGATCGTCGCTGCCGGCTTGGTCGCCGCAACGACGACGGCAGCCTTTGCTGCCGATATCACCGGTGCCGGTGCGACGTTCCCGTTCCCGATCTATTCGAAGTGGGCTGACGCCTACAAAAAGGAGACCGGCAACGGTCTGAACTACCAGTCGATCGGCTCGGGTGGCGGCATCAAGCAGATCCAGGCCAAGACCGTGACCTTCGGCGCCAGCGACGCGCCGCTCAAGGCCGAGCAGCTCGAGAAGGACGGCCTCGTGCAGTGGCCGATGGTGATGGGCGCCATCGTTCCCGTCGTCAACATCGAGGGCGTCAAGGCTGGCGAACTCGTGTTCGACGGCGAGACCCTCGCCAGCATCTATCTCGGCAAGATCACCAAATGGGACGACGCCGCGATCAAGAAGCTCAATCCGAACGTGAAGCTGCCGTCGGAGGCGATCACCGTGGTCCGTCGTTCGGACGGCTCGGGCACCACCTTCAACTTCACCAACTACCTCTCCAAGGCCAGCGCCGACTGGAAGAGCAAGGTCGGTGAAGGCACCGCCGTCGAGTGGCCGGTTGGCGTCGGCGCCAAGGGTAACGAAGGCGTGTCGGGCAACATCAGCCAGACCAAGAACTCGATCGGCTATGTCGAGTACGCCTATGCCAAGCAGAACAAGCTGACCTACACCGGCCTCGTCAACAAGGCCGGCAAGCCGGTGCAGCCGACCGTCGAAGCCTTCCAGGCGGCGGCGTCCAACGCCGACTGGGCCAAGGCCCCCGGCTACTACGTCATCCTGACCGACCAGCCTGGCGACAAGTCCTGGCCGATCACGGCGGCGACCTTCATCCTCATGCACAAGGAGGCCACCGACAAGGCGGCCTCGCAGGAAGCCATCAAGTTCTTCCGCTGGGCCTTCAAGAACGGCGGCAAGGCGGCTGAAGAGCTCGACTACATCCCGATGCCCGACAGCGTCGTTCAGCTGATCGAGAAGACCTGGGCTGCCGAGATCAAGAGCTAAGCGCTCTCCTCTCCTGTCCCGGAGGCGGTGCGGCATCCCATGCCGCACCGCAGAGCCGGGACCGACAAACACCAGGCCTCGGACCGGTGACGTGCTGGGTCCGGGGCTTGAACCCAACAAAAAGCGTATATGACTTCGTACAGGGGATCGGCGTGGCAGAGATGGCTGTTCAGAGCGATGTAATCGACGAGGCCGGCCCGTACGATCGCGCCAAGGCCCTGAGCGCGTTCAAGCTCGGCGACGTCACCTTCTATTGGATCACGCGGCTTTCCGCGATTTCGGTGCTCCTCATTCTCGGCGGCATCATCATCTCGCTGATCGTCGGCGCCTTCCCGGCGATGAAGGAATACGGCTTCGCGTTCCTGTGGACGCAGCGTTGGGCGCCGTCCGCCGATCCGCCCGTGCTCGGCGCGCTCGGACCGATGTACGGCACGCTCGTCACCTCCTTCATCGCGATGCTGATCGCGATTCCCGTGGGTCTCGGCATTGCGATCTTCCTGACCGAGCTTTGCCCGCAATGGCTGCGCCGCCCGATCGGCATGGCAGTCGAACTGCTCGCAGGCATTCCCTCGATCATCTACGGCATGTGGGGATTCTTCGTGCTCGGCCCGTTCCTGGCCAACACGTTCCAGCCTTTCATGATCCGGATCTTCGACGGCGTCCCCGTGCTCGGCGCGATCTTTGCCGGCCCGCCGTCCTATCTCAGCCTGTTCAACGCGGCGCTGATCCTTGCCATCATGGTGCTGCCCTTCATCACCTCGATCTCGGTCGACGTGTTCAAGACGGTGCCGCCCGTGCTGAAAGAGGCGGCCTATGGCGTCGGCTGTACCACCTGGGAAGTCGTGCGCAGCGTGGTGATCCCCTACACCCGCGTCGGCATCATCGGCGGCGTCATGCTGGCGCTGGGTCGCGCGCTCGGCGAGACCATGGCGGTGACCTTCATCATCGGCAACTCGTTCCGCATCTCGTCCTCGATCTTCGCGCCGGGCACCACGATCTCGGCGGCGATCGCCTCCGAGTTTGCCGAGAGCGACGGCCTGCACCAGTCCGGACTGATCCTGCTCGGCCTGCTCCTGTTCGTGCTGACGTTTTTCGTGCTCGCAGGCGCGCGGCTGATGCTGTTGCGGCTGGAAAAGAAGGCGGGGAAGTGACATGAACCCGATTTACGCACGCCGCCGCCGCAAGGACATCGTCGTCCGCGGGCTCTGCATCGGGGCTGCCGCCTTCGGCGTCACCTGGCTCGCGCTGATCCTGCTCACGTTGCTCTACAACGGCATCGCCGGCCTGAACCTCGAGCTGTTCGTCGCCGACACCCCGCCACCGGGCTCGACCGAAGGCGGTCTGCGCAACGCCATCGTCGGCTCGCTGATCATGACAATAATCGGCGTCGGTATCGGCGCGCCGCTCGGCCTGTTCGCCGGCACCTATCTCGCCGAGTACGGCCGTAACGACAAGCTGACCTCCGTGATCCGCTTCATCAACGACATCCTCTTGTCGGCACCCTCGATCATCATCGGCCTGTTCATCTACGGCGCGGTGGTGGTGCCGATGCGCGGCTTCTCGGCGATCGCAGGCTCGCTCGCGCTCGCCGTGATCGTGATCCCGGTGGTGCTGCGCACGACCGAGGACATGCTGCTGCTGGTGCCGAACGCGCTGCGCGAGGCGGCTTCCGCGCTCGGCCTGCCGCGCTCGCTGGTGATCAAGCGGATCGCCTATCGTGCCGCCCGCTCCGGTCTCATCACCGGCGTGCTGCTCGCAACCGCCCGCGTCGCCGGCGAAACCGCGCCGCTGCTGTTCACCGCGCTGTCGAACCAGTTCTTCAGCCTCGGGCTGAACAAGACGATGGCGAATCTGCCCGTGACCATCAACAATTTCGTCCAGAGCCCCTACGCCTATTGGAAGCAGCTGGCCTGGAGCGGCGCGCTGCTGATCACGCTCACCGTGCTTGCCCTGAACATTGGCGCCCGCATCCTCGGCGCCGAGAGGACCGCAAAATGACCGATCTGTCCGTATCCGTGAGTTCGAACGCTCATTTGGCGTCGCAGCAGCCGTTGCCGGAGGCGCCGGCCAAGGTGACGGTGCGCAACCTCAATTTCTATTACGGCGAGCACCACGCGCTGAAGAACATCAATCTGATGCTCGGCACCAACCGCGTCACGGCCTTCATCGGCCCGTCCGGCTGCGGCAAGTCGACCCTGCTGCGCATCTTCAACCGGATGTATGACCTCTATCCGGGTCAGCGCGTCACCGGTCAGCTGATGCTCGACCAGACCAACATTCTCGACCCCAAGCTCGACCTCAATCTGCTGCGCGCCCGCGTCGGCATGGTGTTCCAGAAGCCGACGCCGTTCCCGATGACCATCTACGAGAACATCGCCTTCGGCATCCGTCTCTATGAGAAGATCTCGAAATCCGAGATGGACGACCGCGTCGAGAAGGCGCTGCGCGGTGGCGCGCTGTGGAACGAGGTCAAGGACAAGCTCAATGCCTCCGGCCTGTCGCTCTCCGGCGGCCAGCAGCAGCGCCTTTGCATCGCCCGCACCGTCGCTGTCAGGCCCGAGGTGATCCTGTTCGACGAGCCCTGCTCGGCGCTCGACCCGATCTCGACCGCCAAGGTCGAGGAGCTGATCCAGGAACTGTCCGAGAACTACACGATCGCGATCGTCACCCACAACATGCAGCAGGCGGCGCGCGTCTCCGACAAGACCGCCTTCATGTATCTCGGCGAACTGATCGAGTTCGACGACACCAGCAAGATCTTCACGTCGCCGTCCGACCGGCGCACGCAGGATTACATCACCGGCCGGTTCGGCTGAGGAGAGGCAGGACATGGCTTCCGAACACACCGCAAAAGCCTTCGATACCGACCTCCAGGAGCTCACGCGCCTGGTCGCCGAGATGGGCGGAATCGCCGAGCGCATGATCGTGGATTCCGTCGACGCGCTGATCCGCCGCGACGTCGCGCTCGGTCAGCGCGTCGTCACCACCGACGCCGAGCTCGATACGCTGCAGAAGAAGATCGAAGAGCGCGCCGTGCTCACCATCGCGCGCCGCCAGCCGATGGCGATCGACCTGCGCGAGATCGTCGGCGCCATGCGCGTCGCGACCGATCTCGAGCGGATCGGCGACCTCGCCAAGAACATGGGCAAGCGCGTCGCGGCGCTGGAGACGGATTTCCATCCGCTCAAACTGTTCCGCGGCCTCGAGCACATGACCGACCTCGTGCAGCAGCAGGTCAAGTCTGTGCTCGACGCCTATGCCGCGCACGATCTGCCGGCGGCGATGGCGGTGTGGAAGGGCGACGAGGAAGTCGATGCCATCTGCACCTCGCTGTTCCGCGAGCTCCTCACCTACATGATGGAGGATCCGCGCAACATCTCGTTCTGCATCCATCTGATGTTCTGCGCCAAGAACATCGAGCGGATCGGCGACCACGCCACCAACATTGCCGAGACCGTGTTCTACATGATCGAAGGCCAAGCCATCACCGACAAGCGGCCGAAGGGTGACATGACGACCTTCGCCACCACGATTCCGAATACTTAAGGAGCGACGACCCCATGGGCGCACGCATTATGGTGGTTGAGGACGAGGAAGCTCTGACCGAGCTTCTCCGCTACAACCTCGAGGGCGACGGCTATGACGTCGAGACGGTGATGCGCGGCGACGATGCCGACACCCGCCTCAAGGAACACATCCCCGATCTGATCGTGCTCGACTGGATGCTGCCGGGGCTCTCGGGCATCGAGCTGTGCCGGCGCCTGCGGACGCGGTCCGACACCAAGCAGCTGCCGATCATCATGCTGACCGCGCGCGGCGAAGAGAGCGAGCGTGTCAGGGGACTTGCGACCGGCGCCGACGATTACATCGTCAAGCCGTTCTCGGTGCCCGAGCTGCTGGCACGCGTGAAGGGCCTGCTGCGGCGCGCCAGCCCCGAGCGGCTCGCAACCGTCCTCGCCTTCGGCGACATCGAGCTCGATCGCGAGAAGCGCCGCGTGGCGCGCTCGGGCCGGCCGATCGATCTCGGCCCGACCGAATATCGCCTGCTGGAGTTCTTCCTGGAACATCCCGGCCGCGTGTTCTCGCGCGAGCAGCTGCTCGACAGCGTCTGGGGCCGCGACATCTATATCGACGAGCGCACCGTCGACGTACATATCGGCCGCCTGCGCAAGCTGCTCAATCTCGGCCGCGAGCAGGACCCGATCCGCACCGTTCGCGGCGCCGGCTACGCCCTCGATGACCGCTTCGCGAAGGCCGAGCAGACGTAAAGCTGATTGAGCTGCACGTAAGCACGACAAAAAAGCGCGCCCCGAGGCGCGCTTTTCCTTATTTGTTCCGACTTGTCGCGGGACGATGTCGTTTGAAGCTGCAATCAGCGCGTGCCCGGCTTGACCGGTGCACGGCGGCGATCGGCTGCCGGCTGATACGCCACGCGCGAGTGCTGGGCGCAATAAGGCAGGCCGGAGAGCGCCTTGCCGCCGCAGAAGAAGAAATCCGGGCTCGAGGGATCGCCGACCGGCCAGTGGCAGGTCGCTTCGTTCAATTCGAGCAGTGATAGCCGCTGGCTCATCGGCACCACGTTGTCGTAGGTCACGGGTTCGGCCTCAACCTCGACCTCGAAGGCCTGCGCCAGCGCGGTGTTGCCGCGCGCGATGGGGCGGCTCACCCGCATCATGTGCTGCGCGGGACGCGCCTTGCGCGGCCGGGGAGCTGCTGATGACGGGCTCTTGGCGCGGCCGGACAGGCCGAGCCTGTGCACCTTGCCGATCACGGCGTTGCGGGTGACATTCCCAAGCTCAGCGGCGATCTGGCTGGCCGAAAGTCCGGCCTCCCAGAGC
Organism: Bradyrhizobium campsiandrae; assembly: GCF_014529705.1. Classification (GTDB taxonomy): domain Bacteria; phylum Pseudomonadota; class Alphaproteobacteria; order Rhizobiales; family Xanthobacteraceae; genus Bradyrhizobium; species Bradyrhizobium campsiandrae. The sequence goes on from NZ_JAANIH010000036.1 coordinate 56,039, forward strand.
TTTTTCAGCTGTTCGACGCGATCGTCGGACCAGGTCAAAACCGTCATTGCACCCTTTCCTTCGCCGCGCGCCGCCATCCTGGGGCCGCACGACGAATGCCTAAGTCTCGAAAAACCCGTGCCGCCAGAATCCCTTAAGGCTCGCCGGGCGCAATGAGACGCCCGAACGTTTACGCCGGTACATGAGGACTTTTGGGATCAGGACCGCTACACGAGATGTCGTATCTGACAAGCCAAACGCTACAATATGGCGTGACTCGCGCGCAAGAGTCTGCCGACTCGCTTCCACATGTTCCGTGGCCAAAATCCCGCAAAATCGCCACCGCAAGACTACGGATTCAGCGTTTCGCGAGGCTTTCCGGGTGGCATTGACACCCGTCTCATCAAGCCTAAGATAGTCACGCGTGCCGCCCTTAAAAGGCGGCACGTTTCGTTTTCCGGGCCGGTCAATGGTGCGTTGCGTAATGCACCACCGTCCGTCCGCAACAATCAAGTGCAACAACCCAGTGACCGTCATGACCAACAGCGCAGCGCCGCACTTGCTCCCCGTTTTCGCCAGGGCCGACATCGGTTTTGAGCGCGGTGAAGGCGTCTGGTTGATCGCAACCAACGGCGATTGCTATCTCGATTTCACCTCGGGCGTCGCGGTGAATGCGCTCGGCCATGCTCATCCGGCGCTGGTCAAGGCGTTGCAGGAGCAGGCGACAAAGCTCTGGCACATGTCGAACCTGTTCCAGAGCCCCGATGGCGAGAAGCTCGCCGCCCGCCTGTGCAGCGAGAGCTTTGCCGACTTCGTGTTCTTCTGCAATTCCGGCGCAGAGGCGCTGGAGGGCGTGATCAAGCTGGTTCGCCATCATCACTTCTCCAAGGGCCATCCGGAGCGCTACCGCATCATCACCTTCGAGGGCGCCTTCCACGGCCGCACGCTGGCAACGCTGGCGGCGACCGGCTCGGCAAAATATCTCGAAGGCTTCGGCCCGCCGATGGACGGCTTCGACCAGGTCGCCCATGGCGACATCGAGGCCGTGAAGAAGGCGATCGGTCCGGCGACCGCCGGCATCCTGATCGAGCCGATCCAGGGCGAGGGCGGCGTGCGCTCGGCGCCATTAGGCTTTCTCAAGGCGTTGCGCCAGCTGTGCGATGAGAAAGGCCTGCTGCTCGCCTTCGACGAGGTGCAAACCGGCATGGGCCGCACCGGCGATCTGTTCGCGCATCGCCGCACCGGTGTCACGCCCGACGTGATGTCGCTGGCCAAGGCGCTCGGCGGCGGCTTCCCGATCGGCGCGGTGCTGGCGACCGCGGATGCGGCCTCCGGCATGGGGCCCGGCTCCCACGGCTCGACCTTCGGCGGCAATCCGCTGGCGATCGCAGCCGCGAATGCCGTGCTCGACGTCATGCTGAGGCCCGGCTTCTTCGACCACGTGCAGAAGATGTCGCTGCTGCTCAAGCAGAAGCTCGCATCCGTCATCGACCGCCACCCCGACATCGTCAGCGAAGTGCGCGGCGAGGGCCTCCTGATCGGCATCAAGGCGGTGGTGCCATCAGGCGACCTGATCGCGGCGCTCCGCAACGAAAAGCTGCTCACCGTCGGCGCCGGCGACAATGTCGTGCGCTTCCTGCCGCCCTTGATCGTCACCGAGGCGGAGATCGAGGACAGCGTCATCAGGCTCGAACGCGCCTGCGCGGCGTTGTCCGGCAGCAAGCGGACGGCAAGCTGATGAGCAAGGGTCCAAAGCACTTCCTGGATATCAACGAGCTGCCGCTGTCGGAGCTCAAGAGCATGCTCGCGGCTTCCTCCGCCATGAAGGCGAAGCAGAAGGCGCATCAGCCGGTGAAGCCGCTCGAAGGCAAGACGCTGGCGATGATCTTCGAGCGTCCCTCGACGCGGACGCGGGTGTCGTTCGACGTCGCCATGCGCCAGCTCGGCGGGGAGCCCATCATGCTGACAGGCGCCGAGATGCAGCTCGGCCGCGGCGAGACCATTGCCGACACGGCCCGCGTGCTGTCGCGCTATGTCGATGCCATCATGATCCGCATCCTCAATCACGAGGCGCTGCTGGAGCTCGCGGCCAACGCGACCGTGCCCGTCATCAACGGCCTGACGCGGCGCTCGCATCCGTGCCAGGTGATGGCGGACCTCCTGACCTTTGAGGAGCATCGCGGGCCGATCGAGGGCCGCACCGTGGCCTGGACCGGCGACGACAACAACGTGCTGGCGTCCTGGGCCCACGCGGCCGAGCGCTTCAAGTTCAACCTCAATGTCGCAACTCCGCCGGAGCTGGCTCCGAAGAAGGCGATGCGCGACTTCATCAAGACCACCGGCGCGTCGATCGTGCTCGGCACCGATCCCGAAGCCGCGGTGAAGGGCGCCGATTGCGTCGTCACCGACACCTGGGTGTCGATGGGCGACAAGGAAGGCGAGCACCGCCACAACGTGCTCAAGCCCTACCAGGTCAATGCCAAGCTGATGTCGCTGGCCAAACCCGACGCGCTGTTCATGCACTGCCTGCCCGCCCATCGCGGCGAGGAGGTCACCGACGATGTGATCGACGGCCCGCAATCGGTCGTGTTCGACGAGGCCGAAAACCGTCTGCACGCCCAGAAGGGCATTCTGGCCTGGTGTTTTGACGCGGTGAAGTAAAGCGATGGCGTGGTGGGGTCGCGTCGATGACCCCATTCTCCGCCGTCATCCCGGACCAGCGCCGCATAGCGGCGCGCCGATCCGGGATCCATAACCACAGGACTGAGTTTGGCGAGGACTCGGAGTTGTCATCTCGCGCGATGACGTCATCCTGTGGTTATGGATCCCGGGCTCGCGCTTCGCGCGCCCTGGGGCGACACCGAGTTTGAGGCCACCCGCGCCCCTTCCATTTTCCGCCCTCCGACCCCAGATACAGCGCCATGGTTTCCCAATCCCCTGACTTGAAAACCGGGTTCGAAGGCCCGGTTCGCGCGCCTTCAGCGGTTCCGATCGATGACGCCGTGCTGCCCTACGAGGTCGATGCGCTCGACGTGCGTGGACGCCTGGTGCGGCTCGGTCCTGCGCTCGACGACATCCTGACCAAGCACGATTATCCCGCGCCCGTGGGCAAGCTGCTCGGCGAGGCCATCGTGCTGACGACGCTGCTCGGCTCGGCGCTGAAATTCGAAGGCCGCTTCATCCTCCAGGCCCAGACCGACGGGCCGGTGTCGTTCCTGGTGGTGGACTATCAGGCGCCCGATCGCCTGCGCGCCTATGCGCGCTTCGATGCTGAACGTCTTGGCGATGCCAAGGAAACCGGCATGAACTCCGGCACTCTGCTCGGCCACGGGCATCTTGCCATGACCATCGACCAGGGCCCGGACATGAGCCGCTACCAGGGTCTGGTCGCGCTCGACGGCGGCAGCCTGGAAGACGCCGCCCACGAATATTTCCTGCGCTCCGAGCAGATCCCGACGCGCGTGCGCCTCGCGGTCGGCGAAGAGTGGCGCTCGAGCGACGGCGGCAAGCACCGCTGGCGCGCCGGCGGCATGCTGATGCAGTTTCTGCCGAAGGCGCCTGAGCGCGCACGACAGGCGGATTTGCACCCCGGCGATGCGCCAGAGGGCGCCGAGGTGCACAGTGTCGCCGAGGACGATGCCTGGGTCGAGGCGCGCTCGCTGATCGAGACGGTCGAGGACGTCGAGTTGATCGATCCTGATCTCTCCGGCGAGCGGCTGCTCTACCGCCTGTTCCACGAACGTGGCGTGCGTGTGTTCAATCCGCTGGTCCTGAAAGCGCAATGCTCCTGCTCGCGCGACGCGGTCGCCGCGATGCTGAAGAGCTTCTCCCCCGATGATCGCAGCGCCATGGTCAAGGACGACAAGGTCGTCGTGACCTGCGAGTTCTGCTCGTCGGTGTATCAGTTCACGCCGCACGAGGCGGGCGTCGAGAGCGCGTGACGTGGCGCGGCCCTAATTCAACACCCGCTTGTTGTCCGGGCTGTCGAGCGAGAACGTCGGCACCTCGATCTCGAAGCGTTCGCCGGTTTCGCTGACCATCAGGTAGCGGCCGGTCATGAAGCCGGAGGCGGTCGAGAGCGGCACGCCGGAGGTATATTCGAAGCGATCACCGGGGGCGAGCGTCGGCTGCTCGCCGACCACGCCTTCGCCCTTGACCTCCTGCTGCCGGCCGGAGGCGTCGGTGATGATCCAGTGCCGCGTCTTGAGCTGCACGGTCTCTTCGCCCGAATTGGTGATGACGATGGTGTAGGACCAGAAATAGCGCGAGCGGTCGGCCGACGATTGCTCCGGAACAAAGCACGGCTCGACGGTCACTTCGATTTGGCGGGTCACGGCACGGTACATGATTGCCATCATAGCGAATCCTGGCCCGGAACCAAACGCCGAAGTCCGCTTTCGCGACATCGTCCCGCCAGAATTGGCGAAGAGTACACCCCCCAAAGGACAGCCAAATGTGATCCGGCCGCTTTGCGAGGCGGCGACTGGACCGGTACACTCCTCCAACGTCGCGATTTGCGGAAGGGTTTTTGGGCCCCGATGACCATTGCCGATCAAGTGACGGGATCGACGATCGCGGGAACCGCGGGGGCCAAGCCCGCGGACGCCAAGCCGCGCGTGGCTGCGCCGGCGATCACGCTGCCGGCCATCGGCGAGCGCGAGCTCAGGCTCGACCTGTTTCGGGGCCTCGCGCTGTGGCTGATCTTCATCGACCATCTGCCGCCGAACCTGCTGACCTGGTTCACCATCCGCAATTACGGCTTCAGCGACGCCACCGAGATCTTCATCTTCATCTCCGGCTACACCGCCGCCTTCGTCTATGGCCGCGCGATGCTGGAAAACGGTTTCGTGGTCGCCACCGCGCGCATCCTGCGCCGCGTCTGGCAGATCTATGTCGCCCACGTCTTCCTGTTCACGATCTTCCTCGCCGAGATCTCCTACGTGGCGACCAGTTTCGAGAACCCGCTCTACACCGAAGAGATGGGGATCATGGATTTCCTCAAGCAGCCCGATATCACGATCGTGCAGGCGCTGCTGTTGCGCTTCCGGCCCGTCAACATGGACGTGCTGCCGCTCTACATCGTCCTGATGCTGGCGCTGCCGCTGATCCTGTGGTCGATGAAGTGGAAGCCCGACGTCACGCTCGCGCTCTCGGCCCTGCTGTACGCGGCGACCTGGGAATTCGACCTCTACTTCTCGGCCTATCCGAACGGCTTCTGGGCGTTCAATCCGCTGGCCTGGCAATTGCTTTTCGTGTTCGGAGCCTGGTGCGCGCTCGGCGGGGCGCGACGGATGTCGCGCATCCTGGCCTCGCCCGTGACGATGTGGATCTCGATCGCCTATCTCGTCGCGGCGTTCTACGTGACGCTGACCTGGTACGTGCCGCAGCTCTCTCAGTTCATGCCGAAGCGGCTCGAGCAATGGATGTATCCGATCGACAAGACCGACCTCGACGTGCTGCGCTTCACGCATTTCCTGGCGCTGTCGGCGCTCACCGTGCGCTTCCTGCCACGGGAGTGGCCGGGCCTGAAATCGCCGTGGCTGCGACCGCTGATCCTGTGCGGCCAGCATTCGCTCGAGATCTTCTGCCTCGGCGTCTTCCTGGCCTTTGCCGGGCACTTCATCCTGGCCGAAGTCTCGGGCGGGCCGGCCATGCATGCGCTGATTAGTCTCTCCGGAATCCTGATCATGTGGGGCGTTGCCTGGGTGATTTCGTGGTACAAGCGCGTAGCTGACAAGAGCGGTGCGAAAACCAAAAACGCCGTCGGCAACGCCGATCTGGCGGGAGGGGGCTGATGAAGGCGAAGGTTCTCCTGAGCCTGATCCTGCTGTGCGGTGGCCTCGCCGTGCCTTCGGCGCGGGCGGAGGATGCTGCGCCCGCCGCCGCCCCCGTGCCGGCGGCCTGCGAATTGCCGTCCTATCTGCTCACGAGCGAAAGCCAGCTTCCCAAGGTCGCCGGCGCCGTCAAGGCGGGCAAACCGCTTGAGATCCTGGTGATCGGCAGCCGATCGACCACGATCCCGTCTTCTGAAAGCAGCTCCTATCCGGCGCGCATGGAGGCGGTCCTGAAAGAAAAACTGCCCCCTGCGGAGACCGTGCACGTATCCGTAGAACTACAGAGCAAGAAGACGGCAGAAGAAGCTGCCGGAACCTTCGTTAAGCTGATGGAAGCAAAAACACCTACTTTGGTCATCTGGCAGACCGGCACCGTAGATGCTATCCGATCCGTCGATCCCGACGATTTCCGCGGCGCCGTCGCCGAAGGTGTGGTTGCGTTGCAAAATGCGGGTGCTGACGTGGTCTTGATGAATTTGCAATACAGCCCACGTACCGAAAGCATGATTTCGGCGCCGCCTTATCTCGATAACATGCGGGTGGTGGCGCAAGAGCATGATGTCCCGCTGTTCGACCGTTTCGCAATGATGCGGCAGTGGAATGATCAGGGGCAGTTCGACCTGTTCAGTCCCTCCCGCGGCCCCGAGCTGGCAAAGCAGGTCCATGATTGCATCGGCCGGGCGTTGGCACAGTTCGTGATCGGCGCGGCCCATCTGGGGCCGGCCGAGCAGCAAAATTGAGGTCTAGCGTTAATGAGTTCTCTCCGCCCTTTTGCCCTGCCGACATGGCTGGCCGCGCCAGCAGTGGCGGCGCTGCTGATGCTGACGCCTGCGCTGCAGGCCCCCGCGCGCGCGCAAGCCGCCCAGGCCACGCCCGCTCCGCAGCAGGCCGCTGATCCCGCTCCGACATCGCCGTCCCAGACGACTGTTGCCGCAACCAGCCAGCCGGCCGGCGAGCAGCGCGGTCTCACCTCGCGCGCGATCGACAAGGTGAAGCAGGTGGCGAAATCCGCCGGCGATATTTTCAGCCGCGTGCCTTGCCTGTCGCCGAAGGGCGCCTCGAAGACCATGGGCTCGCTGCCGCATGTCGCGAGCAAGCTCGTTGCCGGCAAGCCCGTCGTGATCGTCGCGTTCGGCTCGTCGTCGACCGCGGGCTATGGCGCGACCTCGCCCGACTTCAACTATCCGAACCGTCTTGCCGCGCAATTGCGACGGCAATATCCGACGGCCGACATCACCGTCATCAATGCCGGCGTCGGTGGCGAGGACGCACCCGAGATGATGAAGCGCCTCCAGAAGGAGGTGATCGACGTGCATCCGGATCTCGTGATCTGGCAGGTCGGCACCAACGCCGTGCTGCGCAACCTCGATCCCGCCGACACCGCCAAGATGGTCGAGGACGGCATCACCCGCATCCAGGCCGCCGGCGATGCCGATATCGTGCTGGTCGACCCGCAATATTCCCCGGCCGTGACCCAGCGCGCAGAGAGCGCAAGCAAGATGGTGAAGCTGCTCGGCAAGGTCGCCGAACTCCGCCACGTCGGCATCTTCCCGCGCTTCGAGGTGATGCGCGACTGGCACGAGAAGCAGGCGCTTCCGGTCGAGAGCTTCGTCATCGCCGACGGCCTGCACATGAACGATTGGGGCTATGCCTGCTTCGCCCAACTGCTCGGCGACGACATCATCCGCTCCGTCGGCCAGATCAAGCTCGGTGTGAACGTGCCCGCGGACGTGCGCACGTACCGGCCGATGTAGAAATCGGTGCCGTAGGGTGGGCAAAGGCGCAAAGCGCCGTGCCCACCGTCACTCAGCGATACCAAGGAAGAAGACGTGGGCACGCTTCGCTTTGCCCACCCTACGCTACTCGCTATTCGCGCCTCACGCCTTCTCCAGCGCCGCCGTCAGATCCTCGATCAGATCATCGGCATGCTCGAGCCCGGCCGAGAAGCGGATAAATCCCTCGCTGATGCCGAGCGCGGCGCGATCCTCCGGCTTCAGCCGCTGATGCGTCGTCGTCGCCGGATGCGTGACGAGGCTCTTGGCGTCGCCGAGATTGTTGGAGATCTTCGCGAGCTTCAGCTCGTTGAGCACGCGGAACGCCGCCGCCTTGCCGCCCTTGACTTCGAAGCCGACCAGCGTCGAGCCGCCGCGCATCTGCTTCCTCACCAGTGCCGCCTGCGGATGATCCTCCCGACCGGGATAGATCAGCCGCGCGATCTTGGGATGGCTCGCCAGCACGTCGGCGATGCGCGCGGCGGTGTCGGTCTGCGCGCGCACGCGCACACCGAGCGTCTCCAGGCCCTTGAGCAGAACCCAGGCGTTGAACGGCGAGATCGACGGGCCGGTCTGGCGCATGAAATTGTGGATGTGCTCGGCGATGAAGGCCTCCGAGGACAGGATGATGCCGCCGAGACAGCGGCCCTGGCCGTCGATGTGCTTGGTCGCGGAGTAGACGACGACGTCGGCGCCGAGCGCGAGCGGGCTCTGCCAGATCGGTGTTGCGAACACGTTGTCGACGACAAGCCGCGCGCCGCCCTTGTGCGCGATCTCGGCGATCGAGGGAATGTCAAGCACATCTAACGTCGGATTGGTCGGGCTCTCCAGGAAGAATGTCTTGGTGTTGGGCTTCACCGCGCGCTGCCATTCATCGAGATTGGCGCCGTCGACCAGCGTGGTCTCGATGCCGTAGCGCGGCAACAGATCCTGAATGACGTAGAGGCACGAGCCGAACAGCGCGCGCGAGGCCACCACGTGATCGCCGGCCTTCAGCGGTGCCAGGATCGCGGTCGTCACCGCGGCCATGCCTGTCGCCGCCGAGCGGGCGGCTTCGGCGCCTTCGAGCTCGATCATGCGGCGCTCGAACATCGCAATGGTCGGGTTCGAGTAGCGCGAGTAGATGAAGCCGGGGTCCTCGCCCTTGAACCGCGCCTCGCATTCCTCGGCGCTGCTGTAGACGTAGCCTTGCGTCAAAAACAGCGCCTCCGATGTCTCGCCATATTGCGAGCGGAGCGTGCCGGAATGGACCAGGCGGGTTTCGGGGCGGTAGTTGGCAGGCGACTTCGACATTGGACCCTCCGACATGACCGTTTGAGCAAAAACGGTCACAAAAAAACCGGCCTGGATATCTCCACGGGCCGGGATCACAGAGGTCCCCGGCCTGTTTAGCGACTTATTTAACGTGGCTGCAAGCCGGCCGGCTCAAATCACCACGGGATAAGTGATGCTCATATTCCGCAATGCCCTTTCCGTCAAGCCGTCCATCGGATAGCCGTAAAAGGCTGGTATTTCCCGCAAATCCGGATGTACCTGATCCCTGATGAGGACCCCCGGTTGACGTTCACGGTCGCCCCCGACGCCAATGGTATCCTGCCCGACCGCATGATCGCGGCGATGGCGGAAGAGGGTCTCATCCTGCCTGCCTATGATTTCGTCGAAAGCCAGATCCAGCCGGCGAGTCTCGATCTGCGCCTCGGCGACATCGCCTATCGCGTGCGCGCGAGCTTCCTGCCCGGTCCTGGCGCCACCGTCGCCGAGCGCATCGATCAGTTGAAGCTGCACGAGTTCAGCCTCGCCGACGGCGCGGTGCTGGAGACCAATTGCGTCTACATCGTGCCGCTGCTCGAAAGCCTCGCGCTGCCGCCGGAGATCGTCGCGGCTGCGAACCCCAAAAGCTCGACCGGGCGGCTCGACGTCTTCACCCGCGTCATCGCGGATGGCACCCGCCGCTTCGACATGATCGGCGCCGGCTATCACGGTCCGCTCTACGCCGAGATCAGCCCGAAGACGTTTCCGGTCTTGGTGCGTGAAGGCTCGCGCCTCAGCCAGGTGCGCTTTCGCACCGGCGATGCCATCCTCAATGCCGACGCGCTCGAAAGCTTGCATGCCGTTGAGCGTCTCGTCGACATCGACGATGCCGATCTCACCGGCGGCGTCGCCGTCTCCGTCGATCTGTCCGGCGAGAAGGGCAGTGGCTTCGTCGGTTACCGCGCCAAGCGCCACACCGGCGTGGTCGATGTCGATCGTCGCTCCGGCTACGCGGTTGAAGATTTCTGGGAGCCGATCTCGGCGCGTTCCGACGGCAGCCTGATCCTCGATCCCGGCGAGTTCTATATCCTGGCTTCCAAGGAAGCCGTGCAGGTGCCGCCCGATTACGCCGCTGAGATGGTGCCGTTCGATCCGCTGGTCGGCGAATTCCGCGTGCACTATGCCGGCTTCTTCGATCCCGGCTTCGGTTATGCCGGCGCGGGCGGGCAAGGCGCGCGTGCCGTGCTGGAGGTGCGCTCGCGCGAGGTGCCCTTCATCCTCGAGCACGGCCAGATCGTCGGCCGTCTCGTCTACGAGAAGATGCTGGCCCGTCCCGACGCCATGTACGGCCAGCGCATCGGCTCTAACTACCAGGCGCAGGGCCTGAAGCTCTCAAAGCATTTCCGGGTGTAGCGACCCGGCCACCATCTACCGTCGCCACACGCGCCATCGTCATCCTGAGGTGCGCGCCCTTGCGCGCCTCGAAGGATGGGCCGCGAGCGCCTGTGGCCCATCCTTCGAGGCTTCACCTCGCGATGCAAGCGCATCGCGAGGCTCGCACCTCAGGATGACGACTGAGATTGTGGTTGGTTGCATCGCCCCCTCCGCGATGACACACTCCGGCAAAACAACAAGCCGGGAGTGATCATGACCGCCGCAGACACAACACAAGCAGCGCAATGGAAACGCTGGCGCGCGGTCGCCGATCTCTACCACGCCTATTTCACCGGCCTCATCCTCACCGTGGTGACCCGACGCGGCACGGCTGACGCGGCCGAATTCGTCTTCCGCGTGTTTCGCCGCCAGCAGCAGGAGCGCTTCCTGCCCGGCCTCAAGAAGCTCGGGATCGATCACCTGCCGCCGGCCGTGGCGGCGGCGCAATATCACTATCTCTCCAACTGGATCGGCGGCGTGCATGTCGAATACATGTATGAGAGCGACACCAAGGCCTGGATCCGCTATCCGCCGCCGCGCTGGATCTGGAAGGGCCCGGCCATCTGCGGCGTGCCGGCCGAGGTCAGCCGCGCGATGCTGCGCGGCTGGCACGCCAATAACGGCGTCGCGCTCGGCGATCTGCGCCTGGGGTTCGTCTGCACCAAGCAGAGCGTCGACGGCCAGGACGGGCTCGAAGGCTATTACCATCAATACGATCATCCGCGCGAGCCCGACCAGCGTCTCGTCTTCGCGCGGCATCTCGAGGCGCCGCTGTTCGATGCCAAGAGCGCGCCGGAGCTTCCCGTCGCAAGCTGGCCAAAGCCGCGTCTCGAGAAGGCCTATCGCAACTACGCGATGGAATATGTGCGCACCGCGGCGCCCGTGATGGTGCAATTGTTTGGGCCGGAGGATGCCGGCTATCTCCTGCACATCACCGGCAAGCTGATCGGCATGCAATTTTTCGATGAGATCGCCGAGCCGCTTGCGATGAGGCGCGGCGGCGCGCGCGAATTCGCGACGTTCCTCGGCGCGCTGTTCGCGGCGCAGGACGATACGGCCGAGACCACGCAATCGGAAGGCTGCTTTCAAATCCGCCAGCACAGCTGGAAACTGATGGACGACGTCGCCGATTATCACGGCGCCTGCACCAAGGTGCTGGAGGGATTGTTCGAGGGGCTGGCCGCAGGGTGCGGCCGGCACATCGGCGTGCACCTTCGTCCAACGGCAGGCGGCCGCCCGCCGCTGGCCTGGACGGTCGGTTAATTCCACCGGCTGAAATGCGCTGCCGCAGGGCACGCCTGCACCTGACGCAGGAGGAATCGGCGACCCGCGTGCTACCAAGTGTTCGCCCGCGCCTTCCGCGCGAGCAAATTGATTGATGCACCTAAGTATTGCCGCGCCGCAAATGGCGCATTTGTCCGGGAGAGGAAATGACTGAGGTCGCCGAGATCGCGGTCGATGAGCAGGAGCGTCCGCTGCCTCAGCGTCCCGCGCGGAGCGCGCTGACCGACGGGCCGATCCTGCGCACGCTGCTCTCCCTCGCCTGGCCCAACGTGGTCGCGCTGTCCGCCGGCACCTGTGTTGTGATCGCGGAGACCTCCTATATCGGGCGCCTCGGCGTCGAAGCGCTGGCCGCGATGGCGCTGGTGTTTCCGACCGTGATCCTGACCATGACGATGTCGGGCGGCGCCATGGGCGGTGCCGTGGCCTCCGCCATCGCACGCGCGCTCGGCGCCGGCGATCGTGAGCGCGCCGGGATGCTGGCCGCGCATGCGCTGCTGATCGGCATCAGCTTCGGCCTCGTCTTCATGCTGGGCATGCTGATCTTCGGGCCGCAGGTGCTCACGATGCTCGGTGGCCGCGGCAACGTGCTGGCGCATGCGATCGCCTACACCCAGGTGTTTTTCGGCGGTGCGGTGCTGCCATGGACGCTCAACACCATGGCTGGCGTGCTGCGCGGCACCGGCAATATGCGGCTGCCGTCGCTTCTCATCCTCAACTCGGCGGTCTGGCAGATCGTGCTCGGCGGCACGCTGGGCCTCGGGCTCGGACCGTTTCCGCAACTCGGCATGCGCGGCGTCGCGGCCGGCGCGCTGATCGCCTACGCCATGAACATCTCCGTGATGGGCTGGTATCTGTTCTCCGGTCACGCCCGCGTCGTGCCGAGGTTGCGCCGCGTTCAATGGGCGATGTTCTTCGACATTCTCAAGGTCGGCGCCATCGCCTGCTTCTCGCCGCTGCAATCGGTGCTGACGATCTCGATCTTCACCCACATGCTGGCGAAGTTCGGCACCGCCATTCTCGCCGGCTACGGCGTCGGCGCGCGCCTCGAATTCCTGCTGACCTCGATCGCGTTCTCGTTCGGCATCGCCTCGGTGCCGATGATCGGCATGGCGGTCGGCGCCGGCCGGATCGCCCGCGCGCGGCGCATCGCCTGGATCGCAGGCGCGAGCGCTTTCGTTGCCGTCGGCACGCCGGCCTGCCTGGTCGCGCTGTTCCCCGATCTCTGGGTCAACATCTTTACCGACAGCGCGACGGTGCGCGCGACCAGCCATCAATATCTGTCGACGGTGGCGCCGTTCTACGCCTTCATCGGCCTCGCCTCGACGATGTATTTCTCGTCGCAAGGCGCAGCCAAGGTGATCGGTCCGGTGCTGGCGCAGACCGCGCGGCTGATCTACATCTCCGCCTGCGGCTGGTGGCTGTCGACGCACGAGGCCACCGCGCAAAACTTCTTCTGGCTCGCCGCGAGCTCGATGGTCGTGCTCGGCCTGCTCTCGTGCTCCAGCGTGGTGCTGACGCGCTGGGGGCCGCGCGAGGCGAAATCCGCAGTTCGGCCTTTGTTGTCGGCTGCCGACTAGCGATGCCGGTGACGGCGGTGGCCGCCGCCGACATTGGCGAGCCGCATCATCTGCGGGATCATCGCCATCATGTCGGCGCCGCCGAGCATGCCCATGATATCGCCGCCGCCCATGCCGCCGATTCCGGCCGGGATGGTTCCGCCGCTCATCGGCGCGTAACCGCCGTAATTGGGCGCGCCGAACCCGCCGCCGAAATTGCCGCCGGCGAGGCCGCCCATTCCACCGCCGCCGATCATGCCACCAAGGCCGCCGCCGCCATTCTCCATCATGCGGCTCATCATCGGACCCATGGTCTGCATCATCATGGCGAAGCGGCGTTTGCCCATCTTCGCCTTCATCATCTCCAGCATCGGCGCCATCTGGGTCATCATGTCCTCGCCGCCGGCACCGCCGCCGAGGCCCGCGAATTGCGCCTTGGCTGGCGCGGCCGAAATCGAAAGCAGAAGCAGCACGGCGGCTGCCTGGCAGATCACCTTGTCCGCACCTCTCATGGCATGCTCCTCGCGTGCGTGGCACCGCCGGGAGAGCGAGGCCGTCAGGACGCACGCGGCCATGGTTACGGCCGATGCGGGCGAGGCTCTGTGAGAAAGATCACGCAAGTTTCTGCGGAAAGGCCTTGTGCATGGCGATGACGGCGGCCTTGGTCTGTTCCTGAACGTAAGCTGCGAGCTCGTTCGGCAGCATGTCGATAATCCAGACCAGGCGGCATCTCGCCTCGCCCTCGGCGATCACCTGCACCGAGGCGCTGTAATGCTTCAGCCGTTCGCTGTTGATCGCATAGACCAGGCGCTGCCGCGCGTCGTCGCAATCGACCAGCGTTTCGCGCGCGACCGATCCATTGGCGAACGTGACGATCCGCACCTCGCCGTCGAGCGAGCATGCGGTGACAAAACCCGGAACCAGCCGCTGATGCAGCGCGCCGAAATCGCGCACCGCATCCCAGACATCGCGGGCCGGGGCGGGGAGGAGGACGTCATTGTGGATGGAGGCCATGAAGGTGTCCTTGACTATGTCAGGTGGTCGTCACAAGCACCGTCATCGCGAGCGCAGCGACTTGTCCGCCGAAGCCTAGGCGAAGGCGGAAGCAATCCAGGAATAGTTCCGCGGAGGCAGTCTGGATTGCTTTGTCGCAACAGCTCCTCGCAATGACGGAGGAGAGAGTTCACACACAAACCGCCTCGACATTGTTGCCGTCGGGATCGATCAGAAACGCCGCATAGTAAGTCGGGCTGTAATCCTTGCGCGGTCCGGCGCCGCCATTGTCGCGGCCACCGTTTTGCAGCCCCTCGCGGTGAAACGCCTTCACCGCGTCATGATCCCCGGCGCGAAACGCGATATGCGCGCCCTCGGCCTTGCGGCCCTTGTTCAGATGCAGCCAGAGCGCCGGCTCGCCCTTCGGCCCGAAGCCGGCATAGCCGTCGCCGCTCGCGCACAGCACGTAACCGAGCGGCGCCAGCACCGCGGTGTAGAAGCGCGTCGCGGCATCGAGGTCGGCAACACGCAATCCGATATGGTCATACATGGTCGTCTCCATTGCAAAGCGCGCCGCATCTGATGGCGCGCGCCGGAGACGACCCTAGTCAGTTGAGGACGAACGGCTCTTGGAGAATCTTGCGCTGGCCCTTCGACGCCTGCCGGAACTTGGTCGGCGACAGGCCGGCGGCGCGGCGGAAGGTGCGGACGAAGTTGGAGAGATCGCCGAAGCCGACATCATAGGCGATGTCGGTGATGGCGATGTCGTCCCGGCTGAGCAGGCGCGCCGCGCGCCGCAGCCGCGAGCGCACCAGATATTGATGCGGGGTGACGCCGAGCACGCTGGAGAACAGCCGCAGGAAATGGAACGGGCTCAGGCCGGCCAGCCGTGCGGCCTGTTCGAGATCGATGTCGGCCTGCGAGTTGTCGTCGATCCACAGCGCGGCCTCGACCGCGCGGCGGCGGTCGCGCACCGTCGGTGAGGCGCGCTTGCGCGGCCTGCCGGAGACGATCTCGACGAAGCGGCTCGCGAGGATCTGGCCGACTTCGTCGACGCCGAGATCGCTGTTGCCATCTGCCGCCGTCTGGGCCAGCTCGCCCAGCACCATCAGTTCGGGCAGCGGCGGTGTCGCGCCGACCTGCCAGGTCTCGCGTCGTCCGCCGAGAGCGTCGACCAGATCCTCGCTGAAGAAGAAGCCGAGGCAGACGTCGCCGCAGACATGCTCATGCGTGCAGGTGTATTCCTCGCCGGGCGCGCCGACCAGCAGCGAGCCCGCCACCAGTTCGAAGAAACCGGCGCGACAATGGCAGCCAAAGCTGCCGGAGCGGACATAGGCGATGGAATGGCCGGTGCGGCACTCGGCAAACGGCGTATCGTCCGGGCCTGCGTCGCAGCGAAACTCGGAGACGGTCATCGCGCGGGTCGTCAGCAGCGTGGTGGCGTCCATGCCACCTATCTAGGTGGACGGTCTTGGCGGGGCAACGGGCAGCAGCACCTCGAACAGCGTCTTGCTGGCGACCGGATGGGCCCCTTCGAGCGCCAGCAGCCGCCGCTTGGAGATCACCCCGCCGTAAGGCGAGATCCGGTCGGCGTAATTGCCGGCCTCCAGCACCCGGTGGCAGGGCACGATCAGCATGTAGGGATTTTTCGAGATCGCCTGCGCCACCGAATGCGCGGCGCCCGAGGCGCCCAGCGCCCTGGCGATCTCGTGATAGGTGCGCGTTTCCCCGCGCGGGATGGTGCAGGCGTATTCATAGACCCGCCGGTTGAAGGGCGATACGCCGCCGGCGTCCAGGCTGACGTCGGAAAAATCAGGATCGCTGCCTTGCAGCAAGGCCACGATGCCTTCGATCGCCAGTTCTGTATTGAGAGGCGCCGTTTGCTCGCGCGCTTCCGGATGGACCGCAAAGATCCGGCGGCGGGTGTCGATCTCCCGTGCCTCCGGCAATTGCACGGCGACCACCCCGGTGCTGCTCCAGATGATGCCGCAGCGCCCTATGCCTGTGTCGAATATCGTGTAGCCACGCCCCACCATGCACACGCCCCACTCAGTGCAGGTCTCTCCCCAGACAGATTGATCATAACACTGCCACAATCCGCCGCACCTGGAATCTTGCCAGGACGTCAACATCCGTGCAGCCTGACGCGTCAAACCGCTTGGCGCCGGACACCGTCTCGGCTAATCAGGATGGGCGCGGCAGACGCGCATCCGCGGGCGTAGTTCAATGGTAGAACGGCAGCTTCCCAAGCTGCATACGAGGGTTCGATTCCCTTCGCCCGCTCCAATCCCTGCATCGCATCGCGCACCTCGAGGGCATGGACATGCTCGATACCGTCGCCATCGCCTGTGATCACGGCGGCTTTGCCCTCAAGGAAGCGCTGAAGGCCGCCTTGCCCGAGGTGAGCTGGCTGGACCTTGGCACTGACGGCACGGGCTCCGTCGACTATCCCGATTTCGCTAACAAGCTCGCCGATGCCATCAAGGCCGGCAAGGCCGGGCGCGGCATTCTCGTCTGCGGATCGGGCATCGGCATTTCGATCGCCGCCAACCGCCATCCGCATATTCGTTGTGCGCTGGTGCACGATGTCACGACCGCGCGGCTGTGCCGCCAGCACAATGACGCCAATGTGCTGGCGCTGGGCGGACGCACGACCGGTGAAGCCGTGGCCAAGGACTGTGTCGACGCGTTCTTGAACACGGCCTTCGAGGGCGGTCGCCACCAAAAGCGCATCGACAAGCTCTAGCCCCGCGAGACCCCGCTACACCCGGAAAAGCCTGGTGCGCGGCTGCGCCGGCCGGTTTGTCGTGCCATTTCCTGCGCAAAGATTCCAATATATTAGCCCCTCGCTGCCGGCACGTGCCGCGCCTCCGGCCTAGACTTCTTTCGCCCGGCGGATGCGGTCCTGTGCCAGGCGATGTTCGGATCAGGAAGCCATGGACCAGCAAAAACTCGACAGGGCGATCGGTCGCCGATTGAAGATCCTGAGGACCCAGGCCGGCATGACCTTGAACGAACTCGCGAGCCGCTCCGGCGTCAGCCGGGCCATGATCGGGCGGGTGGAGCGGGCCCAGAGCAGCGCCACCGCGGCGCTGCTCAACAAGCTCTGCGCGGCGCTCGATGTCTCGCTCAGCGACGTCGTCGCGCTCTCGGAGAAGCCGCCGGAGCGGCTGACCCGGCTTGCCGACCAGCCGCAATGGCGCGATCCCGACAGCGGCTACCGGCGGCGTCACGCCTCGCCGGCCGATGCGGCGAGCGGCATCGAGATCATCGTCGTCGACCTGCCGGCCGGCGCGCGCGTGGCTTACAGCCCCTGGGGCCGCAACGCCTTCACCCAGCAGCTTCTGATGCTGGAGGGCGCGGTCTGTGTGCATATCGACGCCAAGGCGGTGCGCCTGCGCGAGGGCGACTGTCTCGATTTCGACGTCATGCGCGCGGTGACCTTCGAGAACGAAACCAAGCAGGATGCGCGCTACGTCATCATCACCAGGCGCGGAACGTCGTACGGGAAGATGTAATGTCATGACAATGCAGGTTCGTATCGGCGACACCTTCGATCCGCGCGTCGTCGCGCTGCTCGATCATCACGTCGCGGCGGCGCGGGCGCAGACCGCCCCGGGCAGCGCGCACGCGCTCGATCTCGCCGGCCTTCGCGCCAGCGACGTCGCGTTCTGGACCGGCTGGGACGGCGAGACGCTGGTTGCGACCGGCGCGCTGAAGACGCTCGCGCCCGACCACGGCGAGGTGAAGTCGATGCACACGCTCCAGACCGCGCGGCGCCGCGGCTTTGGCGGCCAGATGCTTCGCCACATCATCGCCGAGGCGCGCCGGCGCGAGATGGTGCGGCTCAGCCTCGAGACCGGCTCGTGGGATTATTTCAAGCCGGCGCACGCGCTCTACCGCGCCCACGGCTTCGTGCCCTGCGCACCCTTCCAGGGCTATGTCGAGGACCGCAACAGCCTGTTCCTGACGCTCGATCTGGGCATCTAGTGCCCCGAATGGGCGCGCCGATGCCCGGCGCCATGGTCCAAAATGCCGTCCCGGCCCTCAAAATGAGTTGCGTACCTCAAAACACCTCTGCTAGCCTTCAGCCATGGCCCAAGAGACTTCCGCCCAAGAGACTTCCGAAGGTCTGACCGTGGCTGCCGCGCTGACTTTGAAGGACATCGCCCGCGAGGCCGGTGTCAGCCTCGCCACGGTCGATCGTGTGCTGCACAACCGCCCCGGCGTGCGGCCGGACACGGTCCGGCGCGTGCAGGAGGCGATCGCCCGCAATTCCTTCCAGCCGCATGTGGCCGCCGCCGAGCTCGCCCGCGGCCGCGCCCGCCGCTTTGCCTTCGTGATGCCGTCGGGGCCAAACCCGTTCATGCAGCAGATCGAGGCCTATCTCGGCGAAATGTCGACCTGGCTCTCGGCCCGGCGCCTCAATGTCGAGATGATTGCGACCGACGTGTTCGATCCATCCGTGCTTGCGGCCTCGCTGGAAGCGCTGTCGGACGATTACGACGGCGTTGCGGTGGTGGCGCTGGATCATCCCGGCGTGCGCGCTGCGATCAACGACCTCGTCGAAGCCGGCACCAAGGTGGTGACGCTGGTCTCGGATGTGCCCTCGTCGCGCCGGCACCATTATGTCGGCATCGACAACATCGCGGCAGGTCGCACCGCCGGTGCCTTGGTTGGCCGGCTGGTCGGCCTCCGTTCCGGCAAGGTCGCCATCGTCGCGGGATCGCAGGGCCTGCGCGATCATGCCGAGCGTATTTTTGGTTTCAATCAGGTGATGGCGTCGGAATTCCCTGGCCTTGGCGTGCTGCCGGTGCTGGAGGGGCGCGACGAGGACGAACGCACGGAGCAGGGGCTGACGCGGCTGTTCGGCAGGCATGCCGACATTGTCGGCCTTTATAACGTCGGCGCCGGCACGCAAGGCGTGGCCAACGCGTTGAGTGGGGCTGGCCGCGACAAGCAAATCGTCTTCGTCGGACACGACGTCACCGTGCTGACGCGCCGGCTGTTGTTGCAGGGTGTGATGGATGCGGCGATCTCGCAGAACCCGGGACATGAGGCGCGCGCCGCCGTGCGCGTGCTGCTCGCGCTCGCCCGGGGCGAGCCGATTTTGCACGAGCAGGAGAAGATCAGGATCGACATCGTGATGCGGGACAATCTGCCTTAGGCCGGAACGACCGGCGGCGTGAACGAGGGCGGCCCGCGGGGCAGGCGACGGAGATCGCCGACCGGGCCAAGCAAGGGAGGACGGCGTGTATCTTGGACTGGACATCGGCACGTCCGGTGTGAAGGCGGTGCTCACGAACGAAGCCGGCGCGATCGTCGCGACGGCGACCCGTGAGCTTGCGCTGTCGCATCCCGCGCCGTTGTGGTCCGAGCAGGATCCCGACTCCTGGGTCGATGCGGCGATCGGGGCGGTCGATGATCTTGCCGGGCATCATCCGCGCGACGTCGCGCAGGTGGCTGGCATCGGGCTGTCCGGGCAGATGCATGGCGCGACGCTGCTCGGTGAAGATGGCCGGCCGCTGCGCCCCGCCATTCTCTGGAACGATGGCCGCTCGCATGCCGAATGCGTCGAGCTCGAGCGCCGCTGTCCCTCGCTGCACGCGATCGCGGGGAATTTGGCGATGCCCGGCTTCACCGCGCCGAAGCTGATGTGGGTGGCGCGGCACGAGCCCGCCATTTTCGAGCGCGTCGCCAAGGTGCTGCTGCCGAAGGCCTATGTGCGCTATCGCCTCACCGGCGAGATGGCCGAGGACATGTCGGACGCATCGGGCACGCTGTGGCTCGATGTCGGCAGGCGCGATTGGTCGGCCGACCTGCTCGAGGCGACCGGGCTCGGTCTGCATCACATGCCGCGCCTCGTCGAAGGCAGCGAGGCGAGTGCGGTGCTGGCGGGCGAATTCGCGCAGCGCTGGGGCATGAGAAAGGACGTCGTCGTGGCCGGCGGCGCCGGCGACAATGCCGCGAGCGCGATCGGCCTCGGCGCCATCGCCCCTGGCGATGCCTTCCTCTCGCTCGGCACGTCGGGCGTGGTGTTCCGCGTCACCGACCGCTTTGCGCCGGCGCCTGAAGCGGCGGTGCATGCGTTCTGTCACGCGCTGCCCGGCCTGTGGCACCAGATGGGCGTGATGCTGTCGGCGGCGGCCTCGCTCGCCTGGCTCGCCGCGCTGATGGAGGTGCCGGCCGCTTCCCTGCTGGCGCCGCTCGGCGAGCGCGTTGGCGGCCCGAGCCCGGTCCAATTCCTGCCTTATCTTGATGGCGAGCGCACGCCGCACAATGACGCCGCCGCCAGCGGCGCCTTCGTCGGCCTGCGGGCGGCGACGGGGCGCAGCCAGATCGTGCAGGCCGTGCTCGAGGGCGTTGCCTTCGCGGCGCGCGACAATTTGGCGGCGCTGAGCGCAGCAAGCGGATCGATCGCTGAACTCGATCTGGTCGGCGGCGGCTCGCGCTCGGCGCTGTGGGCGCAGATCTGCGCCGACGTGCTCGGCATTGCCGTGCACCGCGTCGAAGAGGGCGAGGTCGGTGCGGCGCTTGGCGCCGCGCGCCTCGGCCGCCTTGCGGTCACCCGTGAAGATCCGGCGCAAGTCGCTGCCCGCCCGCGCCGGCTTGCGAGCTTCGTGCCCCGCGCATCCGTCACCGCCGCCTATGACGAGGCCTATCGCCGGTGGCGCGAGCTTTACCCCGCGTTGAAGGAGAGGACTTAAGTGAACGCGCCAGCCAAATTCTTCGATGCAAGTGCTCCTGTCGCCTTTGCCGGCAAGGATGCCGGAAACACGCTCGCCTTTCGCTGGTACGACAAGGACCGGATGGTTCACGGCCGCAGGCTGGAGGATCATTTGCGTTTCGCGGTCTGCTATTGGCATTCGCTGTGCTGGCCGGGCGGCGATCCCTTCGGCGGCGAAACCTTCTTGAGACCCTGGCACCACGGCACCGATGCGATGGCGATGGCGCGCGCCAAGGCCGATGTCGCCTTCGAGCTGTTCCGCCTCCTGGATGTGCCGTTCTTTACCTTCCACGACGTCGACGCGGCACCGGAAGGCAATTCGCTTCAAGAGTCCGTCGCCAACCTCAACGCCATCGCCGATCTGTTCGAAGCGAAGATGGCCTCAGCCAAGGTCCGCCTGCTCTGGGGCACGGCGAACCTGTTCACGCATCGCCGCTACATGGCGGGCGCCGCCACCAATCCGGACCCCGACATCTTCACCTATGCCGCCGGCCAGGTCCGCGCCGCGCTGGAGGTGACGCATCGGCTCGGCGGCCAGAACTACGTGCTGTGGGGCGGGCGCGAAGGCTACGAGACGCTGCTCAACACCGATCTCAAGCGCGAGCTCGACCAGCTCGGCCGTTTCGTCTCGCTCGTCGTCGAGCACAAGCACAAGATCGGCTTCAAGGGACCGATCCTGATCGAGCCGAAGCCGAAGGAGCCGACCAAGCATCAATATGATTTCGACGTCGCCACCTGCTACGGCTTCCTGGCGCGCTACGATCTGCTCAAGGACGTCAAGCTGAATATCGAGCAGAATCACGCCATCCTCGCCGGCCATTCCTTCCACCACGAGGTCGCGCTCGCCGAGGCGCTCGGCGTGTTCGGCTCGCTCGACATCAACCGCGGCGACGATCTGCTCGGCTGGGACACCGATCAGTTCGCGATGAATGTCAGCGAGCTCGCGCTGGTGTTCCACGAGATCCTGAATCGCGGCGGATTCACCTCGGGCGGGCTCAATTTCGACGCCAAGATCCGTCGCCAGTCGATCGACCCTGAGGATCTCCTCCATGCCCATGTCGGCTCGATGGATGCCTGCGCGCGCGCGTTCCTCGCCGCCGCCGACATGCTCGATGCCGGCGCGCTCACCGCACCCCTCGCCTCGCGCTACGAGGGCTGGGCCGGGCCCGAGGGCCGGGCGATCCTTGGGGGTCAGCGATCGCTCGCCGATCTCGCCGACCGTGCGCTCGGTCCCGGCTTCGACCCGCAGCCGCGCTCGGGACGGCAGGAATATCTGGAATCGCTGGTCAACCGTTACGTCTGAGTGAGGTCGATGATGGCAAATGCCGAGACAGCAAGCGCTGACGCAACACCGATCCTCGAACTCCAGGGCATCGGCAAGGAGTTTGGTGCGATTCGTGCGCTGCACGACGTCGACCTGCAGGTGCGCCCCGGCGAGGTGATCGGCCTGATGGGCGACAACGGCGCCGGCAAGTCGACACTGGTCAAGATCATCGCCGGCAATTTCCGCCCCACGCATGGCGAGATCCGCTTCGGTGGCAACGCGGTCCATTTCAACCGGCCGATCGATGCCCGCGCGGTCGGCATCGAGGTGGTCTATCAGGACCTTGCTCTGGCCGACAATTTGACCGCCGCTGCCAACGTGTTTCTCGGCCGCGAGCTGAAGCGGAAGTTCGGCCCCATCGCGCTGCTCGACCACAAGGCGATGGCATCGCGCGCGCTGGAGCTGTTCGGCGAGTTGCGCTCGGAGACGCGGCCCGACGATCTCGTCAAGCAGATGTCGGGCGGCCAGCGCCAGGCCGTCGCGATCGCGCGGACGCGGCTCTCCAACGCGCGGCTTGTGATGATGGACGAGCCGACGGCTGCGATCTCGGTCCGCCAGGTCGAGCAGGTGCTAGGTCTGATTCACCGGCTGAAGGAGCAGGGCGTCGCCGTGATGCTGATCTCGCACCGCATGCCCGACGTGTTCGCCGTCTGCGACCGCGTCGTCGTGATGCGGCGCGGCGAGAAGCGGGCCGACAAGCCGATCCACCAGACCAGCCCGGAAGAAGTCACCGCCCTCATCACCGGCGCGAAGGAGGCAGCGTGATGGCCATGCCTCTGGAGTCCCCGATCACCTTCTCCAATGTCGGCAAGAGCAAATGGTGGCAGCGCGGCATTTTTGCCTCGCAGACTGGCTATGTGCTGCTGGCGCTGGC
This sequence comes from Bradyrhizobium campsiandrae, assembly GCF_014529705.1. GTDB lineage: Bacteria > Pseudomonadota > Alphaproteobacteria > Rhizobiales > Xanthobacteraceae > Bradyrhizobium > Bradyrhizobium campsiandrae. Next base: position 79,067 of record NZ_JAANIH010000036.1, read on the forward strand.
GGTACTGCTCGTCATCATGCACTTCGCCAGTCCCTATTTCTTCACTGAAGGCAATATGCAGAACGTGGCGAAGAACTTTTCCTTCGTCGCGATCGCAACCCTCGGCGTCACCTTCGTCATCATCACCGGCGGCATCGACCTCTCCGTGGGATCGATGATGTGCTTCTCGGCGATCATCACCTCGATGGTGATGACGGAGCTGTCGACGCCAGGCGGGTTCGGCGCCTCGCTGTTCGTCCATATGGCCGCCGATGGCAAGACCGTGGTCGCCAACATCCCCGGCCTGATCCTGCTGGTCTCCGTGCTGGCGGGTCTCCTGGTTGCGCTGCTGGTCGGGCTCGTCAACGGCTTCTGCATCGCCATGCTCGGCCTGTCGCCCTTCGTCACCACGCTCGGCATGCTCTCGATCGTGCGCGGCCTCTGCTACGTCGTCACCAACGGCCGTGGCAGCTTTCCCGGCGGACCCGATGCCGATTATTTCTATGCGCTGACCTCGGGCGACGTGTTCGGCCTGCCCGTGCCCTTCATCTATCTGGTGATCCTGGCGCTGACGATGGCCGTGGTGTTGCACCACACCTCGTTCGGCCGCCACGTCTTCGCGCTCGGCGGCAACGAGAAGGCGGCCGAGCTCACCGGCATTCCGGTCGTGCGCGTGAAGATCGAGGTCTATGTGATCTGCGCACTGGCCGCGGGCCTCCAGGGCATCATCATCTCCGGCTGGCTCGGCTCCGCGCCGGCCAACATGGCGACCTCCTACGAGCTCAACGTGATCGCGGCTGCCGTGATCGGCGGCGCCAACCTTGCCGGCGGCATCGGCGGCCCGCTCGGAGCCATCGTCGGCTGCGTGCTGCTCGAAGTGATCCGCAACGGCCTCGTGCTCGCGCAGGTCTCGTCCTACTGGCAGCAGGCGCTGGTGGGCGTGATCATCATCCTGGCCGTGCTGGTCGACCGCATACGCTCGCGGATGATTTGACGTGACGTCGTTTCGGGAAGGCAAAGAAAATTCCGCCTGTCCGCTTCCCGGACGAATCTTTCAAAGGACAGGCCCCAAACAAGGGTGGAGGAGACCATGAGGAAGCTTCTTCTTGCCGGCATCGCGGTGGCGATGATGGCGACGCCGGCATTTGCGGCGAACTACCGCTTCGTGATCGTGCCGAAGGCGATGAACAATCCGTTCTTCGACTTCGCGCGCGATGGCTGCCTGAAGCGCGCCAAGGAGCTTGGCAATATCGAGTGCATCTACAAGGGGCCGGTCGAGCATGAGCCGGCGACGCAGGCGCAGATCATCCAGGACTTCATCACCCAGAAGGTCGACGGCCTTGCGATTTCGGTTGCCGACGTCGCGGCCATGACCAAGTCGATCGAGGCGGCGACGGCCGCCGGCATCCCCGTCATCACGTTCGACGCCGATGCGCCGGGCTCCAAGCGCATCGCCTATATCGGCACCAACAACAAGGAGTTTGGCGTCGCGCTCGGCAAGCAATTGCTGAAGCTGCGGCCAGACGGCGGCAAATACGCCATGGTTTCGGGCGGGCCCGGCGCCAAGAATCTCGCCGAGCGTGTCGACGGCGTCCGCGAGGCGTTGAAGGGCTCGAAATGGACCGAAGTCGCGGGCTCTCCGAGCTTCTGCAACGACGATCCCGCGCTCGCGGTTCAGCAGATGACCGACATGCGAACCGCAACGCCCGACCTCGCCGCGATCGTTCCCATCGGCGGTTGGCCGATGTTCGCCCCCGAGGGCTTCAAGGCCTTTGCCTCCAGGTCGAAGAAGGACATCGACAGCGGCAAGTTCACGCTCGTCGTCGCCGATACGCTGAAGATGCAGCTCGAGCTGCTGCGCGACGGCTATGCCAATGCGCTGGTCGGCCAGCGTCCGTTCGAGATGGGCGAGAAGGCGATGGACACGCTGCTCGCCATCAAGAAGGGCGAGAAAGTGCCGGAGATCGTCTATACCGGCCTCGATCTCGTGACCAAGGACAACGTCGCGCAGATGTTGAAGTAGCCGATGTTCCAATAGGAGTGACGCCAGCCCCGCGCTCCTATGGCTCTCTCCCGCTTGCGGCTGCCGCAGGCGGGAGAGATATTGGCGCGTGGAAGGAATAAGAACAATGAAACGTAAGCGATTGGGCTCCCTCGACGTCACCGCAATCGGTCTCGGTTCCGCCCCGCTCGGCGGATTGTTCAGCCCCGTCAGCGACTCCGATGCGGAAGCGACGCTTGTAGCCGGCTGGTCGGCCGGCATCCGCTTCTACGACACTGCGCCGCTTTACGGCTTTGGCCTCGCGGAGCGGCGGCTCGGCGCCTTCCTGCGGCAGCAGCCGCGCGAGGCCTACGCCATCTCGACCAAGGTCGGCCGCCTCTTGCGCGTGCCTGACGGCGCGGCGGTCGAGGACGATCACTACAAGGGTACGCAGGCCGAACGGCCGGTGTTCGACTTCTCCCATGATGGCGTGATGCGCTCGGTCGAGGAGAGCCTCGTCAGGCTCGGGCTCGACCGCGTCGATGTGCTGCTCGTGCATGACCCCGACGATCACTATGACGAGGCTGTCGCCGGCGCCTTCCGCGCGCTCGAACGCCTGCGTGCCGACGGAACGGTCAAGGCGATCGGCGCCGGCATGAATCAGTCGGAGATGCTGGTGCGCTTCGCCGAAGCCGTGCCGATCGACTGCTTCCTGCTCGCCGGCCGCTACACGCTGCTCGACCAGGGCGCACTGGATGCCCTGTTTCCGATTTGCCTGGCGAAGAACATCGGCATCCTGCTCGGCGGCATCTACAACAGCGGCATCCTGGCCAATCCGCATACCGGGGCGAAGTTCAACTATCAGGATGCCGATCCAGCGCTCGTGGCGCGCGCGCTTGAACTCGACCAGCTCTGCCGCAAGCACGGCACTGAATTGAAAGCCGCCGCACTCCAGTTCTGCATGGCCCATCCGGCCGTGACGGTCGCCGTGATGGGGGCGCGCAACGCCGCCGAGGTGGCCGACAACATTGCGATGTCGGAGCGCGCGGTGCCGCAGGCCTTCTGGCAGGAGCTGCGCGCGCGTCACCTCGTCGAGGCGCGAGCGCCGCTGCCGGGCGGAGCGTGAACCATGATGATCGACGCGCACCAGCATTTCTGGGATCCCGCCCGCGCCGATTATCCCTGGATGAATGCCCCGGAGCTCGCGCCGATCCGCCGTGCCTTCGCGCCCGCCGATCTCGCGCCGCTCCTGAAGGCGAACGGCATCGACGCCAGCATCCTGGTGCAATGCCGTTCGTCGCTCGAGGAGACCGAGGAATTCCTGCAAATTGCTCATGCGACGGCTTCGGTCATCGGCGTCGTCGGCTGGGCGGATCTGACCGATCGTGCGCTCGGCGATACGCTCGATCGTCTGCGCGCTTTGCCCGGCGGCGCAAAGCTCGTCGGCATCCGCCATCAGGTCCACGACGAGGCCGATCCCGACTGGCTGCTGCGCGAAGACGTCCAGCGCGGACTGGCAGTATTGTTTGCCCGCGATCTCGCCTACGATTTCCTCGTTCGCAGCCGCGAACTGCCCGCTGCGATCGCGACCGCAAAGGCCTTTCCGCAAGCCCGCTTCGTGCTGGACCATGCGGCAAAGCCGCCGATCGCCGTTGGCGGCAGCACGGAATGGTCCAAGCGTGTCGCCGCGCTCGCGGCTTGCGATAATGTCTGGTGCAAGGTCTCCGGACTCGCGACGGAAGCGACATGGACCGATTGGGACGCCGAGCTTCTATTCCCGTTCGTCCAGCACGTCGCGACTTGCTTTGGCGAGGATCGCCTGATCTTCGGCTCGGACTGGCCGGTGTGCCGGCTCGCCGGCAGCTATGGCGAGATCAAGAGCGCGCTGGAGGCGTGCCTGGCGAAGCTGGGCTCAAGCGTGCGCGAGAAGGCGTTCGGAGTGAATGCGAAGGCCGCGTATCGGCTGGCGGGTACGTAGCCGCTGTATGTGCGTCATCAAAGGTGTCGTCCCGGCGAAGGCCGGGACCCATACCCAGGGAGCAGTTTGGCGAAGATTAGTCGTTCGGTACTCCCACCGCGCGCGATGGATGTATCGCGCGGTATGGGTCCCGGCCTTCGCCGGGACGACGATGGAGAATGAGGAGGCGCTATGCCCTCTCACGCGCCCGCGGGCACCTGGTCCAGGAATCCCGTGATGCTCCTGATCCGCCCGTCTTGCAGCACGGCGAAATCAGTCCCCTTGATCGGGCTGTCGACGCCCTCCGGGCCGAGGCCCCACTGGAAACGCAGATGTTCGCCGTAGCCGTTGGACTCGCCGATCAGGCTGAACCTGAAATCGGGGAAGCGCTGCTGCACGCCTGATATCAGCGCATCGATCCCGTCGGGGCTGTCGCCCTTCATCAGCGGATCGACATAGCTCGCATCGGCTGTCCAGAACTCAGTGAGCAGTTCGCGGCGGCGGCCTGGCGCGCGCTCATTCCAGAGATCGATATAGCGGCGGGCGATGGTAACGTGGTCGGTCATGGTGCTCTCCTTCGATGGCGCCGTGTGGTCCGGCTGACCTGACTATCGAAGATTTGCGCGCGCCGATCGATTACCTCTGAGGTTATCGGCGCGCGCCAGCTCAAACACAAAATTACTTCGCGGCGGTGACCATGATCTCGACGGTGTATTGCGGCGCCGCCAGCTTTGCTTCGACGGTGGCGCGGGCCGGCGTGTTGCCGGGCGACACCCAGCCGTCCCACACGGCGTTCATTTCCTGGAACGTCTTCATGTCGGTGATGTAGATCGTCGCCGAAAGCAGCTTCGACTTGTCGGTGCCGGCCTTGGCGAGGTGGCCGTCGATCGTCTTGAGGATGTCCTGAGTCTGCTTGGTCACGCTTTCGCCGGCCGCGTTGCTGGCGACGACGCCGGCGAGATAGACGGTGTTGCCGTGCACGACGACCTGGCTCATGCGCGGGCCGGTTTCGAAACGCTGAATGCTCATTTGCGGGATCTCCTTGAGGGAATGGCGGCCTTGTCTAGCTCACTGCTCCACGCTCTGCCACCCCGGGCACGCATGGCGTTGTCGGGCATGCATGCATGACCGGCAGGGAGCCCTCGTCACGGCCGTCCGCCATATCGTCTAGCCCGCTGCCTTGGCCGCGGCGCGGCCGGCATTGCGGCCGGAGAACAGGCAGCCGCCGAGGAAGGTGCCCTCCAGCGAGCGATAGCCATGCACGCCGCCGCCGCCGAAGCCCGCGGCTTCGCCGACCGCGTAGAGACCGGGAATGATCTGCCCCTCGCTGCCGAACACACGCGAGTCCAGATCGGTCTCGAAGCCGCCCAGCGTCTTGCGGGTGAGGATGTTGAGCTTGACCGCGATCAGCGGTCCCTGCGCGGGATCGAGAATGCGATGTGGCGCGGCGGTGCGGATCAGCCGATCGCCGATGTAGCGCCGCGCATTGTGGATGTTCATCACCTGCGCATCCTTGACGTAAGGATTGGCGATCTCGCGGTCGCGCGCCTCGATCTGCATCCTGATCTCGTCGAGCTTGAGCAGATCGTTGCCGGCGAGCTTGTTCATGGCGGCGACGAGGTCTTCGATCTTGTCGCGCACGATGAAGTCGACGCCATGACTCTTGAACGCCTCCACCGGCGCCGGCGCGCCCTTGTTGGTGGCGCGGCGCAGGGTCATGCGCCAGCTTTTGCCGGTGAGGTCGGGGTTCTGCTCCGAACCCGACAGCGCGAACTCCTTCTTGATGATGGCCTGCGTCAGGACGAACCAGGAATAATCATAGCCCGTGGACATGATGTATTTGAGCTGGCCGAGCGTGTCCGAGCCGGGGAACAGCGGCGCCGGCAGCCGCGTGCCTGTGGCATCGAACCACATCGAGGAGGGGCCGGGCAGGATACGGATGCCGTGTCGCGGCCAGATCGGTGACCAGTTCTGGATGCCCTCGACATAGTGCCACATGCGGTCGCGGTTGATCAGCCGCGCGCCTGATGTCTCAGTGATGCCGATCATGCGGCCGTCGACATGTTCGGGCACGCCCGAGATCATGAACTTCGGCGGATCGCCGAGCCGCTTCGGCCAGTTCGCCCTGACCAGGTCGTGGTTGCCGCCGATGCCGCCGGAGGCGACGATCACGGCCTGCGCCTTCAGCGCGAACTCGCCGATCACGTTGCGCGACGAGCTCTTGCCGCGCTCGACATCGGTGGCTTCGAGGATCGCGCCGCTGACGCCGTCCACCGTGCCGTTGGTGATGGAGAGCGCATCGACGCGGTGACGAAATTTGAAGATCAGCCGGCCGCTCTTCGCGGCTTCGCGCGCGCGGCGCTCGAACGGCTCGACGATGCCGGGCCCGGTGCCCCAGGTGACGTGAAAGCGCGGCACCGAATTGCCGTGGCCCATCGCGTCATAGCCGCCGCGCTCGGCCCAGCCGACCACGGGGAAGATGCGATGGCCCATCGCGCGCAGCCAGGCGCGCTTCTCGCCGGCGGCGAAGGCGACATAGGCCTCGGCCCATTTGCGCGGCCAGAAATCATCGTCGCGGTCGAAGCCGGCGGTGCCGAGCCAATCCTGCATCGCGAGCTCGAACGAGTCCTTGATGCCGAGCCGGCGCTGCTCCGGCGAATCGACCAGGAACAATCCGCCGAACGACCAGAACGCCTGTCCGCCGAGCGACTGCTCGCCCTCCTGGTCGACGACGATGACGCGCTTGCCGGCATCGGCAATCTCGGTCGCCGCCACCAGTCCCGATAGTCCTGCGCCGACGACGATGACGTCCGCCTGCTCCGCCCAAAGCTCGGTCATGAGTTCCCCCCTGTAGTTGCCCGGGATTGAAGCCGGCGGTTGCACCTGAGATCAAGGGCCTGACGCGTAAGACATCGTTAACTTGTTCCACTTTGGGATTGAGGCCGTCCGAGTGCAGCGCGGACGCAACACTGGATTTGAATTTGTTTTGACCGAGCCGGCGTGCCTAGACAAAACCGCAGAGTCGACGGACGCTAGGCGCGCATCACCACCTGACACGCAGATTCGTAACCGACTGGGGCGGGGGCTAATGAAGGTTCTGACGGGGTTGCTTGCGGCGGTTGTTCTGATCGCTTGCATGGGCGCTTCTCACGCAGTGGTTCGGATCGCGGACGACCGCGGCGGTCGGATCGGAACCTATGTCGACAAGTACCAGGACCTGCGCCAGTCCGGCGATACCGTGATCGTCGATGGCCTCTGCGCTTCGGCCTGCACCATCGTTCTCGGCGCCATCCCCCACGATCGCATCTGCGTGACCTCGAGCGCGACGTTCGGCTTCCACGCCGCCTGGGATTTCGGCGCCAATGGCAAGGCCGTCACCAATCCCGAAGCGACCCAGATGCTCTATGCGATGTATCCCTCGCAGGTGAAGCGCTGGATCAACCAGCGCGGTGGGCTCACCCCGCACATGCTGTTTCTGAAGGGCAAGCAGCTCCAGGCGATGTACAAGCCCTGCTACCTCGATGCCCAGGCCTCGGCGATCAAGCCGCCGCGCCGGCCCCTGCCGCAAGCCGAACCGCTCGAATCCGCGCGGGGCCAGCTGCTGCACTGACATCCTCGGACGGGATCGCTTGGCCTGTCTGCGGTGCCTTGCCCGCAGGCAGGCCAAAGCCTATTTGAAGGCTTGGGAACCCACGCCTCTGCCCCGATCCTCATGGCTCAACCACTGCCTCAGGCACATCAGCTAGACAATTCGCCCACTGCCGGCCGCACGGCGTCCGTGCTGCTATGGGCCGGCGCCGGCGTCGGGGGGCTGATGGTGATCGGCGCGCTCGCGCTCTGGTTCCACTACGGCACCCAGGTGTTCTTCGAAATGATCAGGACCGGCTTTGCCGCCTGCTTCTGACCTGCGACAGGAAGTTTTCCGCTCATGAGTTCCGCTGCCCGTCCGCTGGTGATCGCGACCGCCTTCGCCGCAAGCCTCGTCGTCGGTCTGTTGGTGCTGTTCTGGGCCATGGGCGGGGTCAGCAAGGTGGCGCAGCCGGCCGCGATCGGCGGCCCGTTCCAGCTCACCGACCAGAACGGCAAGGCCATCAGCGACAAGAGCCTCAAGGGCAAGCCGACCCTGATCTTCTTCGGCTACACCCATTGCCCTGACGTCTGCCCGACCTCGCTGTTCGAACTGTCCGAGGTGCTGCGCGCGATGGGCAAGGACGCCGACAAGGTCAACGCGGTCTTCATCTCGGTCGATCCCGAGCGCGACACGCCGGCGACGATGAAGGACTATCTCTCCAGCTTCGATCCGCATCTGGAGGGCCTGTCCGGCGATCCCGCCGAGACCGCCAAGGTGCTGACGTCCTACCGCGTCTACGCCAAGAAGGTCCCGACCAAGGACGGCGACTACACCATGGACCACACCGCCCTGATCTACCTGATGGACCGCGACGGCCGCTTCGTCTCGCCATTCAACCTGAAGCGGACCCCGGAAGAGGCGGCGGCGGATTTGAAGAAGTATCTCTGAGGCCTATGGCCATTTGTATTTCGGCTCGCGTTCCCGGGCGGATGGTCTATAAGGCCTTCCGATCCCAATGAAATTCATTCATTTCCGGCCGATGGCTCCATCGCAACAGGCGAAATCGCCCAAATCTGCCCGTGGCTTGCTGACGGGGCTGGCCATTGCTGCGTGCCTGCTCGCAACGGCGCCC
>NZ_JAANIH010000358.1 GCF_014529705.1 Bradyrhizobium campsiandrae
TAGGCCTGCTGGAATCGTTGCGAGAGATTGCGTGCCATGGACGAGATCGACGAGCTAACGGAGTTCCTGCAGAAGCTGACGCCATTGTCGCGCAGCTGCCTGCTCAGCGAACTCGAGCGGCTCGAGCGGTGCGAAGAAGTAGCGCGACGGATTGGCGGCGCGCGCCTGGGTCGATCCGTCCTTGCGAAATTCGGCGCGCAGCTTGGCCTGGATCTCCGCCGAGCCCGGCATGTCGATGCCGCACAG
>NZ_JAANIH010000359.1 GCF_014529705.1 Bradyrhizobium campsiandrae
CGAGCGAGGCGCCGCGGCTTCTCTCCACGGGATTATGCGGAGTGTCGCCGCCACAAAAGCCCTTGAAAACCGCGGCCACCAGCCAACGACTCCGCATAATCCCGCGCTACGCATAATCGACGTTGCCCGAGTAGATGCGGAAGTGCGGTCCCTTGTCGGAAGGGTTCTCGACACGGATCAGCTTGGCCTTGACGTTGAGGTTGAGCGTCTTGATGGCGCCGGAGAAGCCATTGCCCGTGGAGGTGA
>NZ_JAANIH010000360.1 GCF_014529705.1 Bradyrhizobium campsiandrae
CGATCGATGCCAAGGCCCGCATCGTCCCCAGCGATCCCGCCTCCACCAGCGACAAGGCGCCAGACCTGCGCGTGATCGTCTCAGGCGTCGAGATCGGTGCCGCCTGGCGCCGGACTTCGAAGGACAACAACACCGTCTACCACTCGGTCAAGCTCGACGACCCGTCCTTCCCGGCGCCGATCTACGCCAACCTCGTCGCGGTCGATGACGGCTACGCGCTGGTTTGGTCGCGCTGATCCGCAGGCC
>NZ_JAANIH010000361.1 GCF_014529705.1 Bradyrhizobium campsiandrae
CCAGCACCGGCGACGGCTTCACCGGCTCGATCAAGACCCTCAACCTCAACGTCAAGGCCAAGTTCGTCCGCATCGAGAATCCCAGCGACAAGGGTCCGCACTTCCGGATCTACTCCGCCGGCAACGTCGATTATGCGTAGCGCGGGATTATGCGGAGTCGTTGGCTGGTGGCCGCGGTTTTCAAGGGCTTTGCCGCTGTGTCGCTCCGCATAATGACGGGGCGCTGTCCGCGGCGCCTCGCGTGTT
>NZ_JAANIH010000362.1 GCF_014529705.1 Bradyrhizobium campsiandrae
TGGTCGGCGGTCCGGAACGGGCGCGGCTGCTGCACAAGGAGCGCAAGCAATTACTGCCTCGCGAACGGATCGCTGCGCTGATCGATCCCGGCTCGCCGTTCCTCGAATTTTGCCAGTTCGCGGGCGAAGGCATGTATGACGGCGTGCCGCCGGGCGCGACAATTATCACGGGCGTCGGACAGGTCTGCGGGCGCGGTTGCATGCTTATCGCCAACGATGCCACAGTGAAGGGCGGGACGCTGTTCG
>NZ_JAANIH010000363.1 GCF_014529705.1 Bradyrhizobium campsiandrae
CGTCCGCGTCAACGGCGACACGCCTGACGACGCCCGCACCGCGATCAAGTTCGGCGCCGAGGGCATCGGCCTCTGCCGCACCGAGCACATGTTCTTCGAGGAGACCCGCATCCGCACCGTGCGCGAGCCGATGCTCATGGTGCCGCGGCCGTAATCGACGCGGATGGTGCCGCAGCCGGAGACGCAGGGCTTGCCCATGCCGCGCGCGACGACCGCCGCGTGCGAGGTCATGCCGCCGCGGGTGG
>NZ_JAANIH010000364.1 GCF_014529705.1 Bradyrhizobium campsiandrae
TCATCATCGCGTGAGGTTTGAAGGCACGGCCGCACATCGCCAGATAGCCGGCTCCGTAGGAATTCCCGATAATCAGCGTGTATTTCGGCACGTTGGCGCTGGCCATTGCGGTCATGAACTTGGCGCCATGCTTGGCAATGCCCTGACGCTCGACTGCGGACCCGACCATAAAGCCGGAGACATCGACCAGGAACAGCAACGGAATGTCGCGCTTGCAGCAAAGTTCGATGAAGTGCGCCCCCTTG
>NZ_JAANIH010000365.1 GCF_014529705.1 Bradyrhizobium campsiandrae
GGTTGATCGCAAGGTTGAGCGCCTTGCGCAGGCGGATGTCGGTCCAGGGCGAGCCCGGCAGCACGCTGAGATGATAATTCCAGACATGCGGCGTGACGTTGTCGACGATCTTCATGCCGGCGGCCTTACGCACGCGAATGTCGTTCCAGGGCGAGCCTTCGACGCGCGAGAACTGCCACGGCCAGACATGCGGCTGCTCGTTGGCGTAGAGCTTGAAGCCGCGCTGCTTCAGCTCCGGCAGCGCA
>NZ_JAANIH010000366.1 GCF_014529705.1 Bradyrhizobium campsiandrae
ATATCGAAGAGCAAGACGCGGGAGATGCCTTTTCCGCATGAGCTTAATGATCGTCTTGCGGCCGACCAGGATGTGGCGGCAGATGCCGTGGTCTGCGAATGTCTTCATACCCACCTTTCCCTGCTCAGCCAGCCTCGAACCGAGTCCGCATCACGAATGTCGCGAGACCGCTCCAGTGCGCGCAACATGAACGCCTGGAGTACCTCCTCCGCTTCCGCCTTCGCGCCAAAGCGCCGTTGCAGATA
>NZ_JAANIH010000367.1 GCF_014529705.1 Bradyrhizobium campsiandrae
CTGATTTCATGCGAAAATCTCTTGCGACATGGTGCTCCGGAACGTAAGCCCGCAAGGCACAAACGACAAGACCTCGAGCCCTGCGCTCAGAGGATGAGAGGGGCCTTCAGCCATGACCCAGCGTTTCTTCCCGACCGGGGCGTGATCAAGGTCGCGGGCGAGGACGCGCGCAACTTCCTCAACGGCCTCATCACCACCGACCTCGACAGGCTCAAGCCGGGCCTGGGCCGATTCGGCGCGCTGCT
>NZ_JAANIH010000037.1 GCF_014529705.1 Bradyrhizobium campsiandrae
GGGCAACGGGTGTGGAAGTGGCAGCCTGACGGCGGCTTCATCGGGCTCGGCACGTCGCCCTTGAGGCGGATGCGGTTGCGCTTGAGCTTGGGATCCGGCACCGGCACCGCGGAGAGCAGCGCCTTGGTGTAGGGATGCTGCGGATTGCGATAGAGGTCGCTCGCCTTCGCCAGCTCGACGATGCGGCCGAGATACATCACCGCCACGCGGTCGGAGATGTGCTCGACCACCGAGAGATCGTGCGCGACGAAGAGATAAGTGAGGTTCAGCTCGGCCTGGAGGTCTTCCAGGAGATTGATGACCTGGGCCTGGATCGAGACGTCGAGCGCCGACACCGGCTCGTCGCAGACGATCAGCTTCGGCTCGACCGCCAGCGCCCGCGCGATCACGATGCGCTGGCGCTGGCCGCCGGAGAATTCGTGCGGATAGCGGCGCATGTGCTCGGCCTTGAGGCCGACCTTCACGAGCAACCCTGCGACGCGCTCCTCGCGCTCCCTGGCGTTGGACGCGAGATTGTGGATGGTGAAGGCTTCGCCGAGGATGGAGCCGACCGTCATGCGGGGATTGAGCGAGGCGAACGGATCCTGGAAGACGAGCTGCATGTTCCGCCGCATCGCGCGCAGATCGGTGCCGCCGAGCTGGCGCACGTCCTGGCCGTCGAACACGACTTCGCCGTCGGTCGGTTCGATCAGGCGCAGTACGCAGCGTCCCGTCGTCGACTTGCCACAGCCGGATTCACCGACGAGACCGAGCGTCTCGCCGCGATTGACCGAGAATGACACGCCGTCGACCGCGTAGACGCTGCCGACCTGGCGCGACAGCAGACCGCCGAGCACGGGGAAATATTTCTTCAGGCCGCTGACGCGGAGCAAGGGCTCGCTCATGCCGCGCCTCCAACTTGCGTATCGCCGAGATGGCACGCCATGCGGTGGCCGGGCGCGATCTCGCGCAACAGTGGCTCCTTCTCGGTGCAGACGTTCATGGCAAACTTGCAGCGCGGCGCAAAGCGGCAGCCGACCGGCGGATTGATCAGGATCGGCACCGAACCACCGATCGCCTCGAGCCTAGTCTTGTGCTCGCTGTCGAGATCGATGCGCGGGATCGAGCGGATCAGGCCCTGCGTATAGGGATGGCGCGGATCGGCGAAGAGTGCGTCGACACCGGCCTCTTCCACCACCTTGCCGGCATACATCACGACGACACGCTGTGCGGTTTCGGCGACGACGCCCATGGCATGGGTGATGAGCATCACCGCCATGCCGAAGCGTTCCTTCATGTCCTGGAGCAGGTCAAGGATCTGCGCCTGAATGGTGACGTCGAGCGCGGTGGTCGGCTCGTCGGCGATGACGAGCTTGGGTTTGCAGGCGAGCGCCATCGCGATCATCACGCGCTGGCGCATGCCGCCGGAGAACTGGTGCGGATAGTGGTGGACGCGGCCCTCGGCATTCGGAATCTGGACCAGCTTCAGCATCTCGATCGTGCGCTCGATTGCCTGCTTCCTGGTCACGGCTTCATGCCGGCGCAGGCTCTCTGCAATCTGCTCGCCGATCGTGAGCACCGGATTGAGCGAGGTCATCGGCTCCTGGAAGATGAAGCCGATCTCCTTGGCCCTGATCTCGTCGAGCTGGTTGCTCGTCAGCGGCACCAGGTCGCGGCCTTCGAAGATGATCTCGCCCGCCGCGATGCGGCCTGGCGGCATCGCGATCAATTTCAGGATCGACATCGCGGTGACGGTCTTGCCGCAGCCGGACTCGCCGACGACGCAGAGCGTCTCGCCCCGGTTGATCGAAATATCGACGCCGTCCACGGCCTGCAGAATGCCGTCATCGGTGGAGAAGTGGGTTTTCAGACCCTTGATCTCGAGCAGCGGCGCCATCAGATCACCCGTCGCGCATCGAGCGCGTCACGCAGACCGTCGCCGATGAAATTGATGGCGACCACCGCGATGAAGATCGCGCCGCCCGGAAACAGGGCCCAGTGCGGGCCGATGTCGAGGAAATCCTTGGCGTCGTACAGCAGCCGGCCCCAGGTCGGGGTATCAGGCGGAAAGCCGAGACCGAGGAAGGACAGCGTCGATTCCGCGATGATCGCGGCGGCGACGTCGATGGTGCCGGCGATGATCACCGGCCCCAGCGCATTGGGCAGGATGTGCTTCACCACCTGCCGCACCGGGCTGGCACCGAGTGCGCGCGCGGCCTCGACGAACTCCTTCTCGCGAATCGACAGGAACTGCGCGCGGACGAGACGCGCCACCGGCATCCAGCGCAGGCCACCAATCACGAGCACGATCAGGATGAAGATGCCACCCTCGGGTCCGAACACCTGCTTCAACCCGTCGCGGAAGAGATAGATCAGCAGCAGCAGAAGCGGCAATTGTGGCAGCGACAGAAAGAGGTCGGTGAGCCACATCAGGCCGTGCCCAAGCGCGCCGCGCGACATCCCGGCGAGCGCGCCGATCAGCGTGCCGATGAACACCGACACCAGCATCGCGGCGAGCCCGACCGCGAGCGAGATCCGCCCGCCATAGATCATGCGCGCCAGGATGTCCTGGCCGAGATCGTCGGTGCCGAAGGGATGGGCCAGCGACGGCCCCTGCAAACCGGCGACGATGTCGATGTCGTTGATCTTGACGCGCCAGATGAACGGACCGACCACGACCGCCAGGATCAGGACAAGCAGCAGGAACGCGCTGACAACGGCGAGCCTGTGGCGGCTGTAACGCCGCCACGTCTCGCGCCAGGGCGAGTAGACGCCCCGCTCAGCGGAGGGAGATGCGAGGGTCAAGCCAGCCATAAAGAACGTCCGCGATGAGGTTGAACAGCACCACGAGGCACGCGAAGACGAAGGTGACGGCCATCACCACCGGCGTGTCGTTGGAAAGGATGGAGGAGATCAGGAGCGAGCCGATACCGGGGATGCGGAAGATCTGCTCGGTCACGATGGCGCCGCCGAACACGGCAGGCATCTGCAGCGCGATCAGCGTGACGACCGGGATCATGGCGTTGCGCATCACGTGCTTGATGATGACCTTGGCCTGGCCGAGGCCCTTGGCGCGCGCCGTGGTGACGTAGTCGAGCCTGATGACGTCGAGCATCGCCGAGCGTACGAAGCGCGTCATCGACGCCGCCTGGAACAGGCCGAGCACCGCCACCGGCATGATCGCCTGGCGGATCATCTCCAGCACCCAGTGAATGCCGGTCGCCTTGATGTCGGTGGTGTAGACGAAGGGCAGCCAGTCCAGCGTGACCGAGAAGATCAGGATGAACAGGATGCCGGTGAAGAAGGTCGGCAGCGAGAAGCCGACAAAGGCGAGCGTGTTGGCGACCTGGTCGAACAGCGAATAGGGCTTTGTTGCCGCATAGACGCCGACGGGGATCGCGATCAGCAACGCCAGGACCTGCGCCGAGCCGATCACGTAGAGCGTCGCCGGCAGACGTTGCAGGATGAGCGTGTCGACGTTCATCCGGCTGACGAAGGAGAAGCCCCAGTCGCCGTGCAGCATGGCATTGAGCCAGTGCAGATAGCGAAGATAGATCGGATCATCGAGGCCGAACTTGGCCCGAAGCGCGGCCTGCACCTCGGGCGGGACGTTCGGATTGGTCGCCAGTTCCGAGAAGGGATCTCCGGGTGCCAATGCGAGCACGAAGAACAGGACGGCCGAGATCCCGAGCAGGCTCGGGATCGCGATCATCAGACGACGCAGGACATACTGACTCATGAGGGAAGATTCGCTCTAGGCGCGCGTGATCATTCCTCGCGGTACCAGTCGTGCAGATTGTCGGTTTCGTTGGCCCAGCCGCTGATGATCGGGCGCAGATTGTTGGCAGCCGCCTCCACCTTCAGCCGATGCTGCACCGGGATGAAGACGGTATCCTCAAACATGAGGTCGTTGGCCTTGATGTAGTGGGCCGCACGCTTGACCGGATCCATCTCGCTTTCGGCGGCCAGGATCGCTGCGTCGTAGTCCTTGTTGACCCAGCGCGGGAAGTTCGTGCCCTGCCACTTGTTTTCCTTGGTGGCGACGTTGGCCGACATATAGCGGCGCATGTGCTGCGACGGATCCGGCTGGCTCAGCGGGATCTGGAACATCTCGATGTCCGCGTAGAAATGCGCATAGGTGTCGGGGTTGGCGACGTCCGAGGAGAAGAACACCGATGCCACCACCGACTTCAGCTCGACGTCGATGCCCGCCTTCTGACACGCCTGCTTGATGATCGCCTGGGTTTTCTGACGCGGGCCGTTGATCGAGGTCTGGTAGACGATCTTCAGCTTCTTGCCGTCCTTCTCGCGGATGCCGTCCGCGCCCGGCTTCCAGCCGGCGTCATCGAGGAGCTTGGAGGCCTTCTCGATGCTGAATTCCCAACTGGTGTTCTTGGAGACGAACTTCTCGGGACCGTTGAGGAAGTTGGCGGTGGTGCGGCCGGCACGGCCGTAGATCGCCTTCTTGACCGACTCGCGATCGACCAGCATCGAGAGCGCCTTGCGCACCGCGGGGTCGGAGAACAGCGGGTGCTTGGTCTTCATCGAGGAGCGCTCGCCGTCGACCTCGGTGTTGGGATCGGTGAAATTCAGTGCGATGAACTCGGTGTCGCCGCCTACGGCGTAGATGGTCTTGCCCTTGCCGCCCTTCTCGAGCCGCAGCAGGACGTCGTCCTCCACCTGGATGTTCCAGCCGAAATCATACTCGCCGGTCTGGATCACTGCGCGCGCGGCCGAAACCGCGTCGCCGCCGCCCTTCATCTCGACGGTGTCGAAATAAGGCCGGTTCGGCATGTGATAGTCCGGATTGAGTTGGCCGCGGACGAGGTCACCGGGCTTGAACTCGACGAACTTGTAGGGGCCGGTCCCGACCGGAGACAGGTTGGTCGGCGCTTCGCGCGACTTGCTGCCGGTGTAGTCGGCAAACAGATGCTTGGGGATGATGGTGTTCGGAGCTCCGACAAAGGCGTCGGCCCAGAACGGCGTCGGCTTCTTGAACAGAATGCGGACCGTGAGATCGTCCACTTTCTCGACCGTGATGTCGCGGTGCGTTGCAATGGTCAGCGCGGAGGTCGCCGGATCCTTGGCGTACTCCCAGTTGAACACGACGTCGTCCGCGGTGAACGGCTTGCCATCGTGCCATTTGACGCCGGGCTTCAGCTTCCATGTCACAGACTTGCCGTCAGCGGCCAGCCCGCCGTTCTCGATCGAGGGGATTTCCGCCGCCAGCACCAGCTTCATGTTACCGTCCGGATCCCAACAGGCGAGCGGTTCATAGAACAGGCGCGAGCCGTCCTGGTCCTTGGTACCCGTGGCGAAGTGCGGATTGAGCAGGGTCGGGCCCTGCCACCACAGCAGCTTCAGCGCGCCGCCGCCGCCGCGCTTGGTCGGCTTGTAGGTCTGGGCACCTTCGGCCATGGCGACACCGCCGAGCGCGAGGATCTGGTTGGCCATGGGCGCGGTGAGGCCGACGGCGGCCAGGCGCTTGATGAAGGCGCGGCGATCCATCCGCCCGTCCTTCACATCACCGATCATCGAACGCAGTTCTTTGTCCAGCATGGTTGTCCCCGTCTGGTTCCTGTATGGATGCAGGCGGCCGCGGGATGGCCGCCGGGTTTTGGCTGGCGGTAGATGGCACACCGAATAGGCCGCGCGTCAACTGCGGCTGTGTGTATGCAAACGATTTCTGGCTGTCTGTTGAGCAGAACTTCGGTCCGTAGCCCAACGGTTCGGCATTCCGGCGTCAAAATCCGCCGGAAACCAAGTTGCACTGCGAAAAATTTGATCTCCAGATCAGACGAAGTATCGAGACGGAATTCTATGCCACGGACATATCGAGCGGCGGCGCGACGTGGTCCGGCAGCGGGCAGACATAAGGTGTCTTTGCCGTGCGCCTGGTGAGATCGGCCTTCGCTGCCTTGATCAGGTCCGGTTCAGTCAGCGCCTTGATGCCGAGGCCGGCCATGGCCTTGGCGGCCTGCACCATCGCCTTGTGGGCATGCGGGCTCTTGCCCTGCGCCACCACCTGCCAGGTGTGGAAGGGCGTACCGATTGCAACCGTGGGTGCGTGAACCTGCACGGTCGGCACCACCCAGCTCACGTCACCCACATCGGTCGAGCCGACCAGCGGATTGCGCTTGGCGTCGAGCGGTACCAGGAAGTCGGCCAGCGGCCGATCCGTCGGCTCCATGCCGATCGCATAATAGACCGACGCGATGTCCTTGTCGGTCAACGTCGCGCGGATCTGGCTGGCAAATCCCTTGTCGGCGTCATCGAAATGCGGCGGTCCCAGCTCTTCCATGACCCGGTGCAGCGCCTGTTCCAGCGGCGTGTTCGGCAGGATGTTGGAGACCGCAGAGATGATCTTCATTTCGACCTTGGTCTCGGTCATCAAGGCCGCGCCCTCGGCGATCTTGCTGACGCGCCCGACCAGCTCGTTCATGCCGGGAAGGTCGCGGGCGCGAATGGAATAGCGGACGCGAGCGTGGGCCTGCACCACGTTGGGTGCGATGCCGCCGGTGTCGAGCAGCGCGTAATGCACGCGCGCATCACTCGGCATGTGCTCGCGCATGTAGTTCACGCCGACATTCATCAGTTCGACCGCGTCGAGCGCGGAGCGGCCGAGGTGCGGCGAAGCCGCCGCATGCGAGGTGCGGCCGGTGAAGATGAAGTCGGCACGGGTGTTGGCGAGCGAGGGCGTCACCGCAACTTCCCAGAAACTATGCGGATGCCAGGTGATGGCGATATCGGCGTCCGCGAATGCGCCGGAGCGCACCATGAAGGCCTTGGCCGCGCCGCCCTCTTCCGCCGGACAGCCGTAATAGCGCACGCGACCAGGCACCTTGTGCTCCGCGAGCCAGTCCTTGACTGCGGTCGCGGCGAGCAGCGCCGCGGAGCCGAGCAGATTGTGACCGCAACCATGGCCGTGACCGCCGGTCTCGACCGGACGGTGCTCGGCGACGCCTGCCTCCTGGCTGAGGCCTGGCAGCGCGTCATATTCACCCATGAAGGCGATCACCGGACCGCCCTCGCCCCATTCGCCCATCACCGCGGTCGGAATGCCCGCCACCTTCTCGGTGATGCGGAAACCCTGGTGGCGCAATTCGGCGAGATGCTCGGCGGCTGAGCGCGCCTCGGTGTAGCAGACTTCGGGCATGCCCCAGACCTTGTCGCTGAGGTCGATGAAACGCCCCTTGATGGTGTCGATGCCACGCCAGATGTCGCTGCGGTTATCCATTGCTTCGGTCCGTGATCTCTTGGTCAAACGAAGCGGCAATGGTTAGCAGCTTCACCGCTGAACGACCAGCGGCTCGCCGGACATCAGCCATGCGACCGGCGCGACCAACGGTCCAGCGCGCTGCCACTGCAATAAGCACCGGCAGTTCCTGGCGCGATCGGTGAATTGGCCTGGCCGCGCCTGGAATAGTTGAGGTCAAGTCTTTCAAGACGGTCGCCCTCGGCTTAAATTACCGGTGCTTCGCGCGCGCTCGTTTCGCGGCGAAGGGACCGCGTTCGCTAGACCAGGAGACCTCCATGCCTGCCCTGACCGAATGGAGAGTGCCGCCGGCCCATCAGCCGCGCGCGAGCGACTACGGCTTCGACCTCGACCGTGCGCTCGCCTCCGTCGTCGGCCTGCATGCCATCATTCCGCCTGATGCCTTCAGCGCGGAAACGCTAGGTACCGAGCGCGCCGGCAACGGCGTCGTGATTGATGACGGGCTGGTACTCACCATCGGCTATCTCATCACCGAAGCGGAATCCGTCTGGCTTCACCTCGGCGACGGACGCGTCGTCGAAGGACATGCACTCGGTTTCGACGCCGTGACCGGCTTCGGCCTGGTACAGGCGCTCGGCCGGCTCGATGTCGAGCCGCTGCCGCTCGGCTCGTCGGCGGATGTCAGGATCGGCGACCGCGTCGTGGTCGGTGGCGCCGGTGGGCGGACGCGCTCGGTCGCGAGCCAGATCGTCGCCAAGCAGGAATTCGCCGGGTACTGGGAGTATCTGCTCGACGAGGCCTTGTTCACCTATCCCGCCCATCCGAATTGGGGCGGCACCGGACTGATCAACGAGCGCGGCGAATTGATCGGCATCGGCTCGCTCCAGCTCGAGCGCGAACGCGACGGCAAGGCAGAGCACGTCAACATGATCGTGCCGATCGACCTGCTGAAGCCGATCCTGGACGATCTCCGCAAGTTCGGCCGCGTCAACAAGCCGGCGCGCCCGTGGCTCGGGCTCTATTCGACCGAGATCGACAACCGTGTGGTGGTGATCGGGATCTCGTCCAATGGTCCGGCCGCTCGCGCCGAGCTCAAGACCGGCGACGTCATCCTCGCCGTGGACGGCGAAAAAGTCACGAGCCAGACGGCCTTCTATAAAAAGATGTGGGGACTCGGCGCCGCCGGCGTCGACGTGCCGCTGACCGTGCACCATCAGGGCAGCGCGCATCATGAAGGCGTCACGTTCGACGTCACGGTGACCTCGACCGATCGCTTCAAGCTTCTGAAGGCGCCGAAGCTGCACTGATTGCAATAAGGAAAGCGGCAATGACCGAGGCCGTCGTCGACGACATCGTAGCCGTGCTGCCGCCATTGCTCAATGCGCTGGAAGCGCTCGGCTTCTTCGCCCGGCACTTGCATCCGCCGGCCTTTGCTTCCGTCATAGACGCGATCGGCGCGCCTGACGATGCCCTGCAAACCGCGCACGCCGCGGTTGGAGAATGGCCGGAGCAGTTCGCCGGGCTGCGCCAGCGGCTCGATCTTGCCTGCAAGGAGACGCTTTCTGCCTTCGCCGGCATTCGCGACGTCGAGCGCGGCAATGGCGATCTCGTCGCGGTATTTCGTGCCTTGCGTCATCTGCCGCGCGCACAGGAGGCGCTTTATCCGCTATCGGCGCAATTCCCGCCGGTCAGCAACTTCTTCCTCAACGCCGCCAATCGCGGGAATGAGGAACTGCTGTCACGGATCGAGGTCGGCGCGAGCGAGCACACCGGCGTCTTTCACGATCACAATGAGCCGGGCAGCCGCGGCGGCTTCTCGGTCTATGTACCCGAATATTACACACCCGATCGCCCGATGCCCCTCGTGATGGCGCTGCATGGCGGCAGCGGCAACGGCCGCGGCTTCCTGTGGAGCTGGCTGCGCGATGCACGCAGTCTTGGCGCGATCCTGGTCGCGCCAACCGCGACCGGCCAGACCTGGGCGCTGATGGGCGACGACAGCGACACGCCGAACTTGATGCGCATCCTCGAAGCCGTGCGCGGCCGCTGGGCGATCGACGCTTCACGCCTGCTGCTATCAGGCATGAGTGACGGCGGCACCTTCTGCTACGTCAGCGGCCTCGGCGGCGCCTCCCCGTTCACTCACCTTGCGCCGGTGTCGGCGACCTTCCATCCGCTGATGGCGGAGATGGCCGACGCCACGCGGCTCCAAGGCCTGCCTGTTTTCATCACCCACGGCAAGCTCGACTGGATGTTTCCGGTGCAGACCGCACGGCAGACGCAAGGCGCCCTCGCTGCCGCCGGCGCTGACGTCACCTACCGCGAGATCGACGATCTCAGCCACGCCTATCCGCGCGAGATCAATGCGGAGCTGCTGCAATGGCTGAACGGGGCGTGAACGAACCGTCCTTAACTGCGCCGCACTGTCGCGGAACCATCACTCCGGGCCGACGTTGTCCGCCCGACACACCGGAGGGTTCGCCATGCAGACTTTTTTCGGAATGATCCTGGGCGCGCTGCTGCTCGCTTGCGGCGTCTATGTCTATGATTCCATGCAGACGTCGTCCGTCGCCAATGGCGAGGTTGCCATCACCAATCGCACCATCGTGAACTGGGATGTCGCGAAGGCCGATTGGGACCTGCTGCGCGATCGTGCCCACAAGGACTGGGTGCGGATCTCATCGAAGTAAGCTCGATCGACCGGACATGAACAAGGCGCCGTCGCGGTCCTGCGGCGGCGCCTTTGTCGTGGCTGCGAATAGCGTGGCGATAGGTCAGTTCATCTTGGCCTTGCGCGCGTCGGCGATGACCTGCTCGAACTCGGCCATGCTGAGCACGCCCGGCACGCGGTATTTGCCGACGATGAAGGACGGCGTGCCGCGGAAGCCGAAAGCTTCGGCCTGGTCATTGTTGCGCTTGAGGATCGCGTCGATGTCCTTCCCATGCGCCGTGAGATCGCTCTTGAGGCGATCCATGTCGACGCCGATGGAGGCGAGCAGCTCGTTGATGCGCGACTCGGTCAGGCGCGAACTGACGCCCATCATCGCGTCATGGGCCGGATGGTACTTGTCCTGATATTTCGCTGCGAGCGCGATCCGGGCCGCCGTCACCGAGACCGGGCCGAGGACCGGCCAGTCCTTCAAGACCAGCCTCACCTTGCCGTCGTCCTGGACGACCTGGCGAAGCTCGGGTTCGAGCTTGCGGCAATAGGGGCAATTATAGTCGGACCACTCGATGATGCTGATGTTGCCCGCGGGGTTGCCGGCGACGGGAACATCGGGGTCGCGCAGCACCTTGGCTTCGGTGAGCACTTCGTCATCACCGGTAGCTGCCGCGCGCGCCAAGCTTATCCCGCCAGCGGCGAAGGCGCCTGCCCCGATCAACGTCAGCGCCGCGCGGCGCGTCGGCAGAAGGCCGCTTTTTGGGTCCCTAGTCCTGAATCCCGTCATATCTCGTCCCGTTTCGGTCCTATCGCCCCAATACGGCTCAGGACCGGGAAATGTTACGCTCCATATAGAGCGTGGCAGGAGCGATGTCATCGCACCAGCAGCGTCACCACCAGGGGGACCAGGAACGAGGTCACCAGAGCGTTGAGGCTCATGGCAATGCCGGAGAAGACGCCGGCGATCTCGTCGACCTGGAATGCCCGCGCCGTGCCGATGCCGTGCGCGGCAAGGCCGGCGGCGAACCCGCGGGCGCGGTAATCGGTGATGCCGGTGCGGTTCATGAGTGGGGTCACGATGATCGCCCCCATGATGCCGGTAAGGATGACCGCGACCGCGGCCAGCGAAGGATCCGCATGCAGTGATTCGGCGATACCCATGGCGACACCGGCCGTGACCGATTTCGGCGCCAGCGACAGCACCACATCACGCGGCAGGCCGGCAAGTTCTGCGAGCAGCACCACCGACACCACGGCCGCCACCGAGCCCGCGATCAACGCCACCAGCATTGGCACGATGGAGGAGACCACACGCTTGCGGTTTTCGTAAAGCGGCACCGCGAGCGCCACGGTGGCAGGCCCGAGCAGGAAGTGCACGAACTGGGCGCCCGCGAAATAGGTGGTGTAGGACGTGTGGGTCGCGAGCAGGAACGCCCCGATGATCCACATCGCATGCAGCACCGGATTGGCAAACGGATGGCGTCGTGTGGCCAGCGACACCGCGTCCGTGGCCGCGTAGACCAGCAGCGTCACCGTCAGCCAGAGCAGCGGCGATTGCGAGAGATAGACCCAGAGCGAGAACGGGTTGTCTTTCATCTGAAGTCCTGTTGCTTCAACAGGCGGCTGACCAGGCGGAAGGTCAGGACGGTGGCGAGCAAGGTGACGACCACCGACAGGGCAAGCACCAGGACGATGGCGATGCCGTGGGAGGCGAGCAGATCGAGTTCTTGCACCACACCGACGCCGGCAGGCACAAATAGCAGCGAAAGATGCGCCAGCAGGCCTTTGCTGGCGGACTCCACACCATCCTTGCCGAGCGGGCCATGCGCGAGCAACGCAAAGCGATCGCGCGCGAGCAGCAGGGTCAGAAGCAGGAGCAGGCCGAGCACGGGGCCCGGCAGCGGCAGGCCGAGGCCACGGACCACGGCCTCTCCGGTCAGTTGGCAGAGCAGGATAAGGCTGAGACTCGCAAGCATGGCGCATCAAGGGATGCGCCGCCGGGCTTGTCAATTGCCACCATGCGGTGGCCGCGGGCGCTGATGCGCAGCCACAGCACGAGGCAGCATCGCCATCAGCGTTCCGGTCATGGTGGCAATCAGCGAGGTCTTGCCGTCATGCTCGGCAAAGGCCTTGGCCTCGCAGAAGGTAAGCGTGCGGCCGGGCTTGACGACCTCAGCCTTGAACACAAAGCGCTCGCCGCGGGCGGGTGCGAGCAGCGTGGTCTTGAATTCGACGGTGAGGATATCGGCCTCGGCCGGCATCAGCGTAAAGGCGGCGACGCCGCAGGCGTTGTCTAGCCCCGCCGTGATGATGCCGGCATGAACAAAGCCATTCTGCTGCGTCAGCGCCGACGAATGCAGCATGGCCAGCTCGGCCTCGCCCGGCGCCAGGCGGACGATGACGATGCCAAGCGTGTGCATCGCCGGTTGTCGCTCGAACATGGCGACGGCCGCCGCGCGATAGCCCGGATCTTTCGGCTCGAACGCAGCCATGGCTCAGGCCCCGACCGGTTCGGCAACATGTCGCAGCGCTATCGCGCGGACGTCATCGGCGAACGACGCGGATTTGCGCAGGCTACGGTCCATATGCACGGCCGTAAGCTCGCAGAACGCAGCAATCTCGCCAGTCTCAGCGTTCGTCATATCGTGCCGGAAACGGATCGATTTGTCGCGAAGCTCGAGCAGCTGGCTACGGATCTCGATGACATCGCCGGCAAGCAGCTCGCGTCTGTAGGTGATATTCTGCTGGACTGCGGCCATGCCGCGGCCGGAGGCGCGCAGATAGCTCGGCGTCAGCCCGAGCCGGGCAAACAGATTCCAGTTGGCTTCATCGAATTTGCCGACATACCACATGATGTTCATGTGGCCGACGTGATCGCATTGCCACGGATAGACGGTGCCACGATAAGTCGCCTCCTGCTCCAGCGCCATTCCCTGCCCCTGTCCGTGCCTTGATCTTGATACGGTAGCGTATCAGGCAGGAAGCGCGTTAGCAATACGGCGGCGTATCAAGAACCGGTGAGGCTTCCTTCATGAATGACGGCAAGGGCGACGTCTGGGTCGAGGCGGGGTTCAAAGAACTCGCCCGCGCCGGCGTCGAGGGCGTGCGGGTCGAAGTGCTTGCCAAGAATCTCGGCGTTACCAAGGGAGGCTTCTATCGCCGCTTCGCCGACCGAGCCGCGCTGCTCGAGGCCATGCTGGTGCATTGGCGCGAGGGCCGCTCGGCGTCAATCGCGGAGCAGACCAGTCTCGACGGCGAGACGCCCCGCGAGCGACTGAAGGCGGTGATCCAGCTCTATTCCGAACGGCTCAATCCGGAAGGCATGGCGATCGAGCTCGCGATCCGGCAATGGGCCCGTTCCGACGAAAGCGCGGCTGCCGCGGTGGCGAACGTGGATGCAGCACGGCTCAAGCACGTGGCCGAGCTCTATCGCGCGACCGGCCTCGAGGCGGAGGAGGCGGAAGCGCAGGCCTTCCTGTTCTACTGCTTCATCTTCGGCCAGAGCCTCTTGTTCGTCGAGCGCGGCCCGCGCAAGCGGTCACAGCTCGTGACGAAATCGGCCGAGAAATTGTTGGACTAAAACAAAAGGCCGGAGCTCGGCTCCGGCCTCTGCGTCGTCTTGAAGCCTCAGGCGGCGCCCTTCAGCTTCTTGTTGCATTCGCTGTAATAGCCGCCGCCCTTCTCGATCCACTTCATGCCGCCATTGCCGTTGGTGGTCTTGTTGGCGTTGTACTGGTCGACGCAGGTATGGAGGCGTGCCTTGCCGGCGGTCTCTTTGGCGTATTTGGGATCGACCGCGTTCGGGAAGATCGCGGGGCCGGCCGGCAGGGTCGGCGCCGGAGCAGCAGCGGGGGCTGCCTCCTTCTTGGCCTGTTTCGGCTCGGCAGCAGGCGGGGGCGCCGCCGGGGCCGCCGCGGTTGGCGCAGCCGCAGGCGTCGCGTCGGCACCGCACTGGGCCTTGCGGAAGTCATTCCATTTCATGGTGCCGAGCGAGCCGTCCTTCTTGGCTGCCTGGTATTTCGCACTGCACTCCTGCGAGGTCAGCGCCTGGGCCGGCGCACTCGCCACCAGCGCGGCAACGCCCGACACCGCAATTGCACACAACAGTTTGGCTTGGATGGTCATCCTTGGTCTCCCTCAGGAAAGCAAAACGAGGATTGCTATCCTAGCGTGCCCCCGACGTCCGACAAGGAAGTGATGCTGCTCGACGCCAAAATATAGTGACCCCTCCGTTCAGGTTTATTCATGTCGCGTTCAGCAACACGGGCCGACGTTCGCGGCCCTCCGCAACTCTCGCAAGAAGAGCCCTATCATGACCCTCGCCTCCCGCCTTGCCGTCGTCGCGATCGCCTCCCTATTCGCCGCCGGCACCGCCTTCGCGCAGACCGCGGCGCCGGCCGCCAAGACCGATGCTGCCGCCACCACCGACAAAAAGGCACCGAAGGAGCACTCGGCCGAGTCGCTCGAATGCTCCAAGCAGGCGGATGCCAAGGGCCTGCATGGCAAGGAGCGCAAGAAATTCCGCTCCGAGTGCATCAAGACCGCGAAGGCCGGCGGCACTCCCGCGCCCGCGCCAGCCGCTGACAAGAAGTAAATCCGTCACAATCCGCTCCTCGCCTTTGGCGGGAGGCGCACGCATTGCGGCATGACGAGCCTGCAATTGTGCGCCTCTCGCCGATTTGCGATAAGGTGGTGTGAAGCAAATCGCCGCCTCTCTTCCATTCGAATGGCCGAGCCGTGCCAAGGTTTTGAGCACCGCGGAGACGCTCGTCATCGGCGCCGCCGGCGGCCTGGTCTTCCTGGTCGCGGGCCTTCCAGGCGGACTGATCTCGGGCTCGATGATCGCGGTCGGGATCGCCGCGATTGCCGGGCGTCAGCTTGCGGTGCCGCCGCTCCTGACCCAGACCGTGCTGGTGCTGCTCGGTATTTCACTGGGCTCGGTGGTCTCGCGCCATCTGATCCAGCAGGTCAGCGCCTATCCCCTGACCATCGGGCTGTTGGCGCTCGCCACCTTCTGCTCGACTTTCGGCTCCAGCTATTACCTCCAGCGCGTCCATGGGTGGGATCGCACCTCGGCCTTCCTCGCCGGCAGCCCGGGCGCCCTCTCGCAGATCACGATTTTGGCGGTCGAGCGCGGCGCCGACCTGCCGGGAATCGCGGTGGTGCAGACCATGCGTGTGATCATCCTGACCGCCGCGCTGCCGATGATCTTGGCGATCGCGGGCGTCGCGCCTTCCGTTGCGCCGTCGCTGACGACCACGATCGCCTCGCCGCTCGAGTTGGTTGAACTGGTCGCCGCCTCGCTGGCGGCATCGCTGGTGCTGCGGCTGATCAAGTTTCCGGCGAGCTGGATGTTCGGCGCGATGATCGCTTCCAGCGTGCTCCATGGCGCAGGCTGGGTCGAGGGCGGCCTGCCGAACTGGGTCCGCGGCGTCGCGCTGGTCGGCATCGGCGCGCTGATCGGCAGCCGCTTTGCCCGGATGCGGATCAAGACGCTGGCCGGCCACATCAACGCCGCGCTGGGATCGTTCGCCGTGGCGATCGCCGTGTCTGCCATCTTCGTCGCCATCGTCGCACTCACGACGCAGGTCAAATTCTCCGACGTCGTCGTTGCGTTCGCACCTGGCGCGATGGATGCGATGCTGGCGCTGGCGCTCACGCTGCACATCGACCCGATCTTCGTCGGCGCCCATCACCTCTCGCGCTTCGTGTTCGTGACGATCGCGACGCCCGGCATCGTCCACCTGTTCGGCCGCACCCAGGACGACGTCGACGATTAGCCGTTCTCCTCTGCTGCCTGCCCCTTGAGCGCCGCAACCTGCGCCTCGAGCTCCGCAATCCGCTGGTCTCTGGCCGCCAGCGCCGCCGCAACATCAGAAGCGTCGAACTTCTGCGGAATGTGCTGCGGACAATTGGTATCCCAGGCAGCGATCTTGAACACGATCACCTGCTCGGGCCGCGCCCGGTATCCCTGCGGCATCAGCGCCTCCAGCAGCGCTTCGTCGTCCTCGACCACGCGCGCCTCGCCCCAGATCTTCACCCGGCGGCGATGGGCATAATCCATCACGAAGATATAGGCCTTGGCATTCTCCGAGAGGTTGCCCTGAGTGAGGTACTGCTGGTTGCCGGCATAGTCGGCGAAGGCGAGCGTCCGCTTGTCCAGCACCTTCAGAAAGCCCTTCGGCCCGCCGCGGTGCTGAATGTAGGGCTGTCCGTCAGCCGCCGCGGTCGCGAAGTAGAGACTGTTGGCTTCAGTCAGGAAGGCTTCGAGGTCCTCGTCGACCTCGGTGCGCCAGCCGCGCTGCTCGACGCGGCCATAGGCCTCGCGCGAGCCCTTGCGCGCCTGGATCGCCTTCACCGCGGGGGTGAAAGCGACATCGCTGGCATAGGTATGAACTCCGGTCATCGGAATATCTCCTGAAAATTCCGGCGCATTGCTGCGTCTTCCCGATTTCAAGATGGACCTTCTACAGTCTAAAACAATCTGGCGGCTTGACACTTCATCGTTGCAATATATGCAATAATTTCCATGGACCGTCTTGATGCCATGCACGTCTTCGTCACCGTCGCCGATCTGCGCGGATTTGCGCCGGCCGCGCGTAAACTGCGGCTGTCGCCGTCGGCCGTGACGCGGCTGGTCGCGGCGTTGGAGGACCATCTCGGCGCGCGGCTGCTGCAACGAACCACGCGGCAGGTGAGATTGACCGATGTCGGCACGCGCTATCTGGAACGCGCCCGGCGGATCCTCGCCGATGTCGAGGAGGCTGACGGCTCGGCACGGGCGGAGCGCAACCGGCCGAGCGGGCGTCTCGCGGTGTCGGCCCCGGTCGGCTTCGGCCGGCTGCATGTCGGGCCGGTCATGACCGCCTATCTCAAGCGTTATCCCGAAGTCGCCTGCGAATTGAGGCTGTCGGACAACCTCGTCAACCTCGTCGAAGACGCCGTCGATGTCGCGGTGCGGATCGGCCATCTCGCCGATTCCTCGCTGGTGGCGCGCCAGGTCGGCGAGATGCGGCGGATCACGGTGGCGACGCCCGGCTATCTCAAGCGCCATGGCGAGCCGAAGACGCCCGACGCACTGCGCGAGCATCAAACGATCCAGTTCGGTCCGCTGGCAAGCTGGCAGTTCGTGCAGGACGGCCGCGACATCGAGGTGACGCCATCTCCGCGCTTCACCAGCAACAGTGCCGATGCCGCCCTGCAATATGCCGAGGCCGGAGGCGGCATTACGCGGGTGCTGGCCTATCAAGCCGCCGAGGGGCTGAAGCGCGGGCGGCTCAGAATCGTGCTGGCGAAATACGAGCAGCCGGCGCTGCCGATCCATGTCGTCTATCCGACCTCGCGCCTGCTCTCGGCCAAGGTGCGCGCGTTCATCGATCTCGTGGTGGAGACGACGCAGTGGAGGTTTGGTTAAGCTGAGGCTTTCTTGGGCACCACTCGGAACGTTCCGCTGGCCCGCGCGATCACGGCATCATCGGCCTTCGCCAGGCACTGCGCGAAGCAGATTGTCTTGCCGGTCTTGATCACCTCGCTCTCGATCGAACACCATTGACCGATCTCGGCCGAGCCGACGAAATCGATCGAGAGCGAGACCGTCACGAGCGAAATGGTCCAGCCCGTGGCCTGCGCGCAGCTATAGCCCATGGCGTTGTCCGCGAGCGCTGTGATCAGGCCGCCATGGATCAGGCCGCGGCCATTGGTGTGAGGCCTTGCGAGCCGCAGGCCGATGATGACGGCGCGGTCGGTCTTCCTTGCGTAGAGCGGCTCCCACGGTTCGGTCAGCGGGCTCTTGCGAGAGAGCGGCTCGAAGCCTTCGGGGATGTCGTTGCTGGTCATGTGCGTCTCGCGTTGCTGATTGCCAGCATTGAACGCGATGGACGTGACAGGCGCATCAATTACAAAGTTTTAAACGGGATTTGCGCGGGTGTTTGAAAACGGGGGGCATCGTCATTGCGAGGAGCCCTTGCGACGAAGCAATCCAGACTGTCTCCGCGGATAGATTGCTGGATTGCTTCGCTTCGCTCGCAATGACGATGTGGAGGCACCGCCGCGTCATTCCGAGCCAGCCGAATGGATAGAGCCGCTCGAATTGCCCGATCGCCGACGCGGGCACGCTGGCGCGGCTGATGCCGTGAAAACCGTCTCAGTCGGCGGTGAAGTCGCAATCGAGTGTGTGGGTGACGCCATCCTTGACCCAGGTTACGCGCGGGTGACTGCCGTCGAAATCATGCGGCTGCACGTCCTTAGCAAGCCTGCGCCGATGCGTCCCAGCACGTAATCCGGGCTCTGCCGCTCGAAAATGACGTTGTCGATGCCGTATGTGTGCAGAAGTTGCCGAAGCAACAATCCGGCCGGCCCCGCCCCGATGATTGCGACTTTTGTCCGCAATACTTGCTCCTGCCGATCCTGTAGGCTTTCGTCGCGGTTCGCTTGTCGTGATCGGCCGCGCGCGATAATTATAACATATAACGGTTGGGCAAAAGGGGAATGGCCGTCGCGGCAACGCGACAAATCCATGCAACATCGCTGACGTAGATGACGCAGCAGTTCCGGCTTGAACGCGCCGGCCAATTATATAACATGTTAACTAACGAGACCGGGCCATCGAAGCCCGCCGTCAACAAAGAGGGAGAGACGCGTGATGAGAAAGGCCTGTCTGGCTCTGCTGCTGGCAGCAAGCGTGAGCCCTGCATTCGCGCAGGACAAGACCATCGACCTGAAGGTCTCGCACTGGGTGCCGGCCTCGCATCCGCTGCAAAAGTCGCTGGAAGACTGGGTGGCCGCGGTGAACAAGGATTCCGGCGGCACCATCACGGGCAAGGTGTTTCCGGCCCAACAGCTCGGCAAGGCATTCGACCATTACGACATGGCGCGCGACGGCATTGCCGACGTCACTTACGTCAATCCCGGCTACCAGCCAGGCCGCTTCCCGATCATCGGCGCAGGTGAATTGCCGTTCCTGATCTCGGATGCCAAGGGCGGTTCAGAGGGTCTGGACGCCTGGTACCGCAAATATGCCGAGAAGGAGATGAAGGACGTCAAATACTGCCTCGCCTTCGTCCATTCGCCTTCGTCCTTCCACTCCCGCACCAAGAAGATCGTGATGCCGGAGGACGTGAAAGGCATGAAGATCCGCCCTGCGCACGCCACCATGGCGAACTTCGTCACCGCGCTCGGCGGCACCAACGTGCAATCCTCCGCGCCTGAAGTGCGCGACATCATCGAGCGCGGCGTCGCCGATGGCGTCACCTTCCCCTGGGGCTCGCTGGTGCTGTTCGGCATCGACAAGGTGACGAAGTACGATATGGAAGCGCCGCTCTACACCACGACGTTCGTGTTCGTGATGAACAGGGACAAGTACAATGCGATGTCCGACAAGCAGAAGGCCGCGATCGACAAGAACTGCTCGACCGAGATGGCCGGCGTCGTCGGCGAGCATTGGGGCAAGTTCGAGGATGCCGGCGTCGACAAGGTGAAGGCGGAAGAGGGACACGACGTCTACAAGCTGACGCCGGACCAGACCGCCGCCTGGAAGAAGGCGGCCGAGCCGCTGGTCAAGACCTGGAGCGATGGCGCCAAGAAAGCCGGCTACGACCCCGACGCCACGCTCGCGGAGCTGAAGGCGTCACTGAAGAAGTACAACGCGCTGGCGGAATAGTTTTCATGGAAACAGAAGCGGCGGCGGGAATCATTCCGCCGCCGTTTTCCTGCAAATTTGAGGACCTCCGCCTATGAAGCGTTCCTGGATGGACCGCGTCATCGATTCGATCGAATGGATCGCGGCCGCCTTCGTCGGCATCGTTGCGCTCGACATCTTTCTGTCGGTGCTGCTGCGCAACACGCTGAACTATTCGATCCCCGACAGTTTCGACATCGGCCGCATGCTGCTCGGCATTCTCATTTTCTGGGGCATCGCGGCCACGTCGTACCGCGGCACGCACATCACGGTCGACCTGGTCTGGGGCAATGTCGGCCCGCGCTACCAGCGCTGGATCGACGTGTTCGCGACGCTGGTGCTGCTGTTCGTCGTCACCGTGCAGACCTGGACGCTGTTCGACAAGGTGCGGGGCACCTACAACGACAACGTCCAGACTTTCGACATGCACATGCCGACCTGGCCGTTCTTCGCGATCGCCTGGATCGGCGACGTCTCCGCCGTGCTGCTGATCGCGATCCGCACGTACCGGCTGATCTTCCACCCCGAAGACATGCACGACCCCAAGCTGAAGGCGACCGAGTAACCATGAGCACTGATGCCGTCGCCGTTATCGGCTTCGTTTCCCTGTTCGCATTGATGCTGCTACGCGTGCCCGTCGGCATGGCCATGGGCCTCGTCGGCGTCTCCGGCTTCTCTTATCTGGTCGGCGCGACGCCCGCGCTGAAGCTGGTCGGCCAGACTTCGATGCGCACGGTCACCGATTACACCTTCGGCGTGATCCCGATGTTCCTGCTGATGGGCTCCTTCGTCAGCAATTCCGGCATGAGCCGCGAGCTGTTCCGCGCCGCCAATGGGTTCGTCGGGCACTTGCGCGGCGGCCTTGGCATCGCGACCGTCGGTGCCTGCGGCGGCTTTGCCGCGATCTGCGGCTCGTCGGTTGCGACTGCAGCGACCTTCTCCGCTGTCGCCTATCCCGAAATGCGCCGCTTCGGCTATCCGCAGTCCTTTGCGACAGGCGTGATCGCCGCCGGCGGCACGCTGGGTGCGATGCTGCCGCCCTCCACCGTTCTGGCCGTCTACGGCATCATCACCGAGCAGGATATCGGCAAGCTGTTCATCGCGGGCATCATCCCGGGCCTTCTGGCGATGACCATGTACATGATCACGATCTTCCTGATCGGCTATTTCCGTCCCGACTTCCTGCCCAAGGGCAAGGTGCTGCCCTGGCGCGAGCGCTTCGCGGGCCTGAAGGACATCTGGGCGCCCGTGCTGCTGTTCGTGTTCGTGATCGGCGGCCTCTACGGCCTCCCCTTCCTGCCGCGTTTCACCCCGACCGAGGCGGGCGGCGTCGGCGCCACCGGCGCGTTCATCATCGGCATCGTCACGGGACGGCTCGACCGCGAGAAGGTGCTGGCCTCGCTGCTCCAGGCGACACGCACAGCCGCCGCCGTGTTCACCGTGCTGATCGGCGCGCTGATCTTCGGCTACTTCCTGACCGTGACGCAGACGCCGCAGAAGGTCACCGAATTCCTCACCGGCCTCGGCCTTGGCCCCTACGGCGTGCTGGCCCTGATCATGGTGATGTATCTGGTGCTCGGCTGCCTGATGGATGCCATGGCGATGATCATCCTGACCGTGCCGATCATCTTCCCCGTGATCACCCATCTCGGCTTCGACCCGATCTGGTTCGGCGTCATCATCGTCATGACGGTCGAGCTCGGCCTGATCCATCCGCCTGTCGGCATGAACGTCTTTGTCATCAAGAGCGTGGTGAAGGACGTCTCCTTCTCCACCATCTTCAAGGGCGTGATCCCGTTCGTGGCGACAGATCTGGTGCGCCTCGTCATCCTGATCGCCTTCCCGCTGCTGGCGACATGGCTGCCGATGCGGATGATGGGGCATTAGAAGGGTGAAGCGATGACCGCACCGACGCTCGAGACGAAATACGTCTTCACCATCACCGCAAGAATTGGCGAGGTCGTCACCGCCGGGGAGACCGGCATCGGGGTCCGCCGCATCATCCCGATCATCGGCGGCGAGGTGAAGGGCGCGATATCAGGCAAGGTGCTGCCCTTCGGCGCCGACTTCCAGATCATCCGCCCCAACGAGCTGACCGACCTGGAAGCGAAGTACGCCTTCGAGACCGACGACGGCGCCGTCGTCTATGTCGAGAACAAGGGCATGCGCTTCGGCCCGGTCGAGCTCCTGCAAAAGCTCAAGCGCGGCGAAGCGGTCGATCCGAAGCTGATCTATTTCCGGACCGTGCCGAAATTCGAGACCGGACACGCGACGTATCGCTGGCTGATGGAGCACATCTTTGTCGGCTCAGCGGCACGCCATGCTGATCGCGTGGTGATCGACGTGCATCAGGTGGTGTGAGCGTTATTGTTGACTCCTCGGACCAATGTGTATAAATACACACAATGAATAGCCGGGACATTATCTCGGCGCTTCAAAGAGATGGCTGGGTCCAGGTGGCCCAGAAGGGCAGCCATTTACAATTCAAACACCCGGCGAAGGCGGGCCGTGTCACGGTCCCTCATCCCAAGCGGGACGTTCCCCTTGGCACGTTTAAAAGCATAGAGAAGCAGTCCGGCCTGAAGCTGAGGTAAGCGCGATGCGTCACTACATTGGCCTCATCCATAAGGACGCCGACAGCGACTTTGGTGTGTCGTTTCCTGATCTCCCGGGAGTCATAACCGCGGGAACAACGCTCGACGAAGCGCGCGATATGGCCGAGGAAGCACTCGCGCTGCATCTCGAAGGCATGGCCGAAGAGGGAGAAGCGATCCCCGAGCCTTCATCACTCGAAGAGGTCATGTCGAATCCCGAGAACCGCTCAGGCGTTGCAATTCTGGTGTCGGTTAAAGAGGACCAGCCAAAGATCGTCCGCGTCAATGTCACGCTGCCCGGCGACGTCCTTGAGCAGATCGACAAATATGCGGAAGCGCACGGTTACACGCGCTCAGGCCTGCTTGCCCAAGCCGCGAAGAAATTGATGACCGACGCCGTCTGATGCGCCTCCGTCTATGAGGCCGTAGCACTCCGACTGCTCAGATGCCTGGGACACTTCGACGAACCTTTCCCCGCGAGACCTGAGCCATATTGACTCCCCCAGAATTCGTTATACAACATAACTATTCTGACAAGGACGCAAATGACACAGGGAAACGCCGAGACCGCTGGCGCGGGCGCCTCCGGGTTGCTTCAAATCGAGAGGGTGGACCGGGTTCTGACCGTGGGTCTGAACCGGCCGGCCAAGCGCAACGCGCTCAACGACGGCATTATCCTCGAAATCGGCGAATATTTTGCGTCCCTGCCCGAAGATATCGGCGCGGTCGTCATTCATGGCATCGGCGACCATTTTTCCTCCGGCCTCGACCTCTCCGAGCTCCAGGACCACGACGCCACCGGCGGGCTGCTGCACTCTCAAATGTGGCACCGGGTGTTCGACCGCATCCAGTATAGCCGCGTGCCCGTCATCGCCGCGCTGAAGGGCGCCGTGATCGGCGGCGGACTGGAGCTCGCCTGCGCGGCCCATATCCGCGTCGCCGAACCCTCGACCTATTTTGCCCTGCCCGAGGGGCAGCGCGGCATCTTCGTCGGCGGCGGCGGCTCGGTGCGGCTGCCCCGCCTGATCGGCGTCGCGCGCATGATGGACATGATGCTGACGGGCCGCGTCTATAGCGCGACCGAAGGCGCGTCCTACGGCTTCGCGCAATATGTCACCGAGGCCGGCAACGGTCTTTCCAAGGCGCTGGAGCTTGCGGCCAAGATCGCGTCCAACGCGCCGCTGACCAATTTCGCCGTGCTCCAGGCCCTGCCGATGATCGCGGAGGCCAATCCGCAGACCGGCCTTTTGATGGAGTCGCTCATGGCCACCGTTGCGCAGAGCGACAAGGAAGCAAAACGAAGGATCCGCGAGTTCCTCGAGCACAAGACCGCCAAGGTGAAGCCTAAATCATGAGCGCGCAGCCGTCCTCTTCCAGCACAGAGCGCGGCGTGAGCAATTCTCCGCTGCGGCCCATCTCGTTCGGCGATCCCGCCGTCGACATCGAGCGTCGCACCGACGGCACCATCTACCTGCGGCCAAAGCAGCCGCTCGGCGACTATCCGGTCCGCATCACCGACCGTCTGCATCACTGGGCGACGACGACGCCGGACCGCGTGTTCATGGCCGAGCGCGAAGGCGGCCGCGGCTGGCGCAAGATCACCTATGCCGAGTTGCTGACCGCGAGCCGGCACATCGCGTCCGCACTGATCCAGCGCGGCCTGTCGGCGGAGCGGCCGGTCGTCATCCTCTCCGGCAATTCGATCGACCACGCCTTGCTGGCCTTCGGCGCGTTCTATGCCGGCATTCCGTTCTGCCCGGTATCCCCGGCCTATTCGCTGGTGTCGAAAGATTACGGCAAGCTGTCCTACCTGATGAAGCTGCTGACGCCCGGTCTCGTTTTCGCCGAGGACGCCGACAAGTTCGCCGACGCGCTCGCCGCCAACGTCTCTGATGGCACCGAGATCGCCGCATCCTATGGCCAGGTGCCGGGCCGCGACATCACCCTGCTCGCCGACCTGATGGCAACGCCGATCCGTCGCGATCTTGACGAGGTGCATGAGAGGATCGGCCCCGACACGATCGCAAAATTCCTGCTGACGTCGGGCTCAACAGGCAACCCCAAGGCCGTCATCAACACCCAGCGCATGATCTGCGCCAACCAGGTGATGCTGCGCGAGACGCTCGCCTTCCTCAAGGACGAGCCGCCCGTCATCATCGATTGGCTGCCGTGGAACCATACCTTTGGCGGCAACCATAATATCGGGCTGACGCTGTACAACGGCGGCTCGATGTATCTCGACGCCGGCAAGCCGATGCCCGGCGGCATCGAGGAGACCGTGCGCAATCTCCAGGAAATCTCGCCAACGGTCTATTTCAACGTGCCCAAAGGCTATGAATCGCTGCTGCCCTACTTGCGCGACGACCAGGGCCTGCGCGCAAAGTTCTTCGACCGGCTGCATGCGATGTTCTTCTCCGGCGCCGCGCTGTCGCCGTTCGTCTGGAACAGCCTCGATGAACTTGCGGTGAAGGAGAAGGGCTATCGCGTACCGATGCTGACCGGTCTCGGCGCCACCGAGACCGCGCCGTTCTTCATGTCGGTCAATCCGCGCACCAGCCGCTCCGGCCATGTCGGCCTGCCGGTCTCGGGCAACGAGGCCAAGCTCGTTCCGAACAACGGCAAGCTCGAAGTGCGCGCCAAGGGGCCGAACGTGATGCCCGGCTACTGGCGCCAGCCCGACATCAGCGCAAAGTCCTTCGACGAAGAGGGCTTTTACAAGATGGGCGATGCGCTCAAGCCCGCCGACCCTGACGATCTCAATGCCGGCTTCGATTTCGACGGGCGCGTCAGCGAAGACTTCAAGCTTGCAAGCGGCACCTGGGTTAGCGTCGGCCCGCTGCGCGCACGTCTCACGGCGGCCTGCGCGCCGCTGGTGCGCGATGTCGTCATCGCCGGCATCAACCGCGACGAGGTCTCAGCCCTCGTCATCCTCGATCTCGACGGCTGCCGGCTGATCAACCCAACGCTGCCGGCCGACGACCTCACGGTCACCGCGCGCGACCGCCTGGTGCGCGAGGCTTTTCGCGAGCGCCTGACGCGCTTCCTCACCCAGGCCACCGGCTCCTCGACGCGAGTCACGCGCGCGATTCTGATGGACACGCCGCTCTCGATCGACAAGGGCGAAGTCACCGACAAGGGCTCGATCAACCAGCGCGCGGTACTTGAAAATCGCACCGCCTTGATCGAGGAGCTCTACGCTGCCAATCCATCGGACCGTGTGATATCGGTCGGCTAAAGGAATTCATCGAAGGAGAACGCCATGTTGTTGAAGGATCAGGCAGCCATCGTCACCGGCGGCGCATCGGGACTGGGCGCGGCCACCGCGCGAAAGCTGGCGGCGCAGGGCGCCAAGGTCGCGGTCTGCGACCTCAATAGCAAGCTTGCCGAAACCGTTGCCGCCGAGATCAAGGGCGTCGCCGTGACCTGCGACGTCTCCGACGCCGCCTCGGCCGAAGCTGCGATCGCGCAGGCGACCAAGGCTCACGGCCCCGCCCGCGTGCTGGTCAATTGCGCCGGTATCGGCGTCGCCAAACGTGTCGTCGGCCGCGACGGCCCGATGGCGCTTGCCGATTTCGACAAGGTCATCAAGGTCAATTTGATCGGCACCTTCAATATGCTGCGCCTTGCCGCGACGGAAATGTCCAAGCTCGAGCCGCAGGCATCAGGCGAGCGCGGCGTCATCATCAACACTGCTTCGGTCGCCGCCTATGACGGCCAGATCGGCCAGTCCGCCTATTCGGCCTCGAAGGGCGGCATCGTCGGCATGACCTTGCCGATCGCGCGCGAGCTGGCGCAGTTCGGCGTCCGCGTGCTCACCATCGCGCCCGGTCTGTTCCTGACACCGCTGCTCGCCAATCTGCCGCAGGAAGCCCAGGATTCGCTCGCCGCCGCGATCCCCTTCCCGCGCCGGCTCGGCAACGCCGACGAATTCGCAGCGCTAGCCCTGCACATGGTCGAGAACTCCTACCTCAACGGCGAAGTGGTGCGCCTCGACGGCTCGCTGCGCATGGCGCCGAAGTAAGGGCACCGCGCATGTTCGTGAACCGGCGCGACGTCCAGATCCAGTGGGGCGACTGCGACCCCGCCAACATCGTCTACTACCCACGCTATTTCGCGATGTTCGACGATTCGACGTCGGCCCTGTTCGAGGTCGCCGGGTTCTCCAAGCAGGACCTGGTCCGCAAGTACGGCCTGGTGGGAATTCCCATGGTCGATACGCGGTCCAAGTTCTACATCCCCTCGACCTACGGCGACTGGATCACCATCGAGACAAGAATCGAGGGCATCAAGCGCTCGAGCTTCGAGGTGAAGCACAACGTCTACAAGGGCGAGGCGCTGGCCATCGAAGGTTTTGAGACGCGGGTGCTGGTCGGCCGCGACCCTGACAACCCCGACAAACTGAAATCGGCCCCATTCCCTCCGGAAATGGTAGCCAAATTCACAGGAAGCGAGCTCCGGAGCTAATTCGCCGCATCACCAAAAGACGGGGCTGAATTTGTCCCCGATTTCTGCTTTCAAAGAATAAGGTCAAGGGAGGAACAGATGAAACGCTTTTACCTGACCGCCGCAATCGCGGCGGCAACGCTGGCGCTGCCGGCGCTGCCCGCGCTGGCCCAGACCGCTGAAATCACCATCGGCATCACCACGACCACGACCGGCCCCGGTGCCGCGCTCGGTATCCCCGAGCGCAACGCGCTGGAATTCGTGCCGAAGGAGATCGGCGGCGTGCCGCTGAAGGTCATCGTCCTCGATGACGGCGGCGACCCCACCACGGCGACGACCAACGCCCGCCGCTTCGTGACCGAATCCAAGGCCGACATCATCATGGGCTCGGCGCTGACGCCACCGACGATTGCGGTCTCCAACGTCGCCAATGAAGCCGGCATTCCGCACTTTGGTCTGGCCCCCTTCCCGATTACGCCCGAGCGCGCCAAGTGGTCGGTAGCGATGCCGCAGCCAATTCCGATCGTCGGCAAGGTGCTGTATGATCACATGAAGTCTAAGGGCATCAAAACCCTCGGCTATATCGGCTATTCGGACTCCTACGGCGACCTCTGGTTCAACGACCTGAAGGCACAGGCCGTGCCGATGGGCATGACCATTGTCGACGAGGAGCGCTTCGCCCGTCCGGATACCTCGGTGACCGGCCAGGTGCTGAAGCTCGTCGCCGCCAATCCCGACGCCATCCTGGTCGGCGCCTCCGGCACCGCGGCCGCGCTGCCGCAGACCGAGCTGCGCGAGCGCGGCTATCAGGGGCTGATCTACCAGACCCACGGCGCCGCCAGCATGGATTTCATCCGCATCGCCGGCAAAGCTGCGGAAGGCGTGCTGATGGCCTCCGGTCCCGTCATGGATCCCGAAGACCAGCCGGACGAAGCTGCCACAAAGAGGCCGGGCCTCGCGCTGAACACGGCGTATGAAGCCAAGTACGGCCCGAACAGCCGCAGCCAATTCGCCGGCCATTCCTACGATGCCTTCGAGATCCTGAAGCGCATCATCCCGACGGCGCTGAAAACCGCAAAACCCGGCACGCCGGAATTCCGCGAAGCAATCCGCCAGGCCCTGCTGTCCGAGAAGGAGCTGGCTGCAAGCCAAGGCGTCTACAATTTCACCGAAAAGGATCGCTACGGCCTCGACGATCGCTCGCGCATCCTGCTCACGGTCAAGGACGGCAAATACAAGCTCGTGAAGTGAGCGATGAAGCTTCCAGGACGACGAGAGCCGGCCCATTGGG
This sequence comes from Bradyrhizobium campsiandrae, assembly GCF_014529705.1. Taxonomy (GTDB): domain Bacteria; phylum Pseudomonadota; class Alphaproteobacteria; order Rhizobiales; family Xanthobacteraceae; genus Bradyrhizobium; species Bradyrhizobium campsiandrae. The sequence goes on from NZ_JAANIH010000037.1 coordinate 27,862, forward strand.
CCGGCTCTTTTCGTTCGTACGTGCCGCGCGCTCGGATCAGGCCGCCTGCCGTAGCGGCGTCCAGGCGAACTCCGGATAGTAGGTGTCCATCATCCGGTCGACATAGGCGGTCAGATTCGGAAATCCTTCCGCGCGCTGCCGCAGGTTGGATTCGAAGAACGGCGTCAAAATGCCCGCGAGCGCGCCGAAGGCGGTGGCATCGACGCCGCAAGGCCTGTTGCCCATCAGATAGGATTTGTCGCCGAGCTGCACCGACAACGCGAACAACGAGCGAACGGCGAGATCGACATCGTCATCCGGGGCGTGACGGCCAAGACCCGAAAGCAAATAGTTCTCGGCGACGCGGAACTGGGCGTCCTCGCGCAGCTTCTCGCGGTTATGCTCGGGCGCACCGTCGAAGAAATGCGCAGGTCCCTTGGCGAAATTGGCAGCGTCGACCCAGCGCGCGCCGATCAGCGCCCAGTAGACGTGGTGCTCGATCATGCGTTCGAAGGCCCAGGCTTGGGCACGCTCAGCCAACGACAGGCCGGCATCGAAGTCGAAGCCGTAGCGGCGCTCGATATGGGCGCGGATGAAGGTGGAATCGGCCACCGCCTCGCCGCCGTCATCGATGAACGGCAATTGTCCCTTGGGGGATGCAGGCGGCATCGCCCGCTCCTTCCGGTAGGGCAGTCCCGCCATCTTGAGCTGCACCTCAGTCTTGGTGACGAAGGGGCTGATTTCCGGCAGGCCGAAGCCGGTGCCAAAGCCGTAAAGCGTGATCATGGAAGCTCTCCTGAACCTGCCGAAAGAGTTGACGGAACCTAGTGCCGGGCTGCTGCCACCATGGTGGCAGCAGCCGTGATATCTTCTGCGAAACGGGCCCCCCGCCAGGCGCGGCCCATCACATGGCGGACCAGAGCGTCGGCAGCCTGGATCAGCGAGCGTGTCAGCATGGTCGCAAGCGCAACGCGGAGATCGACCACCGTGAGATCGAAAAACGTAAGGCGGCCGAAGACTCTGGCATGCAGCGAGGCCTGCGCCCGCCATAGCGGTCCAGCGAGGCCAAGATGGATTGGAGCGATCATGGACAAACCCTCTTCAGTCGATGTGTTGTCCCGGTATAGAACTCCCCTGCTGCCAACATCCTGTCAGCAGCCACGCGCCCGCCGTTGTCTGATCGTCTGATCCGCCCCCGATGAGAGAATTGTCATGAGACGCGCCGACCGGCTGTTTCAGATCATCCAGGTGCTGAGGCGCACCCGTAAGCCGCTGACGGCAGACGCGATCGCGGCTGAGCTCGAGACCTCGAAGCGCACCATCTATCGCGACATCGCCACCCTGATCGGCCAGCGCGTGCCGATCCGCGGCGAAGCCGGCATGGGCTACATCCTCGAGAAAGGTTTCGACCTGCCGCCGCTGATGCTGACACCCGACGAGATCGAGGCGGCAGTGCTGGGCGCGCAATGGGTCGCCGGCCATGCCGATTCCACGCTGGCGCGCGCAGCCGAAGATCTGATGGCCAAGATCGCCGACACCGTGCCTGAGCGGCTGCGCCCGTTCGTGCTGGAGCCGGCGAGCCGGGCCCGGCCGAGCTGGAACAGGGAGCCTGATCGACTGGACATGGCGCGGACGCGCACGCAGATCCACGAGGGCAAGAAGATCATGCTGCGCTATCGCGACGAGCAGGGCCGCCCCAGCGAGCGGATGATCTGGCCGATCTCGGTCGGCTATCTCGAAGCCGTTCGCCTGCTTGCGGCGTGGTGCGAGCTGCGCAGCGACTTCCGCAGCTTCCGCACCGACCGTGTCGTGGATGCGACTTATCTCGACGAAAGATATCCGGAGAGGCGCGACGTGCTGCGCGCGAAATGGCGGCAGAGCCTAGTCTGGGGCCCGCCCAAGGATACCTGACAAGGACACATGACGCTGATGGAAGAGATCGATCTGTCGAGCTGTTGCCAGGGCTGTGGCGCCTGCTGCGGCTATTCGCAGAACTGGCCGCGGTTCTCGATCGAGAGCGAGGAGGCACTCGCGTTGATCCCGGAGGCGCTGGTCAACGCGCGTCAATCCGGCATGCGCTGCGAGGGTGACCGCTGCTCGGCGTTGCAGGGAGAGATCGGCAAGGCGACCGCGTGCGGCATCTACGCGGTGCGGCCGGACGTGTGCCGCACCTGCATGCCGGGCGATGCCGAATGCGCGATGGCGCGGCGGAAGTTTAGGCTGCCGGCTATTGAGGCCGCTTACGCGGGAACGGCTTCGCTGATCTCGTCGTCGATTTCGTCGTCCAGCGGTGCGAGCACCGAGAGCGGCTTGGTCGACAGCGTGATCGGCTTGCGGCCACCCGACAGGGACGGTGACGATTTGGTCGAGCCTTCGCGCGACAGCGCGTAGAGCGTCGAGCCGACACGGCCGCCGTTCTCGATCAGGTCGCGCTCGCTGCAGCTGGCTGCGATCGCGACGGCCAGGGAATGAAGATGGCTGCGGCGATAGCAGAACAGCGCCAGCCTGGCGCGCGCGTCAGGGGAAACACTTTCGACCAGCCTCGGCAGGCCACTCTCGCTGGCGCGGTACATCTCGCCAAGGAGCTCGTCGCGAACCGGGCAGAAATCGCTTTCATATGCGTCGCGGCTTGAAAACATTGCAGTTCTCCCTCGTGTCAGGAAGATGCCGCGTAATTCTCTAATGAAAGGTTAACCACCGTGGGCGGTAGTCACCCGGTGTCCTTGCCTTATGCCGCGAATCAGAAGAGCCCCCTAGCCGGGTTGAATACGGGGAACGGCGCGGTCCTCGTGGTCATGCATCGGAGGCAGCTTTTGGCAAGCCCTCGCGGCTGGAGGCCCGCCGCTAGTTCGCCGCCATGAAGATGGAAAGGCCGAAGCCGGTCAGATGGTGTAGCGCCTGGTCGACACCGATCAGGGTCCAGAACCAGGGGTGCTCCTGATTGACGCCGAGATTGGCCGAGACCAGTCCCTTGGCGCGATCAATCGTGATGTGAATGACGAAATCGATCAGCGCCACGAACCAGAATTTCGGTGCGATGATCAAAATCAGTGGCAGCGCAACTGCAAGGTGAACCAGGCAATGCACCAGAAGCGGCAAGGCCCAGCCGTGCTTCTGGTCCTTGCCGTGCGCCATCCACGCCGTTTGCAGGACGAAATCGGCGATGATGTGCTTGAAGGTGAGCAGCAACATCCAGCCAATAAGCGCTTCGACCGGAACCGCCGATGACAGGGGTGGAAACGACAAAGCCGACGCCCTCGTTGAACTCGAAAAGAAAAAATGGAGCGTTCAGCGCAACTTCTTCTTGGACCCAGCGGATCGTCGGGACCTCTGATTTATGACATCTCCCGAGCCGGAATGCAGCCGGGGGGAACTGGAAAATCGCCAACTGTGGCTAAAGGGTGATAGGATGGCGAAGTGCCCCGCGCTGGAGAGTAAGGTTACCTTCGGCGCGAAATTTGCATTCTGTCGCTGGCGCGCTATCATCCGCAGGTAGAGGATTATTGCTCGTTTTTTCAGACGTTTACGAAAATTTTTCGCGCGTACTGCCGGCGATCGCCGCGCCTACCCGCAAATCCGAGAATAAGGCCAGAGTGCTGCCATGAGTGCTGAAGGCCCGACCTCTTCGACCGAACTGCCGCCGCCACGGCGTCCCAAGGTGATCAAGACCAATCAGCAGCAGGTTCTGCTGTATGTCGTGCTGACCCTGCTGTTGTCGTTGGCCACCGTCTGGGCCGGCCGAACCTTGTTGCACAATTCGGAGACGCTGATCTTCGCCGTCGGCGCCCCCAACAGCGACGAGGCGCTGTTTGCGACCAAACTCGCCAACGTGCTGAAGACCAACGCTTCGCGCTTCCGGGTCAAGATCGTCAATAACCCCGACAACGCCAAGGCAATCGCACTGTTCGACCACAGGCAGGCCGATCTCGCCGTCCTGCGTACCGATGCCAAGGTGCCCGTGCGGGCGCGCGCACTGGCGATCCTGGAGCACGATCTCGTGCTGCTGCTCGGTCCCGGCAACAAGAAGATCAAGTCGTTGGCCGAGCTGAAGAAGAAGAAGGTCGCCGTCCTCGCGGAGAACGACGCCTCGCTCGCCTTCGTCCGCAACATCCTCGACATCCCCGACGGCCCCGATGCCGCAAGGATCCAGATGGCCCCGCAAGGATCCACGCTGGACAAGCTGTTCGCGCCAGCCAATGGCTTCGGTGCGGTGATCGCCATCGTCCACGCTTCGAGGGCGGTGCGCGACAAGGCCTATGAGCAGGTCGCCAAGCGTGGCGGCTTCACGCTGAATGCGATCGACGATGCCAAGGCGCTGGTGCGCAAATTCCCCGGCATTTCCGACGAGACACTGACAGCAGGGACACTGTCCGCATCGCCCGAGATCCCCGACGACGATCTCGACACGATCGGCCTCGAATGGCTGCTGGTCGCCCAATCCAGGATGTCGGCAACCACCGCCGGCGACATCGCGCGCATCGTCTACGAGAACAAGTCCGCGCTCGGGCTCGACAATGGATTTGCGACCCATATCGAGCCGGCTTCCGTCGAGAAGGACGCCTTCGTGATGGCCCATCAGGGCGCGGCCGACTACATCAACGACGACACCAAGTCGTTCATGGATAAGTATAGCGACATGATGTATCTGGGCGCCGCCGCGCTCAGCGTCATCGGCTCGATCTTCGCTACGATCTACGCCAAGATCACCCGCATCGCGCCGGAAAAGGCGAGCGAGCTCTCCACCGCCATCCTCGATATCGGCGAACGCATCGAGCACGCCCATTCGCTGGACCAGCTCGAATGTCTCCAGGACGAGCTCGAGAGCATCCTGCGCGGCGCGGTGATCGGTTTGCGCGACGGCACGATCAGTACCGACGGGCTGGATACCTTCAGGCTCGGCTATGAATTCGTCCGCGACGAGATCGGGATGCGCCGTGACTACCTGAAACGCCATGCCGGCGAGGTTGAGAGGGTCGCGGCCCTGCCTCCCCCGCAGGACGACACCAACGTCGTCGTGGTGAAAACAGCTCAGAGTGCCTGACGTATCTATTCCGTTGCGCATGGAGGGCCGCCCGAGGAACCGTTCCCCCGCACAACCGTTGGTTAGCCGCACAACCAGGGAACGCATCATGCGTATCCTCCTCTTCATCATCTTGCTGGGAATGCTGATTGCGGTCGGTTATTTCGGCTATTCGGCCATGGCGGTGGAAGGCGACCCGATCCCGACAGAAGGTTACGTGGCGCTTGCACTAGGAGCGGGCTTCTCCGTGGTCGTCGGCATCGGTCTGATGGTGCTGCTGTTCTTCAGCAGCCGCCGCGGCTACGACGAGCCACCCCATTTCAAATAGTTACCACGCCCGGCGCCTCCCCAGCGCCCTGCACAATGCATCCGCGCCCGGATCTGGGCGGATGGTGTGGCTGGCCGCCCATCGTTGACGGCCCCGATGCGGGCAGGCACTTTGGCGCCCGAAGCCCCAACCCCCCGGGGCGCAAGAACCAGACCGAACCGCCATCTCGTATGTCCAAGCCGATGTTTCCCGCTCTGGCCCAGTTCGTGGCCGCGACCGCCGGCCGCAACATGACCAAGGCGGCCTATGTGGCCGTGACCGTCGGGGTGCTCAGCATGGTGCTGCTGACGCTCAATCCGGCCTATGAGACGGCGCACCGCTGGGTCGATTTTCTGCTGTGGGCCTGCCTGGTCTACTTCGTGTTCGAATGGCTGGTCCGCCTACGCCACATGGCACGGCAGGGCCGGCTCGCCCTCTACATGACCTCATCCGCTGGGGTGGTTGATGCATTGGGGGCGCTGGCGGTGCCGGTCGCGCTGATTCTCGGCGCCGAGCCCAAGACGGCCTGGCTGCTCAGCGTGCTCTGGGTCTTGAAGGTGGTGCCGGGCATCCCCGGCCTGCGCCAGCTCCGGCGCGTGCTGGTGCTGGAATCGGGGCCGCTGGTCAGCGTGCTCGTGATCTTCCTGATGGTGGTGTTTCTCGCCTCCGTCGCTGAATATTTCCTCGAACGGGACGTGCAGCCGCAGACGTTCGGCAGCGTCCCTGCCGCGCTGTGGTGGGCCGTCGTCACCTTGACCACGACAGGCTATGGCGACGTCGTGCCGGTCACCCCGCTCGGCCGCATGGTCGCCGCATTGGTGATGATCTCCGGTCTCGGCGTGTTCGGCCTCTGGACCGGTATTCTGGCGACCGGCTTCGCCGCGGAAACCCGTCGCGACAATTTCCTCAAGACCTGGGAATCCGTCAGCAAGGTGCCGTTCTTCGCGGCGCTGGGCCCAGCGGCCATCGCCGACGTCACCCACATGCTGCGCACCATGGAGCTGCCGGCGCGCACCATGATCATCCGCAAGGGTGCACAGGGTGACTGCATGTATTTCATCGCCGCAGGCGAGGTCGAGGTCGACCTGCCCGGCAAGAAGGTTCAGCTCGGCGAAGGTGCCTTCTTCGGCGAGATGGCATTGCTCGGCAACAACATGCGCGGTGCCAATGTCTCGACCACGAAGGTGTCGCGGCTGCTGGTGCTCGACCTCGTCGACTTCCGCGTGCTGATGGCGCGGCATCCCGATCTCGCCGAGACCATCGATGCCGAAGCGAAGCGCCGCGCGCTCGAAAACAGGTAAAGGGAGACAAGAATGTCGGAGACCACCGACGCGGCAAGTAGCCCCGCGCTCGAAATCAGCAGCGCCCGCGCCACCATCCGCTTGAACCGGCCAAAACATCTCAACCGGCTCCAGCCGGAAGATCTCGGCGAACTGCTGAAACTGTTCGACCAGGTCGAGGCCGACCCTGATATCCGCGTGCTGGTGCTGACCGGCACGGGACGCGCCTTCTCGGCCGGCTATGACCTCAATTCGGTCGCCGAGCGCGCAGTGAGCGCCAACGAGCAACAGAGCGCGGGCTCGGCATTCGAGGTCGTCGTCAACCGCCTGGAGGATCTCGGCGTGCCGACGATCTGCCGGCTTAATGGCGGCGTCTATGGCGGCTCAACCGACCTCGCGCTCGCCTGCGATTTTCGCATCGGGGTCGATACCGCCGAGATGTTCATGCCGGCAGCGCGGCTGGGACTGCATTATTACCGGAGCGGCCTCAAACGCTACGTGACGCGGCTCGGCGTCGACAATGCGAAAAAACTGTTCCTGACGGCACAGAAGATCACCGCTCCGGAGATGCTGAGAATTGGCTATCTCACCGCCATGGTGCCGGTCGAATTCCTCGACGAAGAAGTCGACAAACTCGCCAATGTCCTCGCCGGCAACGCGCCGCAGGCGATGCGCGGCATGAAGCGCGCGATCAACGAATTCGCCCGCGGCGAACTCGACGAGGCCGCCGCCGACCAGCGCCATCGCGAGAGCATGCGCGGCGACGAGATCAAGGAAGGCATCAAGGCGTTCGCCGAGAAACGAGCACCGAGATTTTGATTCCTCCCGCCGTCCCAGGTCTGCGCCTACGATTGCCCGGGCGACAGCGGAGATTGAGGCACTTCCTCAGCCCCCCGCAGCTTTGGCATGCTGCACCGCCATCTCGTCATCCGCCGCATTGATCCGCTGGAACGCAGGCCGCGAGGTCATGCGCTCGGCATAGCGGACGAACACATCCTTCTTCGGCACGATGCCGAACATCATGGTCCAGCTCAATGCGACGCCCCACAGGACATCGGCGGCCGTCATGCGCTCGCCGAGCAGATACGGCCCCTTCGACAGCTGCGCCTCGAGCGCGCCCAGCATGGTGTCGTAATCTGCATAGGGTGACTGCGTGATCGGCGCGGGCTCGCGCTGCATGAACCTGTCGATCAAGGCAGGCTCGAACGACGAGCCATAATATGCGATCCAGCGCAGATATGGGCCACGCAACGGGTCGTTGAGCGCGGGCGTGAGCCCGGCCTGCGGGAAGAGGTCGGCGAGAAAAATGGTTATGGCGACCTGCTCGGTGATGAGTTCCCCGCGGTAATGAACCGCCGGCACTTTGCCGAGCGGGTTAATGGCGAGATAGGCGGACTGGCGCTGCTCGCCGGCTTTCATGTTGAGGACATGGAGATCATAGGGCGCTCCCAGTTCCTCCAGCAGCACTCGCGTGCCGGTGGCCCGGCTCTGCGGCGAATAATACAGCGTGATGCGGTTCGGATCGCTCATGGCGGGTCTCCTCGGGGCGGCTTTCGATGGCGCATCCTACCGAACCATACCTGACATCCTGTGTCAGGTATGGTTTAAGGGATCATGCGCGCGAGCCGAATGTTGTCGATCCTCACCACCCTGCAGGCCAAGGGGCAGGTCACGGCACCTGAGCTGGCTGAGGCCTGCGAGGTCTCGGTTCGCACCATCTATCGCGACATCGACGCGCTCGCGGCGTCCGGCGTTCCTGTTTATGCCGACCGCGGCGCGGAGGGTGGTTACCGCCTGCTCGATGGCTATCGCGTACGGCTGAACGGGCTGTCTCAAAGCGAAGCCGGCGCACTCTTCCTCGCCGGGCTCCCGGGGCCGGCAGCGGCGCTGGGACTGGACGCTGCGATGATCGCCGCACAGAACAAGCTGATGGCGGCGCTGCCGGCGAATTTGCGCGAAGACGCCGGCCGGATGCAGGAGCGCTTCCATCTGGATGCGCCAGGTTGGTTCGGCGAGGCAGAAAAGCCAGAGCATCTGCGCGCGATCGCTGGCGCGACCCTCCGCGGGACGCTGATCAAGATCCGTTATCACAGCTGGCGGGCCGAGAAGCAGCGCCATGTCGCCCCGCTCGGCCTCGTGCTGAAAGGCGGCAGCTGGTATCTCGCCGGTCAAGTCGATGGCAGCGTGCGCACCTATCGTGTCGCACGCGTGCTCGACTGCATCGCGCTCGATGAACATTTCGATCGTCCCACCAATTTCGACCTCGCTGCCTATTGGCAGGACGCAACGTTGCGGTTAGAGGCCGAGATGCACCCGAACGTCGCGGTCGTGCGGCTGTCGCCGTTCGGCGTGAAGCTGCTCGATGCACTGAGCCAGCCTTACGTCAAGGCGCGCACGCAAATTGAAGAGGCCGTTGATGCGGACGGCTGGCGTATCGCCAGGGTGCCGACGGGGAAAACCTCCTGGCATGCCGCAGCGGAATTGTTGCGGCTCGGACCAGAAGCCGAAGTGCTTGAGCCCGCGGACCTCCGCGAGAAGATGGCCGAGCTGACACGATCAATGGCGGCGCGTTATCGCGCGGCGCCGGAAGCCTGACGGCGGCGCATTCCGCCAACGCCCGCGAAACACTCTTGAAACACGATTCTCGTCCTGCTGCATGAACGCATTTGCGCGTCGTCTCGACCGAGGAGCAGGGACACAACAACGGCCTTTGCGCCACACTGGAGAATGAAGATGTTTCGTAAGCTTGCCCTTGGTCTGATCGCCGCAGGTTCGCTTGGCGCTGCCGCTCTCGCCCCCACCGCCGCTTCGGCTCACGGTTTTCACCATCACTGGGGTCCCGGCTGGGGCTTTGGTTATGGCGGCCTTTACGTCAACACCGGCATCAGCAACTGCTACCAGGAGCGCGTCGTCCAGACCCGCCACGGCCTGCGCGTGCGCGTCGTGAATATCTGCGGCTACGGAATCTACTGATACCGGTCGCTCTCGACAAAGCCCCGGCCGCCACGCGACCGGGGTTCGTCGTGTCAGCTCGCAAGAAGCGCCGTCTCTGGCATCACGCATTGCGGCGATCCGACCTGCTCGCCGGCTTGGGCATTACGTTGCGATATCCATCGCTCGGCGCGCGAGCGGCGCAGTGACGGCGCAAAGAAGAAGCCTTGTGCAACGTCGCAGCCGATCCGGCGAATGATGTCAAGCGCTTCCTGACTTTCGACCCCCTCGGCCACGACCTTCATGTTGAACGCCTTGGCCAACGCAACCGAAGCGTCGACGATCTTCATCATGTCGTCGTCGGCTTCGCAGCCTCTGATGAAGGACTGATCGATCTTGAGCTCGCTGAAGGGCAGCCGCGCCAGCGCCGCAAGCGACGAATAGCCGGTGCCGAAATCGTCGATCGCCGTGCCGATCTTCTTGATCCGCAGCCGCACCAGAATGTCGTTGGCGCGGTCGACGTCGGCCATCGCCGTGGTCTCGGTGATCTCCACCGTCAGCGCCGACGGAGGGATGTTTTCGCGGCGCAGGATCTCCTCGATCCGCTCCGGCAATCTCAGGTCCGACATCAGCGAGCCCGATATGTTGACGGCGATGGTGAAGCCTGGATTGCGCTCGATCAGCTTGCGCCCCTGCGACATCGCCGACGACAGCACACAATCGGTCACCTCGCGCATGAGGCCCGCTTCCTCGACAATCGGAATGAACACCAACGGCGAAACCATGCCGAATTCCGCGGTTCGCCAGCGCGCAAGCGCCTCCGCGCCGATGACCTTTCCAGTCTGAAGCGCGATCTTGGGCTGGAATTCCACAAAGAATTCGCCGTCGGCGAGGCCGCGCGCGATTCTGTCGGGCGTGATCTGCAGCAAGGGCGAGACGGACGTTGTGGCCAGCGGCGAACGCTGCGGCAATTCGAGCGCTTTGCGCAGGCGGTTGAGATCGAGCGGCTTGGTCAGGCAGCCGCCGATGGGCAGCTTCAGGCCGTTCGCGACCCGGCGGGTCGCCTTCATGATGCGATCGTCGCAACCGCTGATGATGACGATCGACATCGCCTGGAGGTTTCGCTCGGCGACAAAGCGCAGCAGTTCCACGCCATCCCGCTCGCCGAGCGACAGATCGAGCGCCATGATCTCGAAAGTATCGCGCGCCAGGAGTTCGGTAGCAGCCTCGAAGGACGGAGCGACGACAGTGTCATAGCCGAGCTTCGCTCCGATCTTGCTGATCAGGACCCGCTGGACCAGATCGTCATCGACCACCAGAAGACGGCTTCTCGTCGTACTCATTGCCAATCTCTCCTGTCATCGACGGCGCTGATCCTTCGAAGCTAGAGCAGCGGGCTCACCCCGCAGTGAATACAAGACGGCTAAAACTTTCTCGATTGGGAAGAACTTGTTAGCCACGTTTCGGCGAGCGATAAACGATTGATTTTCATCGATTTTTCCGCGCCTCCTGGCAGCGACGCGGCAGGCGGTATCAGAATGATCCAGCCGGTCTGCGTGTGCGATGAACGCGCGGTAAAGGTGCCTATCGGAAGCCGGCAAATGCTCGCCAAGCTCCAGGCAGGCGCAGTAAGCGAATGTCCGACTAGCCAATCGACCGATGCTGGCGAAACCAGGCCCAGGTCTCACGCGTCGTTCTGATGTAGCCGCGACCGCGATAGACGATCTCGCCATCGACGATCCCGTTCAGCCGCGGCAGGGCGTGAAACGGGATCGAAGGATAGGCGTGGTGCTCGACGTGGTACGGCATGTTCCAGGCGATCCATTTGACGATCGTGCCGGTATAGGTGGTGCGGGTGTTCTGGAACGCGCTGCGGGTGCGATCGCAACCGGTGTGTTCGGCGTAGAGATAGGGCCGCAGGAAGAGTTGCCCGATCAACAGCGGCACGATCCAGACCCAAAGCAGCAGCGCTGAGGAGAACCAGAGTGAGAGGGCCAGCAGCAGTACATAGAGCGCACCATAGGTGCGCGCCTCGCGCACGATGACGCTACGCTTGTTCCCGGGGATCCAGGGCACGACGACCTTGCCGGTGGCGGCATGGCCGAGCATCAGCCAGAGGCGGCCGGCGACCTGGAGCAGGCCACTATAGGCGATCGCAAGCTGCGTGTCGGATTTTGGCCTCACGCCGACGATCAGTTCCGGATCCTTTTCGGGATCCTGGGTGTAGCGATGGTGATCCCAGTGAAACAGGCAATAATATTCGTAAGGAAGACCGATGATGAAGGCCGAGAGATAGCCGACAGCGAGATTGAGGCCACGGCTTCTGAACGCCGTCTTGTGAGCGGTCTCGTGCACCGCCATGAACAGGAAGGCGGTGAGATAGCCCTGCGCCACCATGAGCGGCAGCGCCCAGACGATTCCATAGCGTGAAGACACCATCCAGATCAACGCGCCGACCAGCGCAATCATTCCATAGTGACCGAGGCTCTGTGCGGCCCCCCTGAGGTTCGAGCGCACCGACAATTCGCGCAGCATGGCCGGGCTCAACGGCTTCAGGCGATGGCCGGCTTCTGAAACAGTCGCGTCAGTCATGGTCGGGACCTATCCTATTTGTCGAGCAGGGCTGCGATCTCGGCCTTGAGGAAGGCCAGGTCACGCGGATTATTGACGGGGTTACCAGCGCGATGGCCATGCAGCGATGGAATCGGATGCAACACGGCTGATTTCGCGTTGACCAGCCTGCCAAGCTCGTCCTCGTTATCGCGAACGTCGAAATAGCGATCGGTCACGCCAGGCAGCAACAGCATATGTGCCTTGATTGTGGTCAACGCCCGGTCGAGATCGCCGCCGAAGGCCGCGCAGCGGCTGATGTCGCCGCGCTGCCAGATGCCAATTTGCGCCAGGAGATCGTTGGCATCGCGGCGTGCGAAGGTCATGTCCCAGGCGCGGACGAGATAGTCTTCCAGCGACGTGAAGCCCGCCTCACGCCACAGCTCCTCGCGATAGAATCCGTGAGACATCGCCCAGCCGGCGTAGACGCGCCCCATGGCGCGATAGCCGGCGACAGGCCTTTCGACGAAGCGGCCATCGCGGAAGGCGGGATCTCCGGTCAACGCTGCCTTCACACTTTCGAGGAAGACATAGTTGTAGGGCGCGCAGCGCGCGCTGCCGCAGACGACCGCAGCACGCTCGACCATCTCGGGATGCAGAGCCGCCCAGTGATAGGCCTGCATGCCGCCCATCGACCAGCCATAAACCAACGCGAGCTTGGTAACGCCGAAGCGCTCGGTCAACAGGCGATGCTGAATGCCGATGGCGTCGTGATAGGTGACGTCCGGGAATGGCGTACCGTCGGAATTTGATGGCGAAGAAGACAGGCCGTTGCCGAACAGGTTCGGGATGACGATGAAATAGCTGGCAGGATCCAGCACGCCATCGGGGCCAATCAGCCATTCGGTCTCGAAGTGCTGCGCGCTGAATGATGTCGGATAGAGGACGACGTTATCCCTCGCCTGATTCAGCGTGCCATAAGTCTTGTAGGCGAGCTTCATCGCGGGGAACACGACACCGGATTGGAGCGTGACGTCGCCGGCTTCGAAAATCTCGTAGTCGCGCTGCCCGCTCATGCATCCAGCTCCCGCTCACACGGCCGCAGGATGCGCCCGCCGCGACAACGATGCATCGATCGTGCCGAACCAGTAAACGCATCATTGCACCGCGATCATTAAGTGTACTATTAGTACACTTAACCGACCAAGGCAAGGGAGAATGCAACGGTCGCCCTGCTCAAGCGATGGCCGCGACGTATCGCTCCACCGACTTCGCAAAGGCCGCCTTTGCGCCTGAGGCGATGTTGCGCCCCCACCAGGCGCCGTAGATGCGGTCGAAGGCGAGCGGCTCGACGGCATCAGCAATCCGTCGCACCGCGGCAGCGTTCAGCGGCATGTAGTTGGGATAGGAATACATGAAGCTGACAAAGCGACGGTCCATCGTCACCTGCGCGATGTCTCCGGTGAGCAGCGCGCCTTTTTCCTCCGCGCCGCGCGCGTGATGCAGCATGGTGGCGCCGGCGAAATGACCGCCGGTGCGAAGCAGCAACACATCATTCGAGATGCGATGCTGATCGCCGGTCCAATGCACGATCGACGGATGCGGACGCGTCACCCATTGGCGGTCATCGACATGAAGATAGACCGGCGCGCCGTCAAAGGCGTCGCTCCAGTCGGCGACCGCGCCATAATAATGCGGATGCGAGATCGCGATCGCCGTCAGGCCGCCACGAGATTTGACATATGCGATCGCTTCCGCTGTCGCGAGCGGGATGCAGTCCCACATCACGCATCCCGCTCCGTCGGGCACGAGCAGCGCGCGCTGGCCGATCGCAAAGCTCGGCTCGAGCGCGATGCCGGTGAGGCCGAGATCGTCGCGCCAGACAAGACGGTGGCGTTCGGCAAGGGTCTCGCGGGCCAGGAAGGCCTGCCCTTTCCAGTTCACATATTGCCGCTCGTCTTCGCAGATCGGGCAGGATGCGGGCGGCTTTTCATTGTCCGGAAATTGGGCGCCGCAGGTTTCACAGATCCAGAGGGGCATGGCTGTCATCCTGAAGACAGGTCGAGATTCGGGACGTGGCATCGCGATCCTGGCACCGCAAGTGCCGAGGAACCATCGCGATAAGCGCAGGTTACTTTCGGGTCCGCCCCGGCGCAATTGGCCGGTTCTGTCAGGCAGTTTGCATGAGACCACTGCGATCTGCAGCGTCACGCCAAGCGTATCGATGACATCGCGCCCCTTCCGCATCTGGCCTCTGTTCGCCGTCAACTTCTTCATGGCGGACATGCAGTCCGGCATCGGGCCGTTCGTCGGCGTGTTCCTTCAGGAACGCGGCTGGGCCACGGGCCTGATCGGCACTGCGCTGACGATTGGCAATGTCGCAGGCATGCTGGTCACGACGCCGATCGGCGGATTCATCGATTCCAGCCGTAACAAGCGGCTGTGGGTCGTCATCCCAGGCATCTGCGTGGTGCTGGCGTCCGCCATTATCCTGATCTCGCAGAATTTCTGGGCGGTGACGGTCTCGCAGGTCGCGCAGTCCCTGGCGAGCGCGGCGATCGTTCCGGCGGTCACCGGCATCACTCTCGGTGTCGCCAAACAAAAAGGCTTCAATGCACTGAACGGGCGCAACCAGGCGTTCAACCATGCCGGCAACATGGTCGGGGCGGCACTGTCAGGCTATCTCGGCTACGTCTTCGGCTATGTCGCCGTGTTCGTGCTCGCGGCCGTGTTCGGGGCCATCGCGATCGCCTGCGTGCTGATGATTCCCGCCAAGGCCATCGACGATCGTCAGGCCCGCGGCAGCAGGGAGGATGAAAGCAAGAATCCGCCGGATGCCATGTCCGTTCTCCTGAAGCACAAGCCCCTGTTGGTGCTGGCGCTTGCGCTTGCCATCTTCCACCTCGGCAACGCCGCGATCGTTCCGCTCTACGGTCTTGCAGCGGTCGCGCAAGGACAGGCCAATGGTCCGAGCTTCGTTGCGACCACGGTCGTTATTGCACAGGGCGTCATGGTCGTGACTTCGCTGCTGGCCATGCAAATCGCGGGAAAGCGCAACTACTGGCCGGTGATCCTGGCATCCTTCGCATTTCTGCCGATCCGGGGCGTGCTGGCGTTTTTCATCACGGGATGGTGGGGCGTCGTTCCCATGCAGGTGCTCGACGGCATCGGCACCGGATTGCAGACAGTCGCGGTCCCCGGCATGGTCGCGCGCTCGCTCGACGGCACCGGCCGCATCAATCTCGGTCAGGGCGCCGTGATCACGGTGCAGGGCATCGGCGCGAGCCTGAGCCCCGCGCTCGGCGGCTGGATCGCGCAATGGATCGGCTACGGCCCGACTTTCCTGTTGCTCGGCGGCTTCGGGCTGGCGTCAACCGCCCTGTGGCTGGCGTTCGGCGCGCACGTGAAGAAGTATTGACGCCTCTACTCACGTCGCCAAATTCTTCTGCACCGCCTTGTCGGGCGTGTCACCGCCGACGAAACGCTGGCGCAGCTCGCGCTTGAGCAGCTTGCCGCTCGGGTTTTTTGGCAGGCTATCCACGAAGATCACGCGCTTCGGCACCTTGAAATGCGCCATCTGGCCGGCGCAATGCTGGATGACGGTGTCCTCATCGAGCTTCTCTCCTGTCTTGACCACGACGATGGCCGTGACCGCCTCTATCCAGCGCGGATCAGGCAGGCCGACGACAGCAACCTCGGAGACCGCGGGAATGCGATAAATCATTTCCTCGACCTCGCGGCTGGCGACGTTCTCACCGCCGGTCTTGATCATGTCCTTGACACGATCGACCACGGTGATGTGCCCCTCTTCGTCGACGGTGGCGAGATCGCCGGAGTGAAACCAGCCGCCCGTGAACGCGGCCGTGGTCTTGACGGGATCGTTGTAGTAGCCCGAGAGCAGATGCGGCGAGCGATGCACGATCTCGCCGACCTCACCGACCTTCACATCTTCCATCGCCGTGTTGACCACGCGGGTCTCGACATTGACCACAGGCTTGCCGGCCGATCCCGCCTTGCGGAGCTGGTCCTCGGGACGCAGCACGGTCGCCAGCGGCGCGATCTCGGTCTGACCGTAGAAATTCCAGAATTTTACGTTTGGCAGGCGGCGCTGAAGCTCGAGCAGGACTTCGACCGGCATGATCGAGGCGCCGTAATAGCCCTTCTGAAGGGTGGACAGGTCGGTTTTCTCGAAGTTCGGCGAGCGCAGCATCGCAATCCAGATCGTCGGCGGCGCGAAGAAGGAGGTGATCTTGTGCGACTGGATCAGCGCCAGGATGTTGTCGGCGGTCGGCTTGCCCGTGACAACGCCGGAGGCCCCGAGATAGATTTGCGGGCCCAGAAACACGTCGAGCTGGGCGCAATGATAGAGCGGCAGCGCGTGCAGGAATTTATCCTCGGCGGCCATGCCCCCGTCGATGATGCAGCTGACATATTGCCACATCACGGCCTCATGAGTGAGCATCGCGCCCTTGGGGAGCGATTCCGTGCCGCTGGTGTAGACGATCTGGGCGAGGTCGCGGCTGTCTACGGACGCGTCGAGGGCCGAACCATCGGCATCGAGGAGATCGTCGAAGGTGGTGATGCCGGCCGGGGCCGTGGCCGGATCTTCGCCGGGCAGCCAGATCATCCTCTCGACGGCGCAATCTTTCGCGCTTGCGGCCTTCGCAGCCCCGACAAAATCCGGTCCGGTCGCAAGCAGCTTCGCGCCCGAGCTCCTCAGGATGAAATTGATCTCGTCCGGATTGAGCATGAAGTTGATCGGCACTAGCACGGCGCCGATCCGGGCCAATGCGAAGCGAAGCGCGGCAAAGGCATGCGAGTTGCGCGACAGCACGGCGACACGATCGCCCTTCCTGACGCCGAGCCCGATCAGGCCGCGCCCGAGTCGATTGCAGATCACCTCCATCTCGGCAAAGGTCCAGCTCACGCTGCCGCAGCTTACCGCGAGCTTGTCCGGCGCGCGGCCCGCCGAGCGGCGCAGGAGATCGCCGATCGAATGTTCGCGCGCTTTCGAGATTGTGGCTGCAATGTCGCCGGTCATGGGTCCCTCCGTGCGGGGTCTTGATTGTTCGATTTCTGGTTTGAAATCTTGCGTCTTGTGGGCTTGGGGGATCGGGCCGAGCCGCGTGGGCGAGCTCGCCGTCACGACGAACGCTGGCGCGGCCCCGCGTGTTGAGAGTTCGCTAACGGCGCCGCAAGTCCGACGGGCTGTGCCCAAACTTCCTGCGAAACACCGTGCTGAAATACGACGATGAGCTGAAGCCCAGCTGATAGGCAACCTCGGTGATCGACAGGGACCGTAACTCGGGACGCGTCAAGACGTCGTAACAACGCTGAAGCCGGCGATCCAAAATCCATTCGGACACCGAGACATCGGTGAGCCGGAAGAGATAGTGCAGGTGCCTGAGCGAGACGCCATTGCTCTTCGCGATCCGCTCCAGCGACAGATCGGCGTCGGTCAGGTGCGCTTCGATCCAGGCCTTGACCGAGCGCAGGCGGGCCTGCTGGGCGCTCGCGTCCTCGGAGAATTCATCCCGATCGCCCATATCGAGCGTCAGGGCCAGCACATCCATCAGTTCGCAGCCAAGGCGTGTCCTGGCAGCCTCGTCCAGGGACGCGCCTTCCGCGGCGAGCGTTGCGCAGAATTCGGCGGCGATCCGCCCAAGACCGCGGCTCGTCGCCATCGTGGTCACGACCGGCAGCCGCCCCTCGCTGAAGCGGGCTGAAAACTCCTTGCGTGGAATCTCGAGATAGAGCGACCGGACCTTGCCGACGCATTCAAGATCATAGGCTTCAGACGCCGAAAAAATTGCGCCAACGCCCGGATTCGACAGCAAGGTCTGGCCGGCCTGGAGCACATTGACCCGGCCCTGCTGAACGAATTCGACGTAGTAACAATCCTTGTCGAGTCTTGCGATGTGCCGCTCGCGCCGCGAGATGCGCTGCTCCGACAGCAGCACATCCGTCATCGTGACTGCACCGAAATGCGCCTCGCGGATGAAGCCGTGATAGTCGGATCGCTCCTCGGCATTCACCTCGACATGGACGTAGACATCGCAGATGGCGCCTTGCCAGGCGGCATATCGTTTCGACGGCTCCAGATCGTCTGTCGAGAATACCAGGTTCATCGTCCGCCCGCCCGTCAAACAGCCATGATGAACGCCGTTTGTGCATCGCACAATCCGGCCTGTTGGCGGGATTCTAGATAGCCGCCGCCTACACGCAAGACCGGTTTGCGCGGACAAGCAAAAGCTTTGCGCTCCGGAGCAAGCGGGCCGCGGGCATGTGGCCTATGAAGAACAAAAATTGGTCGACGAGCCAGGCAGGAAACGTTCGCTTGCGTCAGGACAGATCAGCTGCTGCGCAATTCGCCGTGCCGCTTGAATGGCGGTGTCCGTGAGCACGACCTCGCCCCCACTGATCACGACGCGGTTCACGCGGCCGATTGAGACCATCGCCGATATTGAGGCGCTGGAACGGTTGCCCTACGATTCCCTCATCCCTGCCCGCAATCTGCATGATCTGTTCGAGGCCACCGCGCGCCTGCATCCCGATAGGCCCGCACTGACGGTCCTGATCAAGGGCTCGCGCGAGCCCGGCGATGTCACGCTGACACATCGGCAATTGCGCGCGAACATTACGCGCGCGGCAAACCTCTTCCGGTCGCTCGGCATCAACGCGACCGGAGGTACGGTCGCGTTTCTCAGCCCGATCCTGCCGCAGCTCTTCCCGGCTTTGCTCGGCGCCCAGATCGCGGGCGTCGCCAGTTCGATCAACTATCTCCTGAACGAAGATGCGATTGCCGATCTGCTCGAGGCACAGAACGCAACCGTTCTCGTGGTTGCTTCCGAAGCCGCCGACCGCACGATCTGGACCAAGGCGGCCAATGTCGCGGGCCGTGTCGCCTCGCTCAAGACAATTGTCGTGATGGGCGCGAACGGGCCCCTGACTGGCCCCGCCCTCAGCTTCGACGAGGCGATTGCGACGATGCGCGACACCATGGACTTCGCGCCATCGCAGGATCGCGACACGGTCTGTGCGCTTTTCCACACCGGCGGCACGACCGGACGGCCCAAACTCGTCCGCCTGACACATGGCAACCAGATCCATGCCGCCTGGAGCTTCGCGCAGGTGCATGGACTGGATGAGCTGGACGCCGCCGTCAGCGGCTTCCCGCTGTTTCACGTCGGCGGCACCATGACCGTTGGCCTGTCGATACTGGCGGCTGGCGGCCACGTGATTATTCCTTCGCCCTACAGTCTCAGAAGCCCGGATGCGATCCGCGACTATTGGCATACGGTCGAGCGGTTTGGCGCGACCATCGTCAGTGGCGTGCCGACCTCGATCGCGGCGCTGGCCGAAGTGCCGATCGGTTCATCCGATGTCAGGTCCGTTCGCATGGCCCTTACCGGCGGGGCCGTGGCGCCGAAAGCCGTCAGCGAAAGGTTTCAAGCCCGGACCGGAATCACGCTATTCGAAACCTACGGCATGACGGAGACCGCGGCGGCGATCGCGTTCAATCCAGGCCGCGGCAGACCCGTGCAGGGCAGCGTCGGCTTCAGGGCGCCGTTTGCACAGACGAAAATCGTCGCGCTTGATGATACCGAACTCAGCACGGAGTGCCCGCCGCTCACCAGCGGCCTCGTTCTCGTCAGGGGACCGCAGGTGTTTCCGGGCTATCTCGATCCCCGGCACAACAAGGGCGCGCTCACTGATGATCATTGGATTGTCACAGGCGATGTTGGCTACCTCACCACCGACCAGCGGCTGGTGCTGACGGGCCGCGAGAAGGACCTGATCGTCCGCAGCGGCCACAACATCGACCCCGCTGCGATCGAGGACGTTGCGAATACGTTCCCGGGTGTCCAGATGAGTTCGGCCGTCGGCATGCCGGACGCCTACGCCGGCGAGGTGCCTATTCTGTTCGTCGTTCCGTCTCCCGGAAAAATCATCGACCTTCCGCAGCTATGCGAGCATCTCGAGCGCAACGTCAACGAGCCTCCTGCCAGGCCAAAGCGCGTCGTGCTGCTCGAGGCCCTTCCCGTGACCGCGGTCGGCAAGATATTCAAGCCCACGCTTCGTGACCTCGCTATCCAGGAGAAAGTCAGGACTGAGATCGATCGCATCTTCGGTCCGGACACCAAGGCGGACATTGTCGTCGACAAAGACGCCAGGTTGACTACGCTGGTCACCGTTTCGATCGTCTGCAACGACCAGGACCGAGTGAAGGCGCTCACCGAGAGCCTGACACCGCTTCCACAGACCTACCGTATCGAGACCCGATCGTCATAACGGGCCCGCAGAGGCCGAGGTCGAAGAAAGGCAACGAGGGGATGAAGCGCTTCCGATTCAATCAACAAGAGATCGTCTTCGCCGTCTTTGCGTTGCTATTCCTCGTCTTCTCGATCTTCCTGAATGGTTTCCTGACGGCCGAGAACATGCTGACGCTGCTCCAGAACGTGGCGGTGCTCGGCATCCTCGGCCTTGCCATGGCGATCGTCGTGATCGGCCGCGGCATCGACATCTCGCTGATCGCGGCCCTTGCCGTGCCGCCGGGGCTGGTGCTGCAGATGGTGCAGAACGGCCATTCGCTGCCGTTCTCGCTGCTGATCGCGGTGCTGCTCACGATTGCCTTTGGCCTCGTCAATGGCTGGTTGATCGCCTATGCCGAGGTGCCGTCGCTGTTTGCGACGCTCGCAACGGGGCTGTTGCTCGCCGGCCTCGGGCAAGCCGCCCTGTTCCAGCTCGACGTCGTGCAATGGAGCCCGGCCATGGACGGCTTCGAACGGCTGGGACAAGGCACCATTCTCGGCATTCCCACCTCCATCGTGATGTTCGCAATCGCCTGCATCGTGGTTGCCTTTCTGCTGCGCCAGACCCGCTGGGGCGCCTATATCTATGCGATCGGCGACAATCCCTATGCCGCCCGTGTCACCGGAATTCCCTCCCGCCCGATCATCGTGCTGCAATATGTGATCGCCTCATTGATCGGCTGCTTTGCCGGTCTGGTCATGGCCGCGTCCGTCAATTCGATGCCAACCCGGGTCTTCAATTCGACGCTGATCTACGACGTGATCCTGGTGGTCGTGCTGGGCGGCATCGGGCTGTCAGGCGGCCGAGGCGGCGTGCTGAACGTCATCATCGGCACGCTGCTGATCGGCACCATGCTCAACGGAATGACCATCATGGACATCTCCTATGCCGGACAAAATCTCATCAAGGGCGTGGTCCTGCTGCTCGCCGTCATCACGGACTCCTTCCTGAATCCGCGCAACGAAGAAACGGCACAGCAAGGCGACATCTGAACGACCGACAAGAACGACGACTACAACCAAGGAGGAAGCAATGAAGAATCCGACAACAGCGGCGCTGGCCGCACTGGCTCTCACGACGCTCACCGCACCGGCCCTCGCCCAGCAGGGACTGGACGAGCCGTTCCAGAAGCCGTTCAAGGAGGCGCTCGCCGGCAAGACCGTGGCCTATGTCCCCGTCGCCATGAACTTCGACCTCACCGAGGGCTGGTACGCCGGCCTGAAGAAGGAACTGGAGCCGTACGGCGTCAAGTTCGTCATCCGCGACGCTAACTGGAACACCAATGCCGGTGCGCAGGCCGTGACCTCGCTGATTACCGAGAAGCCGGCGGTGATGGTCGTGCATAATCCCGACGTGCAGACCTACGCAAAACTGCTCCAGCGCGCCGAGAACGAAGGCATCTACGTCATCCAGATCAACATGGGCTCAGCCTATCGCAGCTCCGCCTTCGTCGGCGCCAACTGGGTCGAGATCGGCGAGCGACAGACCGAAGGTGTGGTCAAGGCCTGCGAGGGCAAGTCGAACAAGATCGCGATCATCCAGGGTGCGCTGTCGGCCGCAGCGAGCGCCTATACGCTCAAGGGCGTCGAGAACGTGCTCGCCAAGCATCCGGAGATCAAGGTGGTGTCGAGCCAGGCCGCCGATTGGGATGCTGCCAAGGCCAAGGCGATCACCCAGACCGTACTGAAGCAGAATCCCGATCTTTGCGGCATTGTCGGCTTTTGGGACGGCATGGATATCGGCACCGCGGCCGCGGTGAAGGAAGCCGGGCTCACCGGCAAGGTATTCCTGGCGACATCAGGCGGCGGCGAGCGCAAGGGCGCCTGCGAGCTGGTGAAGTCAGGCGCGTTCGATCTCGACATGAGCTACGACGTGCCGACCCAGGCAGCGCAAATGGCCGGCACGATCAAATGGCTGCTGTCCTCGGGCGCCAAGCCCGGCTCGGTCAAGGGCTCGGAATACACCACGCTGGTCCCTATCACCAAGGAGAACGCCGACAGCCAGACGGCCTGCTGGAATCTCAGCGATCTCAAGAAATAGCCCGCGCTGATTCTCGATGTCCCCGGGACCAAGACCCGGGGACATCGCTCTCAAACAGTTTCCATGCCCCGTTGGAATGCCGATGCGCGACACAATCACAAGCCTGCGTTACCGCTACTGGCCTGATCATCTGCTCGGGGAGATCCTGTCCAAGCGATGGACCGAGACGGCCATCCCGGTCATCCTCCTCCTGATCGTCGGCTTCGCGTTCAGCCGCTCCATCGACAACTTCCTGTCGCCGGCGAGCCTTGCCGATACCGCGCGCCAGGCCGGCGAAATCGGCTTCATTGCCCTCGGGCTCGCGCTGGTCGTCATCGTCGGCGGCATCGATCTCTCGGTCGGGTCGATCTTCGCACTGACCGACTTCTGCGCCCTCTATCTGCTCGACGTCGCGGGCTGGCCCGTTCCGGCCGTCGTAGTCGCGACACTGCTCTGCGGCGCCCTGCTCGGCGCCGTCAACGGCATCCTGGTCGGATATCTGCGGCTGCGCGCCTTCATCACCACGCTGATCACACTGATCATCTACCGCTCTGCCTACGATCTCCTGATCCAGCGCTACTCCAACGCGATCGCCTCGGCCTTCCCCGACATCCCGTCCTGGGACTTCATCGGCGCCGGCTCTGTGCTGGGCGTTCCCACTGTGGCGCTCGCCTATATCGTCATCGCGATTTTCGGCCACATCTTCATGACCCGGCTGCGCCCGGGTTGGCACATCACGGCAATCGGCGGCTCGCGACGTTCGGCGTACAATTCGGGCATTCCCGTTCGCCGCACCATCGCGCTCTGCTACGTCGCCAGCGGCGCGCTGACCAGCATCGGCGCGTTGTTCTTTGCTTCCCGGCTCGGCACCGTCGGTGGCGACATCGGCGTCGGGCTCGAGGTGATCGTGCTGACCGCGACCGTGCTCGGCGGCATCACGCTCGGCGGCGGCAAGGGCTCTGTCGCCAAATCGGCGGTCGGCGTGCTGATCGTGCTCCTGATCACAAACGGCCTGACGACGATGAACGCGCGCGGCGGCGTCAACCGGATGGCACTGGCCGGCATCCTGCTCGTCGCCGCCATGGTCGACATCCGCTGGCAGAAGAACCGGACGCGCATCATCAGCAAGGTCTACGTCGCGCCGACCTACCACGAGCTGCCGCCACCGCCGCCGACGGAAATCGGGCAAGGCGGACCATTCGAGCAGAACGACAAGCTGCGCGATGTCGAGGCGATCGGCCTCGGCCGCATCGAGGCGCCGGAAGACGTCATTCTGGATCGCCACGACAATCTCTATGCCGGCTCGCGTCACGGCGACATCATGCGCTTCCTCGCGCCTGACTATCAGAAGATGGAAGTGTTCGCCCATATCGGCGGTCAGCCGCTCGGCATGGCCTTCGACCGCGAGGACAATCTCTATGTCTGCATCGGCGGCATGGGGCTCTATCGCATCAAGCCTGACGGCACCGTGGAGAAGGCAACCGACGAGACCAACCGCAGCCTGCGTTCGGTCAACGACGACAGCCGCCTGCGGCTCGCCGACGACCTCGACATCACCGATGACGGCCTGATCTTCTTCTCCGAAGCGACGGTCCGTTACGAGATGGATGAATGGCCCATCGATGGTCTCGAAGCGCGCGGCAACGGCCGCATCATCTCCTACGACACCAAGACCGGAACGACTCGCACCGAACTGCGCGGTCTCAAATTCCCCAACGGCATCTGCGTCGCCAGCGACGGCCAGTCGATCCTGTTCGCCGAAACCTTTGGCTGCTCGATCAAGCGCTATTGGTTTGCCGGACCGAAGAAGGGGGCGGTCGGGGTCGTGATGGACAACCTGCCTGGGTACCCTGACAACATCAATCTCGCCTCCGACGGCAATTACTGGCTCGCGCTGGTCGGCATGCGCAGCCCCTCGCTCGACCTCGCCTGGAAGATGCCCGGCTTCCGCCGCCGCATGGCGAAGCGCGTGCCGGTCGACGAATGGCTGTTCCCCAATATCAACACAGGCTGCGTGGTGAAGTTCAACGAACAGGGCAAGATCGTCGAGTCGTTCTGGGATCTGCACGGCGAGAACCATCCGATGATCACCTCGATGCGCGAGCATCGCGGCTACCTCTATCTCGGCGGCATCCTCAATAACCGGATCGGCCGCTACAAGCTCGACAATGCCGATCCGAACTTCGTCCAGTACGACAAACGGTGGGGGAAGCAGTCGTGATCGCGGCCGTCAGGAACTTCGCCAACCGCTTTCTCGGGCGCGGCGATGCCACCATCACCGTGCCATCATTCGACGGCGCGCTGAAGCCGAACCAGAAGCTGGAATCTGCCGAGACCTTGCTGACATGCGAGGCACCGGAAGACCTCGCCGCTGATGGAAGCAACCTCTTTATCGCGGACGGGCGTCGACTCATGTGCCTGACCGGCGCCACAGCGTCGGAAGTGCGCGGCTTCGAGCGGCCAATCTCGGCTTTATGCGCCCTTCCCGGCGGCGGCCTCGCGGTCGCGCTCGGAGGGCGCGAGGTGCGCGTTTACCCCAACCCTTCCGCCGAGCAGCCCAGCGCGACATTCACTGACGCGGCATTCAACGCCGTCAACGCCCTGGCGCTGGCGGACGACAACACGCTGATCGCAACGGACGGCTCGGCCACATGTGGCGTCGACGACTGGGCGCGTGACCTGCTCGAGCTCAACCGGAGCGGCCGCGTGTACCGGCTCGATCCAGGCAGCAAGTCCGTCACGCGGTTGGCCCAGGGCCTCGGCTACGCCTTCGGCGCCTGCGCCCATGGCGACGCGATGCTGGTCAGCGAAAGCTGGCGTCACCGCCTCGTTCTCGTGACACCAGGCGCAGCCCCGAAGATCGTGCTTGCTCACCTCCCCGTCTATCCATCGCGGCTGTCGAAGGCTTCCGGGGGCGGCTACTGGCTCACCGCGTTCACCGCCCGGACCCAGCTCGTCGAGTTCGTGTTGCGCGAGCCCGGCTACCGGCGCCGGATGATGGCCGAGATTGCGCCCGAACACTGGGTTGCACCGCGTCTGCGCTCCGGCCGTTCGTTCAAGGAGCCGATGCAAGGCGCGCACATCAAGACCATGGGCGTCATCAAGCCGTGGGCGCCGCCGCGGTCTTACGGACTCGTCATCCGTCTCGATGCCGATGGCCAGCCGCTCTATTCGCTGCACAGCCGGGTCGACGGCATCAACCACGGTGTCGTCGCGGCCGTCGAGCTGGGTGGCGACCTCGTCCTGATCGCCAAGGGACCGGGCCGTATCCTGAAGCTGCCCCTTGCCGGCCTTGCCGAGGAGATCAGGACATGAGCGACATCGCACTCTCGCTGCGCAAGGCCACGAAACTCTACGCCGGCGTTCCCGCCATCGACGGGGTCGATTTCGACCTCCGCCGCGGCGAAATCCATGCGCTGGTCGGCGAGAACGGCGCCGGCAAGTCGACCCTCACGAAGGTCATGGCCGGCGTGGTGACGCTAACCTCGGGGACCATGACGGTCGACGGCACTGACGTCGCACCGAAGACGCCGCTGGAGGCGCGCAACCTGGGCATCGCCATGGTGTTCCAGGAGAACAGCCTGGTGCCGACCATGACGGTGGCGCAAAATCTGTTTCTCGGGCAGGAGAAATTCTACAACCGCCTCCGCGGAATCTACATCGCCGCGCAGCAATTCCTGCAATCGCTCAATTTCGACGTTACGCCGACAGCCACCGTCGGCGGCCTTGGCGCAGCCAAGAAGCAGATGGTGGAAATCGCGCGCGCGGTCCTGCACCGCGCCAAGGTCATCATCTTCGACGAGCCGACGGCATCGCTGACGCCGGAGGAGAAGAAGTATTTCTTCGACCTCGTCCGCGACCTCAAGAAGCGCGGCGTCTCGATCGTGTTCATCTCGCATGCCCTGGAAGAGGCGCTGCTGCTCGCCGACCGCATCACGGTGCTGCGCGACGGCAAGCATGTGGTGACCGACGATGTCACCAAATTCGATCGCGCCGCGATCGTGCAAGCCATGGTCGGACGCGACCTCTCGAATACGCTCTATGGCGCACGCAAGAGCAACGTGCGGCCGGCTGGCACACGCGTGCTCACGGTGCAGAATTTGAAGATGGCGCCGATGGTGAAGAACAATTCGCTGTCGGTATTCGCTGGACAGATCACCGGCGTGTTCGGACTTGTCGGCGCG
Source organism: Bradyrhizobium campsiandrae (assembly GCF_014529705.1). Lineage (GTDB taxonomy): Bacteria > Pseudomonadota > Alphaproteobacteria > Rhizobiales > Xanthobacteraceae > Bradyrhizobium > Bradyrhizobium campsiandrae. The sequence continues at coordinate 54,445 of NZ_JAANIH010000037.1, forward strand.
GGCCGCACCGAGACGTTCAAGATCGTCGCCGGCGTGCTGAAGCGCGACTTCTTCCACGGCGGCGAGATCCTGCTGCACGACCAGCCGGTGCGCTACCGCGTGCCGGCGCCGGCGGTGAAGGCCGGCATCGCCTATGTCACCGAGGACCGCAAGGTCGAAGGCTTCTTCGAGACGTCCTCGATCGCGCGCAACATCTATCTCGGCCTGCTGGCGAAATTTCCGGGGGGTCGGATGATGCTGTCGCGGCGGGAAACCGAAGCGGTCGGCCGGACCTGGAGCGAGAAGCTCAAGGTTCGCGCCATCGGCGACCACGTCAAAGTGGTCGAGCTCTCCGGCGGCAATCAGCAGAAGGTCGTCATCGCCAAATCGCTGGTGCAGGAGCCCGACCTGATCATCTTCGACGAGCCGACCCGCGGTGTCGACGTCGGCGCCATCGTCGAGATCCACGAACTGATCAACCGGCTCGCCGATGAGGGCAAGGCGGTCGTGGTGATCTCATCCTATCTGCCCGAGATCATGGCGCTGTCCGACCGCATCCTGGTTTCGCGCCAGGGCAAGGTCGTGGAGGAGTTCTCCGCTCTGGAGGCGACCGAGGAAAAGATCATGTACGCGGCGATTCACTAACGCCTGAGGGTCGATCAACTGCCTGCCCCTTGGGCAGAGGCAATCGCCGCTGCCGTCTGATCTGCATCAAGTTGCGTTGCAAAAAAACGCTGCATGTTGAGCCGGTCTCGTCCGCACGATTGGCGGCCGGGGGTTCGTGTCGCAACATGTGGGCGTCGCCGCGCGGCGTTATGATCAAATGAACTTGACACCGGGTCGCGTCGTCGCCGTGATCGCCATCCTCCTCGCGGGCGGTGGCTATTACTACTTGCTGCATCGCGATTCCAATCCGGTGCCGGCGGGCTTCGCCCGCGGCAATGGTCGCATCGAGGCGGTCGAGATCGACATCGCCACCAAGACTCCGGGCCGAATTCGCGAGATCCTGGTTAACGAAGGCGATTTCGTCAACGCCGGCCAGGTGCTGGCACGCATGGACACCGAGCAATTGCAGGCCCAGCGCCGACAGGCTGAAGCGCAGCTCCAGCGTGCCACCATCAATGTCGAGACTGCAAAAAGTCTGGTGAATCAGCGTGAGGCCGAACGCAAGGCGGCCGAGGCCGTGGTCGACCAGCGTATCGCGCAGCTCGACACCACGAGCCGCAAGCTCGATCGCTCCGAGCAATTGATCAAGACGAACGCAGTGTCGCAGCAGGTGCTGGACGACGACCGCTCTGCCAACGCCACGGCGAAGGCCGCGCTTGCCGCTGCCCAGGCTCAGGTCGCGGCCTCCGAGGCCGCGATCAGTTCGGCGCGCGCCATGGTGATCGATGCTGGCGCCTCCGTTGACGCCGCCAAAGCCGCGATCGAAAGCATCAACGCCGACCTCAACGACAGCGTGCTGAAGGCGCCGCGCGAAGGCCGCGTGCAGTATCGCGTGTCGCAGCCGGGCGAGGTGCTCTCGGCCGGCGGCCGCGTGCTCAACATGGTTGATCTCGGCGACGTCTACATGACGTTCTTTCTGCCGACGGCCGAGGCCGGCCGCGTCGCGATGGGTTCCGAGGTCCACCTCGTGCTCGACGCGATCCCGCAATATGTGATCCCAGCCAAGGCCACTTTCGTCGCAGATGTCGCGCAGTTCACGCCGAAGACGGTTGAAACCGAAGAGGAACGCCAAAAGCTGATGTTCCGCATCAAGGCGCATATCGCACCCGAGCTGCTGCGCCAGCACATCGAGCATGTGAAGACCGGCTTGCCGGGCATGGCCTATGTGCGGCTCGATCCAGCGGCACAATGGCCCGACAATCTCAAGATCAAGCTGACGCCATGAACACGACTGTCGCAGCCGGCGCGCCGGACGGGCCCGGCAGTGTGGTGCGTCTCGATGGCGTGGGCCTGAGCTACGGCAAGACCCGCGCACTGGACGCCATCACCCTCGACCTCCCGTCCGGCTGTACGATCGGGTTGATCGGCCCTGATGGCGTCGGCAAATCCAGCCTGCTCGCGCTCATCGCCGGAGCGCGCGAGATCCAGCAGGGGAGCGTCCACGTGCTCGGCGGAGACATGGCGAGTTCGCGTCATCGCCGCAACGTCTGTCCCGATATCGCCTACATGCCGCAGGGGCTCGGCAAGAACCTGTATCCGACGCTGTCGGTCTTCGAGAATATCGACTTCTTCGGCCGCCTGTTCGGACACGACACGGCGGAACGAAGCCGACGGATCGCAGGCCTGCTGCGCGATACGGGCCTTACCCCATTCGCCGATCGGCCCGCCGAAAAGCTTTCGGGTGGCATGAAACAGAAGGTCGGGCTCTGCTGCGCCCTGATCCACGATCCCGAGCTGCTGATCCTGGATGAGCCGACGACCGGCGTCGATCCCCTGTCGCGGCGCCAGTTCTGGGAGCTGATCGCCTCGATCCGGAGCGGCCGCCCGGGCATGAGCGTGATCGTGTCGACCGCCTATATGGAAGAGGCCGCGCAATTCGACTTCCTGATTGCGATGAACGCCGGCCGCGTGCTGGCGACTGGCACGCCCGCCGAACTCAAGCAGCGGACCGGCGCCGATACGCTCGATGACGCCTTTATCCGTCTTCTGCCGGAGACTGACCGCGGCAATCACACCAGCGTCGTCATCCCGCCACGCGACGCCGACCATGATGAGATCGCAATCGAGGCAGATCACCTGACTCGGCGCTTCAATGACTTCGTCGCCGTGGACGACGTCAGCTTCCGCATCCGGAAAGGCGAGATCTTCGGCTTCCTCGGCTCGAACGGATGCGGCAAGACCACAACTATGAAGATGCTGACCGGCCTGCTGCCGGTCAGCGAAGGCAATGCGCGCCTGTTCGGCAAGGCGATCGATGCCGGGGACATGTCCGTGCGACAGCGCATCGGCTACATGTCGCAGGGCTTTTCGCTCTATTCGGAGCTCACCGTCACCCAGAATCTCGATCTGCATGCGCGGCTGTTCGATTTGCCGGCGCAGACGATCGATGCACGCATCGACGAGATGATCGCCCGATTCGACCTTACGGACGTGACCGATGCCCTGCCCGACGCGCTACCGCTCGGCCTCAGGCAGCGGCTGTCGCTGGCGGTCGCCATGATCCATTCGCCTGACATCCTCATTCTCGACGAACCGACCTCCGGCGTCGATCCCATTGCGCGCGACCACTTCTGGCAAATTCTTGCCGAGCTCTCGCGCAAGGACAACGTCACCATCTTCGTCTCGACTCATTTCATGAACGAGGCCGAGCGCTGCGACCGGATCTCGCTGATGCATGCGGGGCGCGTTCTGATCTCGGATGCACCGGCCGCCATCATCGCAAAGCGCGGCGCGGCGACACTGGAACAGGCCTTCATCGGCTATCTGGAGGATGCCATCGGCGGCGACAAGAACGCCTCTCCGCAGGCGGCGATTGCCCCGCCCGCAGCTCGGCCAAAGCGCACGCGCAGCGCCGTCTTCAATCTCCGGCGTATGCTCGCCTATACGCGGCGCGAGGCGCTGGAGCTGCGACGCGATCCGATCCGCGCGACGTTGGCGATCCTCGGCAGCGTGTTGTTGCTGTTCGTGCTCGGCTACGGCATCAGCATGGACGTCGAGGATTTGACTTTCGCCGTGCTCGACCGAGACGATACGGCGATCAGCCGCGACTATAGCCTACAGATCGCGGGCTCGCGCTATTTCACCGAGAAGGCTCCGATCAAGGACTACGCCGATCTCGACCGACGCATGCGCAAGGGCGAGATCAGTCTCGCCATCGAGCTTCCGCCCGGCTTCGGCCGCGACGTCAGCCGCGGGCGGCATGTCGAGATCGGCGCCTGGGTCGACGGCGCCAACCCCACCCGCGCCGAAACGCTGCGCTCCTACGCGCAAGCCATCCACGCGACCTGGCTCGCGCAAAAGGGCCGCGAGCTCTACGGCGAGGCGGCGATCGCCGGATCCTATCAACTCGCGCTGCGCTACCGTTACAATCCGGACGTCCGGAGCGTCGTCGCCATGGCGCCCGGCATCATTCCGCTGCTCCTGATCATGATCCCGGCGGTGCTCGCCGCGCTTGCGGTGGTGCGCGAAAAGGAGCTGGGCTCGATCGTCAATTTCTACGTGACGCCGGTGACGCGGCTGGAGTTCCTGCTCGGCATGCAACTGCCCTACGTCGTGCTGGCCTTTGCCAACTTCCTGCTGCTCGTCGCCTTCGCACTGACTGTCTTCGGCGTGCCCTTTGCCGGCAGCTTCCTGACCTATGCCGTTGCCGCGCTGCTCTACGTCACGGCGACGACAGCGATCGGCCTCGTGATCTCGACCTTCATGAACAGCCAGATCGCGGCACTGTTCGGCACCGTCCTGATCACCCTGATCCCGGCGATCCAGTATTCCGGATTGATCGATCCCGTCTCCTCCTTGCAAGGAGTGGGCAAGATGATCGGGCTCGTCTATCCGACCAGCTATTTCGTGACCATCTCGCGCGGCACGTTCTCAAAGGGACTCGGATTCGCCACGCTTCATAACGACCTGCTGGCACTCGCCGTCATGATCCCGGTGCTGCTCGCCACAAGTGCTCTGCTCCTGAAGAAACAGGCCCGCTGACCATGCGCCTCGGCAACCTCATCCAGCTCGGGATCAAGGAATTGCGCGGGCTGGCGCGCGACCCGATGCTGCTCGTGCTGATCGCCTATTCCTTCACGCTCGCGGTCTATGAAGGTGCCAACACGCTGCCGGAGACGTTGAACCGCGCCGCGATCGCCATCGTCGACGAGGATCATTCGCCGGTCTCGACCCGCATCGCGATGGCGTTCACCGACCCCTATTTCTCCACCCCTCGGCTGATCTCGCAATATGAGATGGACCGGCGGATGGATGCCGGTCTCGACACCTTCGCGCTCGACATACCGCCGGACTTCCAGCGCGATCTGCTGGCGCGCAAGGCGCCGTCGATCCAGCTCAACGTCGACGCAACGCGCATCTCGCAGGCCTTCAACGGCAGCGGCTATGTCGAACAGATCGTCGGCGCCGAGATCGCCGAATTCCTGGCGCGCACCCGCGAAGCGCAGACGCCGCCGATCGACCTTGCGCTGCGCGCCCGCTTCAACCCGGAGCTGAAGAGATCCTGGTTCGGCGCAGTCGACCACCTCATCATGTCGATCACCATGCTCTCGATCATCCTGACCGGCGCGGCCCTGATCCGCGAGCGGGAGCATGGCACGATCGAGCATCTGCTGGTGATGCCGGTCACGCCATTGGAGATCATGGTGAGCAAGGTCTGGTCGATGGGGGCCGTGGTTCTGGTCGCCTCCACTCTGTCGATCACCTTTGTGGTCAAGGGATGGCTGGCGGTGACGATCGACGGCTCGGTGGCGCTGTTCCTGCTCGGCGCGGCGCTGCATCTGTTTGCCACCACCAGCATGGGCATCTTTCTCGCCACCGTCGCCGGCTCGATGCCGCAGTTCGGATTGCTGCTAATCATGATCCTGCTGCCGTTGCAGACGCTCTCGGGCAGCATGACGCCGCGGGAGAGCATGCCGCAGTTCGTCCAGGACATCATGCTGGCCGCGCCGAACACGCATTTCGTATTGCTCGCCCAGGCCATCCTGTTCCGCGGCGCGGGCCTCGAGGCCGTCTGGCCGCAGCTTCTCGCGCTGACGCTGATCGGCGTCGTCTTCTTCCTGATTGCGCTGCGGCGCTTCCGCGACTTTCTCGCCTAGCCCAGGGCGGCGACGGCTCAGAGCTTGTGACCCTTCTGGCGCAGCGTCTCGATCAGGCGCTGCTTCAATTGGTCGGCGGCCTTCTGGCTGATGTCCTGACCGATCTGCGTACTCGCCTGCGCCAGCGCATCCGACTGCGCCAGAAGCTTCTGTCCGGCCGGCTGGGCGTAGAACGCTTCGATCTGGCGCAGTTCGTCGAGGGTGAAGGTCGCGGCATAGACGGCGGCGATCTGGTCGAGCATGGCCGTGACGAACGGCGCGTAGATCTCGGCGCCGGGCGCCGTCATCGCATCGTAGTCGCGTTCGATCTCCGGCCTGTCCTGCGCCACCACCGGGCGCAGCTTGAGCAGCAGCTGCGGCAGCAGCGCACGATATTGATCGGCGATCTTCAGGGTGTCCACGAGCTTGCGCGCCGCGGTCATCGCCTCCGGCGAGGGCGCCTGCGCGGAGGCGCCAGCCACGAAGAACAGGAGAAAGCCGGCGATCGTCAACAGGCGTCTGGACATGGACCTCTCCATTCACCGGCTCGCGGACGCCGCAGGGGCGGTTGCGGCCGGCGCGCTCTCGCTGGCACTCTCGGGCTCCTCGACCTCGGACACTTTCACGAACAGGGTCGGCACCCGGTCGGCGCGGTCGAGCAGCCAGGCGGCGCCGATCATGATGACGATGCCGACGGCGGAGACCGCGAGCTGTTCCCAGACGCCCTTGGTGTATTGCGTCAGGATCCAGTGCGCGGAGAACGACAGGAAGACGCCGAGGCAGAAGATCGGCAGCGAGTGCTGACCGCAGAGGATGACGGGACGCAGCCACGCCGCGTGCAGCGCCCGCCATTTGCGCGAGACGAAATGCGTCACCCAGATCGCCAGCGCCAGGAAATGCGTGAAGCGCAGCATGTCGAGGTCGGTCTTGTCGATCGGGTAGATCGCCTTGATCATCCATTTCGGGATCAGGGCCTCGAGCGCATGGACGTGCCAGGTCATCACGATCAGGAAGGCGAAGACGATCCACGCCGCGGCCAGCGCCATCGCAGCTTTCGACCACACCCATCTGCGGATCCTGGCGATCTCGCCGACGCCGCACCAGGCAGCGAATACGAACATCAGCTGCCAGCAGAACGGATTGAAGTACCAGGTCGATCCGGGCGGATAGGAGGCGATGTTCCAGTCGAACCAGCGCGACAGCGCATAGAGCACGACGGAGGCGGCAAGCGTCAGGTTCGGCCGGCGCACCAGGCACCAGACCATGAAGGGTGCAGCAACCACCAGCGCGATATAGAGCGGCAGCACGTCGAGATTGACCGGCTTGTATTTGAGCAGGATCGCCTGCCCGATCAGCTCGTCCGGATGCGACAGGAAGTTGAACACGTTGAACTCGTGCTCGTACATCGGATTGTCGAAGCGGCGCGCGGTGCGCGCGATCTGCGCCGTGAACAGCAGGAACAGCATGATGTGGGCGACATACATTTCCGCCGCCCGCCGCCACAGCCGCTTCAGCGCGGCAACGAACCAGCCGCCGGCGACGACGGGGCCGTAAATCCAGCCGACCAGGTAGCCGGAGATGAAGACGAAGAACTCGGCGGCATCGCTGAAGCCGTAATTGCGCAGCGTCAGCCAGGCCACGACGTCGTGCGGGATGTGGTCGAGGAAGATCATCCACAGGCCGATGCCGCGGAACAGGTCGAGCCGCAAATCGCGCTCCACCGGCGCCAACAGTGCTGCCTGGTCCCGTGTGATCATGGCCCCCGCCTCGTCAGGTGGGCGTCGCGCCGTTGCGGCGCTGGTGAGAATCGGATGCTAAAAAAGATTGATCAAAAGGTCACCTAACCCTTGGGCCAGACGGCTGGGCTAGACGGCTGAGTTACACGGCCGACGGTAGCCGACCTTGGCGCCCGCGCAAGGGACTTTGTCATCACCAAGCAAGGGGGCGCTAAAAACGGGGCGAAAACAACCCCATGCACAGTAGCTAAGTCCTTGTACTGTTTGTGAAACTCATCCCGGACGTCGGGCAAGCCCCCCGCTTGGCGCGACCCGGGCGTCAGCCCGGCCGGTCGCCCTCGGCGAGCATGCCGTCCAGCATCGTCTCGGCCTTACGCAGCAGCGGCTTTGCGCCACTCTCGGAGGCGATCGCGATCGCCGCGCGCAGGGCGGCCAGGATAACAGTGCGATTCGCCTCGCTCGTCGGCGGCGTCACCACGGCCTCCCCGTACAGGGCCTCGGCCTCGAGGCCGGAGAAGCCCTGCTGGCGCGCGGTGTTGCGCGCCTCGCGCAGCATGTTCTGCGCCGCCTGGAGATCGCCGAGCTGGTGGGTCGCCAGTGCAAGGTAGATCGAGGAGCGCAGCACCGCCGAGGTGTAGCCGACCGCCCTCGCCTCCTCGCGCGCCTCGGCCAGGATCCGACGGGCCCGGTCGAACAGCCCCTGCTCGAGATAGGCGATGCCGAGATGGCAGGCGAGCACCGGCACGAACAGGCGGATGCCGTGCTTCTGCGCCAGCACGAACCCCTCTTCGAGGATCGCAGCCGCCGCCGCGGGATCGTTCTGGCCGAGCTTCAGCCAGCCGCCGCTATAGGCGGCGGCAACGCGGTCATAGGGGCGACCGGTCTCGTCTGCGATCGCGGCCGCCTCGCGCTGAAGCTGCTCGGCGGCATCAAGCTCGCCCATCACGGTGTGGGTGATGCTTCCCATCATGCAGCAGAGCACGAGCAGAGATTGCGGGGTCGTCCCAATCGGCGCACTGGCTGCGGGACCGGCGAGATGAGCCCGAGCCGTGGCCAGCATCTCCTTGGCACGATGGTAACGGCCGGCCAGAAAATAGGCCTGCCCGAGATTGTACTGCGCGAGATTGCGCCAACCGGGATTGCCGGAGCTATCCGCCAGACGCACGACCTCTTCGCCGATCACCACAGCTTCGACGGGCGTCCCATAGAAGTTCTGCGCACCCGCCCTCATGGTCATGGCTGCGACTTTGCGCCCAATGTCGCCGATCCCATCTGCTCGGCGTTCAGCTTCCCTACCCAGGTCTAGGGCTTCAGCAACACGACCAGATCCGGTGTAGGCCAAACGCGCCTCCATCCGGAGATCGATAGCATCAGCTTCCCGCGAAACGGTGACGGGCGTCTTGTCGAGAGATCCAAGCGCAATCTCAAAATAATCGACCGCGTCCGCATATGCCGAGCGCGCCATGCTCTTTCGTGCAGCCCCTCTGCCGTGATGAAACGCCTTTCGCCAATCCTTGGCTCTCGTTGCGTGGTAGCAGAGCGTGTCCGGGCTGTCGGCCCAGGCCTCATCACTTTCAAGACTTGCCAGGATACTGGCATGGATGCCTTCGCGTACCTTTTCGACCATTGAATCGTAGGTCACCTGCCTGACCATTTCATGCCGAAATTCGAGCGAGTCCTCCAGCTCACTATCGATCCTGACGAGCAGTTCGGCGCGGTCGAGCGCGGTGAGGCAATCCTGCAGGACGTCTTCCGGCAATGCCGCCACTTTCCGCAACATGCCCTGGCTTGCCCGTGGCCCGAGTGCCGCGGCAATCTGGAGCAGCGACCTTTCCTGTCGTGACACGCGATCCAGCCGGGCCGCGATCACCCCTTGAATGCTGCTGGGAATGCCGAGCTCGTCTACGGGACGCACCAAGGACAAGTCGCCCCACTGACCAAGAAGCGTACCGCTATCCTTCAGACTGCGGCAAACCTCCTCGATGAACAGCGGAACGTTGGCCGTGTGGGAAATGATCCGGTTTTTCAGGTCCGCGCTCGTCGTGGCGGGCCCCAGCATCTCCGCGAGCATGGCCAGTCCGGAGGCATCGTCAAGCGGGCGCATCGCCACGATTTCAGCGTGGCACCGCGCAATCCACACCGGCATTCCATTTGGCCGCATCGTCAGCAGCACGAGCAAATCGGGGCTTTGCAGCCCGGCAAGAGCCGCAACGACCGTATCGCTGGCCCGATCGATCCAGTGCAGATCCTCGATCAAAAGGACAGTGCGCTGGCGGCGGATGACGCTCTCCACGAGCGCGCAACTCGCATCGGAAATCGCGCGACCACGGGCATGAGGCGCCAACTCGTCCCATTGCGGATCAGAAATCGGCACGTCCAGGACCGCGTCGACGGCCCGCTGATGGACCACCTGTAGCTCGGCCCTGGGATCGGCCGCCCGGGCCCGATCCTTTGCAGCCGCCTCGAGGACCGATTGCAGCAGTCGCTTGAGGGTACTATAGGGCGCTCCCTGGAGATTCGGGCTGCACTCGACATCGACCAGCCGCCAACCGTTGGCCCGCAGATCCTGTGCGAACTCGTGGACAAGCCGCGACTTGCCAATGCCGGCGTCGCCTATCAGCAAAACCGTCTGCCGGCCAGCGCTGACCCTTTCCGCTGCGCGCCACAACAGTGCCCGCTCGGTCGTGCGATCGACGAAGCGGGAGACGCTGCGCGCGCGCCGGACCCGCCAACTCGACAGATCGCTCGCGCCCATGACCCTGTACACAGGCAAAGGCTCGCCAAAACCACGGAGCGTCTTGCGGCCCAGGAATTCAAAGCGGACGTGCCCGTCGGCGAGTGCCTGACAAGCCTCGGAAACGTAGATCTGATTCGCCTCGGCCATCGATTCCAACCGTGCCGCCAGGTGCTGTGCGGCGCCCCCGATCTCGTAGACCTTGGAAAACTCGCTCGCGACCATATAGGCGACCACATGACCGGAATGGAGACCGACCCGCACCTGAAGTCCGGGATCGCCGAGGCCCCGCACGCGCCGGACCAGTTCGATGGCCGCATGGCAGGCCAAGGGCGCGTGGTTGTCGTCGGCGATGGGGGCGCCGAAGACTGCGGCGAGCCCGTCACCGAGCTCCTTGCTGACGATGCCGCCAAACTGACGTACGGCGCCTCTCATCGCCGCAAGAGCGGGTTCGAGGCGCGATACCGCCTCCTCCGGCTCCAATTCCGCGACAAGGCCGGTGGAATCGATGACATCGGCGCGCAGAATCGTCACAAACCGTCGCTCGCTGTCTGGATCAACGCGCTGACGGATGGCTGCCCCACATTTGGAGCACCAGCTGTCGCCTGGATCAATCGCCGACCGACACGCGAAGCAATGCATTCCAGCGCTTTCAACGACTGCCACAGCAATCCCGCTCCGACGCCCGCAAGGCGTTCGAACCAACATTACCTATAGCAAAGAGCATGGCAATCGCGCTTGTGGGATACGCGGCTGATTGGAAGGTAGCTCTCTGGACGAAACACAGTCCTGAGTGGTAGCGTGAATTGCGTGATCGGCCGCGGCGTGAAGCGCATTTTCGGCCAGCCCGCTTGGGGTTTTAACTGACAGACATATCGAGGAAAGAGGCGATGGCCGGACTGGTATATAGCGGCAGGGCATTTCGAGACTTGATGAACAGCAATTACTTTCCTTTAGCGAATATGAAGAAGAGCGTCGCCAAGCTCAAGGCATCGGACGACATCGACCTGCCTACGTTGGAATACGGCCAGTACCATCTGATTTTGACCCCGCCCTCGAAGTGGCCGCAGGGGAGCGCGAAGCACTGGCACAAGGAGAAGGGCCGGGCTCGCGTCGACCTCAGCACTCAACCGAACACGGTCCCCCTTTCCAAGGACGAGCCCGGTGTGATTCCGCTGACCCGATGCGACCTGCTCGATGCCTGCGTCCGGAAGTGCTTCAACTCCGAGCCGCCGATCCCGATGAAGACGAAGATCATCACCCACGAGGCAAGCGATGCCCTCGCCCACCGGCACGAGATCCGGCTGGAGTGGGAGTACAAGAAGGGCTCGGACAAGCCGACGCTGCTGCATCTGACGATGGTCTGCCCTCATAGATCCTGACCACCATCCGCCCTCGGCCGCTGGATTCTTCTTAAACAGACTTCTGCCTCGCTGGGGTAAAAGGAGAGACGGCCCGTTGCCGCAGCCCCCTCGCCTAGCCGCGAAAGAGCTACTCGACGGACCGATCCTGCCGACGCTGCTCTCCCTGGCTTGGCCGAATGCGCTCGCGTTCTCCGCCGGGACGCTCGTTGCGGTCGCCGAGACCTCCTACATCGGCCGCCTGGGAATCGAGGCGCTGGCCGCCATGGCGCTGGTGTTTCCCTTAGTCATGTTGACCATCAGCCTGTCCGGCGCGGCGATGGCCGGCGGCGTTGCGTCGGCCATCGCCCGATCGCTCGGTGCCGGCCACCGCGAGCGGGCCGAGAACCTAGTCACGCACGCACTCCTAATCGCGATCTTCTTCGGCCTCGTCTTCATGCTAGGCATGCTGGTCGGCGGCCGGCAACTGCTGGAGCAGTTGGGCGGCCGCGGTGACGTGCTGGCGCAGGCCACCGCCTACAGCCGGATATATTTCGGCGGCGCCGTGCTGATCTGGCTGGTCAATGTTCTGGCAGGTGTCCTACGCGGCACCGGCAACATGAAATTGCCATCGCTGCTGATCGTCAATTCCGCCGTCATCCAAATCATCCTTGGCCGCACGCTGGGTCTTGGACTCGGACCAGTACCGCAGTTCGGAATGCCTGGGGTCGCGATGGGATCGCTGATTGCCGCCACCATCAATATCGGAGCGATGTGCTGGTATCTATTCTCTGGCCGCGGCGGCATTGCGCCGCGGCTGCACGGATTTCGCGTGCAATGGGCTTTGTTTGCCGACATCCTCAAGGTCGGCGCTGTTGCTTGTTTATCCCCGCTGCAAAACGCGTTGACCAACCTCGTCCTCGCCCACCTTCTGGCGGCGTTCGGCACGGCGACCCTTGCCGCCTATGGCATCGGCACGCGACTTGAATACGTGCTAGCGACCATTGCTTTCTCCTTCGGCATCGGCTCAGTACCGATCATCGGCGTCGCGATCGGAGCCGGGCGCATCGCGCGGGCCCGCCTGGTGGCTTGGCTGACGGGGCTCGTGGCCTTCACCGTGATCGGCGCGATCGCTGGCGCCGTTGCGCTTTTGCCGGACCCCTGGATCAGTCTCTTCATCAGGGATACCGGTGCGTATGCTGCCAGCCGACAGTTTCTCCGGACTGTCGCTCCGTTCTACGCCTTCATCGCACTTGCTTCGGCGATGTATTTCTCGTCGCAGGGCGCGGGTAACGTGGTGGGCCCGGTACTGGCGCAAACGGCGCGCCTCGTCTTCATCGGGCTTGGCGGCTGGTATCTGCTCTCTCAGGAGGCGACCGCCGAAAGCTTCTTCGCGCTGACGGCCACCTCGATGATACTGCTGGGCCTTCTCTCATGCGCTGCAGTTGCGGTTACGCGCTGGGGACCGAAGACCGATGCGAAGCGCTAGCTGAACTTGCCGAGCCTCGCTCACTCCCTGGTCCACTTGTCCGATGTGGCGACGAGCAAGGCGCCGGATGATTTATGATTTGTCTGCCCGCGATCCCGTGCTGGACAACTCACTCTCAGGTAGTATCATTCCCGCGGCGTGCCAAACGAGGCTTCGAACCGTGGGTCGTCAGGCCGACGTTCCGGCTGACAAGTTTTGTGGGACTGAGCTAGCGACAGATTGAGGAGAAGACGATGGGGTCGAGACCTTACACCACTGCTGCGTTCAGAAACTTGATGAACAGCAATTATTACCCTCTGGCGAACATGAAAAAGAGCGTGGCTAAGCTCAAGGCATCGCCTCATATCGATTTGCCCACTCTCGAATACGGCCAGTATCAACTGTTACTGACGCCGGCTTCGAAGTGGCCGCAGGGCAGCGCGAAGCACTGGCACAAGGAGAAGGGGCGGGTGCGCGTCGATCTCGAGGCCCAGCCGAACACCACTCCCCTGTCCAAAGACCAGCCCGATGTCGTCCCGCTGACGCGATGCGCGCTGCTCGATGCCAGCGTCCGGAAATGCTTCAACTCGGAACCACCGATTCCGATGAAGACTCACATCACGACACACGAAGAAACCGACCCGGGCGCGGACACGCATGAGATCCGGCTGGAGTGGGAGTACGAGGGAGACAGCAAGACGCCTACACTGCTCTACCTGACGATGGTCTGTCCGTACAAGCCGGCGCGCGATGCCCAAGTCAAGTCGGTCGAAGCCGGCGAAGCGCTGAGCCTGGGCTAGATCGCGGGACACTCCGATCGAGGCGCAGCGAGAGTCTTCAGAGAGATCAAGACGCGCTTCGGAAGCAACATCATCTGATCTAGGCGGGCCGACACTCTGCCGGCTCGCCTTTTTTATTGCGTGCAGTAGCCCGCAGCACGCCCACGCTGCTGCGGTTCGTCTCTAAGCCATCTTCCGTCAGGGGGCCTGTCGTGGGAAGATGGTCCGCTCCGTCTCATCGCGTTGTGAGTCGCCTGGCGGCCGCAAACTCATGACGAGGAGCGGCCGATGCCGGTTGTATTGCTGCAGGTCGAAGACGCCATCGAGGTCAGCCAGTTCTGGCCGGCGGGGCGGTCGGATGCCGACACCACCAAGGTGATCGTGGGAAGCTGCCGGTCTGGAAGAACCTCGCCAAGACCATCCCCGCCTTCGACTTCGATTTGCGCGAGCCCAAGACGAAGGAGACCGACGTGCTCGCAACCGACAAGGGCCCGGTGATCCTGCCAAAACTGTACCGCCGCTTCACCAACTGGTCGGCGCGCGAGAAGGCGAAGATCACCAGCCAGAACTTCCAGAAGTTCTTGAGCGCGGGCTCCGGCGGCAAGCCCGACATTTGCTACGAGATCGACGACTTTCTCAGCAGCGGCGTGCACTCGGCCAGCCCACGGAACTTTGCCGAATTCATCGAGGGCGGCAAGACGATCAAGTTTCCGCCTGATGGGCTGGTGTTCGGGGAGGCGCCGTCGACGCTGGTGGGAGCGGATGGGAAGGTGATTGCGGGGTTTTGGGGAGAGAAGTGAGATCGCTGCACAAGTTAGCCTCCTTCAGCGCTGGCCGTTCTCCACCTGCTTGGCAATGCATTCAATTTGTCGCCGAACCGTCCCGTTAAATGCACCGTAATTCGGAGGTCAACGATGCTGGCTTTCGGAGATGAGCCCTGCAGCCTTCGTGTCCGCTTGATCGGGCCTTTTGATCCAGCGAGGAGGCCGGCCGAGCAGCTTAGAGATGCCTGCTTCGGCTGGCTCTGCCAACCAGCGACATTCAGCTGTAATATTTCGTCGCTTAACTCATTGCGTCAATTTGGCGCATAGGGGGCGGCAATGCTTTTATCAATTCGGAACGTCGATCGAGCAATCTTTTACGTTGGGTCCAGTGTTGCTGCGCTCACCTTGGCGCCGGTCGCACACGCGGACCCGATCATCCAGAGCGGCAGCTTGCTGATCGCAACAACCACCTACCAGGATGTGGGAGACGTCGCCAATCTGCAAGTTGGATCGAAATTACCAGGCAGTTTCAACAAAAATGGCGTCTATAGCTCCGCCAGTGCTGTCTCCAACGGCGACTTAAATACCGTCTGGAATAATGCCAAGGTGGACGGCGCCTTCGGCGTTACGTCGGCAATCACACTGCAAAACCTCAATGCCACCACCGGCGCTGTCCAAAGCACGCTCAACATCGATCCCAGTGTTGTTTCGACGAGTTTCCCCTCCAAATCCGAACTCGGCCTCAACATTACCAACACGTCGAGTGGCCTTGTTGCGACGTTCATGGGATACGCTGGAGGCGGCGTTGGAAAACTGGATGTTTCCAATTCCGATACGACCGCCTTCAAAGACACGACGAATCCAGTGACGGCCCAGTTTGCGCCGGGCACCAACCAGACCTACGCATTCAATCGCTCCGTCGTTGCCGTCGACGCGAAGGGCAACGTTTCTACGACTCAGACGCTCGCTTATGGTGGTAACAATGGCCGTGCAGCCGTTCTGGCGCCCAACGGGCTCTACTACACGGTGGGCAATTCAAACAACGGCACAGGCACTCCTCCTCAACTAACGACTTCGACTGGCCTCGAGGTGGTCACCCCCGGTTCGACCGCCAATTCAACCATGGTCGATCCCGCATACAATTCGATTGCCGGAGACAAGGCAGGCAAGGATTCCAATTTTCGAGGCCTGACCTCATTCAATGGCCAGCTCTATTTTACCAAGGGAAGCGGCAGCAACGGCATCAACACCGTTTACACGGTCGGCAATCCCAATGGCCAACTGCCCACCGCCGCGACTGCATCGCAAGCGCAGATCAGTATTCTGCCTGGATTCTCGACGGCGTCTGCGAAGACCAATCCCGAGTTCACACCCTTCGGCCTTTTCTTCGCTAATCCAAAAACGCTCTATGTGGCCGACGAGGGCACCGGCAATGCGACCGACACCAGCCTGCATGCCGGTCTCGAGAAATGGTCGCTGGTCAACGGTACCTGGACCCTCGACTACACGCTCCGATCAAACCTCATTGGTCAAACCTACTCGGTCAAAGGGTGGAACTATCAGGAGACCACGGTCGGTCTTCGCAACCTGGCTGGGCGCGTCAATGCCGACGGCACGGTGACGCTTTGGGCGGTCACGGCGACCACGTCCGGGTCCGGCGACAACGGTGCCGATCCCAATGAGATCGTGACGATCAACGATCTTCTCGACGCAACCAGCTTGCCGGTTAACGAAACCTTCGGGACTTTCGATGGGCCAAAGGCCGGTCTCCGCTACGGAGGGGTCGCATTTGCGTCGGACGTGCCCGAACCCTCCACATGGGCGATGATGATGCTAGGCTTCTTCGGGCTCGGCTTTGTGGCATATCGGCGCCGAGCTCAGTTTAAGTTCGCGCTGTAGCACCGTGGCAATCGCCACCAGCTGTATCGATCGGGGGCAACCATCACGGGCACTCGGCTTTGCCGGCGTCGTCTTCATGGCCCGCCGGCGAAAGAACGATGCGATGACAGCCTGACCGACCGCCGATCCGGGTTGAGCGCCGCCTTCGGGCGGCTCTGTTTCTCCTAATGGGATTCACGTCCAAAAGCAGTTTCTGATCTTCAGAAATTTCGAAATTGCGACGACAATGCAACTAACCCGAGACGGATGTTTCGCGCATTGTCACTTGAGTTCTATTCTGGGTACCACCCCAAAGGTGCAGGTCCAGGGTACCGTCTCGGCGCCGAACGGCTAAGGCTGCAGAAAATGCCGCTCCGCGCGCGTGACCGAGCCTCCCAGAAGGCAACCCACAGGTCTTTCGTCAGCGAAGCCGAGGCGCACCCGGATCTCGGACAACGCACCCATTGCGCGGCCCTGCATGATGGTGATCCGCTGACTATTGCGCTCGACAAGCTCGTTCTTGAGCAGCCCGAACGCCAGCGCCGCGGCGGCAATACCGGTAGCCGCGTCCTCCGGATAACCCGACGATTTCGGGAACTGCCGCGCTTCGAAACGCCGTTCGCCCTGATGGTCGATGGCGTAAGGATAAAGGCCGGTCGATCCGATCCTGCCGCAGCACGCCTCGATCGGCGACGGATCCGGCACCAGCGCATTGAGCTCGCGGACGGTCTTCATGGGAATGAGCGTCTTCACACGCGAGGTGATGGCGTTCTGAATCGGCAAGTCGAGCAGATCGCGGCGCGATAGCTTGAGCGTCGACAGGACGTCCTCTTCGTCCGCCCGCGAGAGATCGACGACCTTGCCGACAGGCTGGCTGATCTCGACGGACGGGTCACCCGAGCCCGCACGATCGACATAGCCCGTCACCGATCCACTGCGCGTCTCGATGCGGACCTGTTCAGCGGCCAGGCGCCCCTTGGTCGCGAGAACCCAAAGCGCGCCGATGGTCGCGTGCCCGCACATCTCCATCTCATGTCGCGGAACCCAGAAGCGGAAGACGTAGTCGGTGTCGGGTCCTGGTGACGGCAGAACGAAGCCCGACTCATGCCCGAATTGCTGAGCCACCGCCTGCATCTCCTCAGCGCGAAGGTTCGATGCATCGACGACAATTGGACAGGGGTTGCCGCCCCGCCCCATGTGAGTGAATACGTTGACAAGCTCGACCTCGGTCATCGGATAGCTCACTTCATGGAGGGCAGACAGTGAAGGCGCGACAGCGATTACGGTGACTACAGTTAATTGTCGCCGAGGCTGGTCACGCCAGGCACTGTCACAGTAACTCGGGGCCATCGCAACTCACGATGATCTTCGCGCGTTCGCAATCCCAAAACAAAATGGCCCGCCTTGCTGCGGGCCATTTCCCTGTCGGGACCAGTCAGTCCGAATTCAGTGGCGGATAGGATTTGAACCTATGACCTTCAGCTCTTGACCCCGGCGAGCTACTGGGCTGCTCCAGCGACAAGCCTTTACGTCTCCACCCCGCCGTCTCGCTCGGCGATCCACAGCGTAAAGGACGTCTGCGCGTCGCCAACTTCGACAACGCGCGTTCCGTGCATGAGGACGCCGAGACCGTGCTCTTCATCCCACGTGCAGCCAAATTCATACCCGACGTATGGAATGCCGTCCTTCAGCAACTGGAGCGCATGCACATTGTGAAGCCCGATCAATTGGCGAAAGTCCTCGCTCGACGATACGTCGGGCATCAACGCTTCCCGGTCCGCCCCCTCATAACCATAAAGTCGTTGAAGCCTGGGATACTAAGCCAGAAGACCCTCCAGAACGGCGGATGCCAGCTCGGCTTCATGATCGAGCAACCATTGCACGCTGGCACGGTCTTGCTCGGTCGGTGGGGATTCGTCGCGGTCAGGCGCGTAAATTGTCACAACGCCGTCGGACGGACTGTCTGAACTGATCGAGCCATAGGGGCCATTGCGGGTTTGATAGCCAGCCCAGCTGGGGAGTTGCGCTTCTGTCGTCCAGAAAGAGCCGTCCCGCTGAAAATCAAGCATATTTTTCCCCTCCCCCGACGGCCGGCGTTCAGGCTCATACCGCATCCCTGCGACTTCAGGTAGCTGATTTGGCCGACCGCGAACCGGTCGCCATGTCACGACATCTGAAGCCGGTCGGCGGCCGCGATTCGAGATTGTGCAGCTTCTGGAGATGGCAGCTCATCGCCGATCTGAAGCTGGTGTCGCCGGTGTTCCTGCCCGGCCCTGACAGGGCCTGGGCGGCTTTGGCGCGCGGCTTTTCGAGCGGCGATCTCGCCAGCAAGCTGATCGGCACGCTGGAGCACATGGCCTATAGCTGGCTCGCCGCCTCGATCGCCGGCATTGCGCTCGGCGCACTGATCGGATCGTCCAGGACGATGCGCGCCTATGTCGCGCCGTCGCTGGAGTTTCTGCGGCCGCTGCCGGTGTCGGCGATCATCCCGGTCGCGACCGCGATGCTCGGGCTGACGCAAGGCATGGCGCTGTTCGCGCTGATCCTCTCGGGGGTCTGCGAGATCCTGGCCGGGCTCGAGGGCCTTGGTCAATGGGTGCTGCTCTCGGCACGGGCGTTCCGATCCGCCGACCTCTTCGCGGGCGTCATCCTGCTCGGCGCGACCGGCTACCTCACGTCGATTGCGATGTCACTCGTCGAGCAGCGGCTGCTCGCCTGGCAGAGCGCGGCGAGGTAGCGCGGCGATCCCGCACACGGCGCTATTCCGCGCCATTTTGGTGATCGCCTATCGGCACGGGCTTGGCGGGGTGAGCGGTGCGCGGGTGTCGATCATGAAGCAGGCGCGCAAGCGCCTCGCGATCTGCAGCATGGCCTTTCATCGCGATCTCAAACAGCGCCTCCTGGACGTCTCGCGGCATATCACCCCAAACGTCAATGGCGGCCTGGCCAAGTAAGCTGGCAAATCGCTCGTCGGCCATGCCGTTTCTCCTCATACCCCGGTCCCTCAACGATACGAACGGCCCATCGTGCGTCGCGTTCCAAGCCCCGCCGGGAGAGCAGGTACTCGAGCGGCGGTGGCAGGCTTAGGAACCAACCTCAACATCCGCCGGTTGTGAAGCGTCTCCTCTCACGTCAAGGGCAATCCATGTACCACCATGTCAAGAAACTGATGTTCACCGTTCGCGTCGATGAGCCCGATCCCAGGTTCGGCAACATGCTTCTCGAGCAGTTCGGCGGCGCCAATGGCGAGCTCGCCGCCGCCATGCAATATTCGATACAGGGGCTCAACTGCGAAGATCCGGATCGCAAGGATCTTCTCATGGATATCGGCACCGAGGAACTCAGCCATCTCGAAGTGGTCGGCACTCTCGCCCGCATGCATCTGAAGCCGTCGAAATTCGACCGCCAGGCGGCCGAAGCGGATCCCCTGATTGCGATTGCCGGCGGCGGCGGCGTGAACCTGTTCAACTCCCAAGGCAACGCGTGGACCGCGGACTACCTCAAGATCACGGGCGAGCTCGACGTCGACCTGCGCAGCAACATCGCCGCCGAGGCGAGAGCCAAGATCGTCTACGAGCGGCTGATCAATTTCTGCGACGACGCGGGCTCAAAGGACGCGCTTCAATTCCTGATGACGCGCGAGATCACGCATATGAAGGCCTTCGCGCTGGCTCTCGAAAGCATGGCCAAGCCGGCTTTCAGCATCGGCCGGATTGCACCGACGCCTGGTCTCGTCGACCAGTTCTTCAACGATTCGACCGGAACCGGCGACCACGGCGAGATCGACACCCGCGGCCCCTGGAACGAGGGCGGCGAGTGGGTCTTTACGGAGTCCCCGGCCATTCAGGCCGGCGACCCTGGTCCGGCGACGGCGCTTGTCACCGAAAGCTCCCCGCCGGTTGACGAGGCCGGTCTTGGCGACCTTCTGATCGACGAACTCCGCGACATCCTGCATGCCGAAAAGCAGCTGACCAAAGCCCTGCCGAAAATGGCGGAGGCCGCACGTTTCGATCAGCTGCGCGAGCTGTTCGAGCAGCATCTGGCCGAAACCGAGGCCCAGATCGAGCGCATCAACGAGTGCTTCGAGATGCTCGGCAAGACCGCGCGGGCCAAGCCGTGCAAGGGAATGATGGGTCTTGTCGAAGAAGGGCAGGAAATCATCGCCGAGGGCGAGGAGAAGGAAGACGCCGCGGCCGATCTGGCGCTGATCGGAGCAGCCCAGCGGGTCGAGCATTACGAGATCGCCGGCTACACCACCGCCCGCAATCTCGCCCAGCAACTGCGCCACAGCGCCGTCGTCAGCCTGCTCTCGAAATCGCTTGCCGAAGAAGAAAATGCCGATCAGCTGCTCAACCAAGTGGCCCGCTCGCTGATGTCAGTTGCAAAGATGCCGGCAGCCGTCGAACAGACGGAATGAACGCGCCGCTGTCTCCTGGCTGAAGGGTTTGTCCAGGACGAACCCTTCAGCCACATCCGGCGCTGTTTTGCGTTCCGAACAGGAACCTTTACTCAGCTGCGATCGCACACCCCTCAACGCAGCGGGCGAACAGGAAATGGCGCCGCCGGGGTGCCGTTTTCGAGGTGCATCTCAGGTCGCGGTGGCCGCCAGAACAGCAATGGTCGAAGCCAGGTCCCCGCCCGAGCTGGTCACTCGCTATTTCGTGCGCGACGTAGCGCCGCTATCAGCTTGGCCTTTTGTCCAGCCCACCGCTCATCCTCCGCCGCAGCGCGCGCGTTCACTGCGGCACGCTCGGCTTCAATGGCCTCCAGCCTCGCCCCATGCTCGCGTTCGGCGTCTTCGAATGCCGCCTTCGCCTTGGCGATCGCCCTCTCCCGGCGCTCCCTCACCTTGGCCTGGGCGGCTTCGTCGCGCCGGCTTTGCGCCTCCCGCCGGCGCCGTTCTCGCTCGTAGTTCGCAGCGGCTTGTCGCGAGACCTTGCTGCTGACCTGCGGCGCCTGTCGCCTGTGCGGCTTCGATTGCCGCGTCTCCGGCTGCTTGTGCGCACGATCCGCGGCCGCTTGCGAAGGTATGTCTGATTGCTCGGAAAATCGTCCGCGCGAGCCGGCCGCCCGTCTGAGAACGACCCCGGGCTTCGCCATGGTGGCGGCGACGACCTCAGGATCATCGGCTTCCCCGGCCAACCCCTGGTGAAAGAGGTTGCTTCCGGCGCCCCACGCCTCCAGCGCGGCCTTCATCGACGGCGCGGCGATCGCGAGATCGTAGAAGCCAAGGGAGGTCTGATACGTCTTGAGCTTGCGCGCCATCCCCTCTGGATAGCGCCGATCTTCGCCGTCCGCTATCCCGTCTGGCCTCGCCGTGCGACCAGCACGCCAACGACGAACGCTGGCGCCGCACTCAAGAACCTTCGTCCAGGGGGCGCAGGTTCACCCGAAATTCGCCATGCTCGTCGATGTCGATCGTGGCCAACGTGATCGGCAGCTTGAATCGCCTCGGTCCGGCGCTTCCTGGGTTCAGATAGGTGACACCATCGGTGATCCTGAGACTTGCGCGATGCGAATGGCCAGAGATCACGGCGTCGACATCGGCGGGGGCCGGCTTGCTCTTCAGGTCGTTGATATCATGCAAAACATGGAAGGTTCGCCCGGCGAGACGAACGGTCGTCGTCTCGGGATAGCTGCGGGCCCAATCGCCAACATCGACATTGCCTCGGATAGCAGTGACAGGAGCAATCCGGCGTAGCCCTTCCATGACGTGCTCGGCACCGATATCGCCGGCGTGAATGATATGGGCAGTCCCGCGGAGGCATTGTTCCGCTTCGGGCCGCAGCAGACCGTGTGTGTCCGAGATGATGCCGATCTTGAACATTGCCTCACATCGGAATTTGTTTGTTCTCTTTTACGCCGGCGCTTCTTCATCAAGAAAGCCGTCGACGGCGCCAAAGACTTGCCAGCGGTTCCTCTCCATGAATACCGAGTGCGTGCCCTCACCGACCTCGACCCAGCGGCGATATGGTGCGGCCGAGAGCTTGCTGAATACCGTCTGCGCCATTTCCATGGGGCAGTCGCGATCCAGGTCGGCATGGACGATCAGGACCGGCATCGTGAGCAAGGAGGGATCATAAAGCGGTTTGCCGGACGCCCAATAGTCCCGGCTGTCCTGAACCGTCCCGTTCGGCGCCCGCAATTTGTCAGTTCCAAGTCCAGTGTTCGCGAACGTCGCCTCTGCCCACGCATTGAACCAAGCCGGCGGCAATATCGCGTCCTTCTTGCCGTCGGGGACGCCGTTGAGCCAGCGGCTCTTTGTCGTCGAGCGCTCGACGATGCGGTAGGCACCGAGCGGGCCGCCCACATCGGCGGCGCTTGGGGTCGTCCGCAGCCACTGAGGCGCTATCAGGACGAGCTTGCCGACGTGAGCCGCATTCTCCGACGCGTAGCGCGACATCAGCGTCGTGCCCCACGACCACCCGATCAGGTTGATCTTGTCCAGATCGCGTCGCGACCGAATGAATGCAGCCGCGCTGGCGACGTCGCGCACGGCGACCGGCGTCCGCACGATCGGCTGGTGATCCGATGGCGGTGCTTCCATTTCTGGCGGGCGGCTCGATCGACCATAACCGCGAACATCGACGAGATAGACGTCGTTGCCCTGGTGGGCGAGGTGATCCATCCATGACAAGCCATCGAGGCGAAGATCGAATGTGGTCGACGCCGGATACGTCGATCCCGCAACAAACAAGACGGTCCTGTCGGCCGAGAACCTGACCAGATCGGATCGGCGCTTGCGACGGACGAAGAGCGCGATCCCCGCGGTATCGCTGGGGATCATCATTTCTTCGCAAACGATGCTATCAGTGACCGACTTATGCATCTCCCCATTCTCCTCGGTTACACGAACCGCCAGTCGAACCGGTCACCGCTACGAATGACATGTCCGGCGGACGTATTGGCGAAATGAGCCGTGAAGACGGTCGAGCGATCCTCCGCAGCCCTTTCGAGAAGCCAGCGACGTGATGCCCTGGCATGCTCCTTGTGCTCGCAAAACGCACTATTCCAGTCCGGCCGATAGACCTGCAATGGCTGATGCATAATGTCGCCGCTGAAGATCGCCTTGTCGCCGCCGTCGGAGAGCTCGATGGCGACATGACCAGGGCTGTGCCCCGGTGTCGGATGAAACCTGAGGCTGTCGCCGATTGCGGCCTCGCCGCCAACAAGCTCGGCCTGTCCGCTCTGGATAACCGGAAGAACACTGTCCTCGAATACGCCGGCAGTAAAGCCTTCCTTGCCCGCCGGGCCGGACCAATGATCGTACTCGGCCTTGGAGAAGACGTATTTGGCATTCGGGAAGGTCGGCACCCAGCGGCCGTTGAGCAGGCGCGTATTCCAGCCGCAATGATCCGCGTGCAGGTGGGTGCAACAGACGTAGTCGACCGCTTCGGGTGAAACTCCTGCTTCCGCCAGCCGATCGAGAAACGGCAGGTTCAACTGATGAAAGCGCGGCAGTGCGGGGCGTTCCTTGTCGTTGCCGGCGCAGCTATCGATCAGGATCGTATGATGCCGTGTCTTCAGAACCCAGGTGTGGATGCTCGCGACAAAGCGGCCCTGCGCCTCGTCGAAGCAGTCCGGGACCATCAGTTTCCTGTGCTGTTGCAGGACCGACGGATCCCAGTCGGGGAAGAGGAAGTCCGGAGCGAAGCCCGGACCCCGCATTTCGGTAACCCGACGAATGGCAATGTTGCCGATGGCATGGATCTCGGTCATTTGAGTCAGACTTTGTTATGCGAGTTGAAGAGACCAGAGCTAGGCGGTGACGGCTGCGTTTGACTCGATCTTGGCGACCGCCTGTGGCGAATGAAGCCAGAACAGGCCGAGGAAGAATGCGATCGCCGAGACGATGATCACGTAGTACAGGCCAGCGTATATATCGCCGGTGGCGATCTGGAGTGCGGTCGCGATCGCCGGCAAGAGTCCGCCGAAATAGCCATTTCCGACGTGATAGCTGAACGATACCGACGTGTAGCGCACTTGCGGCGGAAACAGATCGGTCATTGCGGATGCGAGCGGACCGAAGATCATGCCGGCGATCGTACTCAACGCCACCAAGACCAGAATGATCATGCCGAAGTTCATCGCGTTGGTATCGGCGCGACTTGGATACCCGGACTGCTCAAGCGCCTGTTTCAAATTGGCCGTGAATGCTGCAACATCGGGCGCCTGCCCTGCCGTCCCGACCGGAATTGCCTTGGGGCCGACAAAGACCGTCGCGATCGCGCCGTTCGCTTCTGACCTGTTCGAATAGGGAGCGCCGAAGCGGATCAAGGCGTTCTTGGCAATGTCGCACCCCGTCGTGAATTTCGTCGTTCCGATCGGATTGAACTGGAAGGAGCACTCCGATGGATCGGCTGCCACGGTGACCGGTACGGCGGTCTGTGCGTTATAGAGAGCCGGGTTGGCATAGAAGGTGAGCGCCTTGTAGAGGGGGACGTAGGTCATCGTGCCGATGACACAGGCTGCCAGCACGAAAATTTTGGTGCCGTAGCGATCGCTCAGCCAGCCAAAAAAGATCATCGCCGGCAGCGTCAGCATCAGTGCCGCACCGACAAGGAGATTCGCGATCTGGGGATCGACCTTGGCGGTGCCCGTGAGGAACACGAGGGAATAGATCTGAGCACCGACCAGAAGCACGCTCTGCGGGACGACCATGGCGAACATTGCGATCAGCACGCGTTTCAGGTTTGGCCACGCCGCGAGCGTATCGTAGATCGGAGATTTGGAGAGCGTCCCCTCCTTTTTCATCTTCAGGAAGAGCGGTGATTCCTGCAGCTTCAGCCGGATCCAGACCGAAATCGCGAGCGGGAAAACCGAGCTGATGAACAGGAGGCGCCAGCCCCAGCCATTGAACGCCTCGGGGCTCATGCTGGACCGCATGAAATACACAGACAGCATCGACAGAGTGAAGCCAATCGGTGCGGACGTCTGCAACCACGACGTCAGCCAGCCACGACGGCCTTGCGGGGCATGCTCTGCGATGTAGGTCGCAGCACCACCATACTCCCCGCCAAGCGCCAAGCCCTGGATCATTCGCAGCAAGATCAGGATCGAAGGCGCCCAGAGGCCGATCGCTGCATAGCTCGGCACCAGACCGACGGCGACCGTCGCGAATCCCATCATCAGGATCGTGGTGAGGAAGGTGTGCTTGCGGCCGATCATGTCGCCGATGCGGCCGAACACCAGGGCGCCGAACGGCCGAACGAGATAGCCGGTAGCAAAGGTCAGGAGCGCGAAAACGTTGGCCCAGACCGGATTGTCGCTCGAGAAGAAATTTGCCGAGATGGCGGAAGCCACCGAGATGTACATGAAGAAGTCGTACCACTCGATGACGGTACCCACCGTCGCGGCGATCATGACTCTGCGCTGCAACGCAATTGTCGGCTCGGCCACAACGAGACCGGCGTTCGGCAGCTTCCGCATCTGTACCCCCGCAACTCTTCGTCCGCTTGCGCGGCTCATGTGATCCGGCTTGCGTTGATGACGTTCCGCGTGGGATATTTCTAATCGATAGATCGGATAGGAGGTATAATCCCCGTGGATATCAGGGCTCATGACCTGCCTCTGCTCGTGTCGCTCAAGGCGATGCTCGACGAAAGGAACGTCACGCGCGCGGCGGCGCGACTCGGCATCAGCCAACCGGCACTTTCGGCTCAACTCGCAAGACTTCGCGATATATTTCGGGATCCGTTGCTGACGCCGGCGTCGTCGGGGAGAGGCATGGTTCTCACCCCGCGCGGCAATGAGCTCAGGGAACCGCTGCGATTGGCGCTGCAGAGCCTCGAGGAGGTTATCGGCACGCCGTCTGCCTTCGACCCGAAGAAATCGGACAGGATCTTCACGATCGGCGCCAACGACAATGCGACCGCCATTGTCGGATCGCGGTTGGTCTCGCTCACGCGGCGCTATGGCCTGTCAGGCATTCGGTTCGCCTTCCGCTCGATTGATTCGACGAGATTGACCGATCAGCTCGAGGCGGGCGATCTCGACGTTGCGCTGGTTTCCAAGGCTGCGGTCCCAAACGGAATGCCTGCGCGGCCGCTGCTCGATGAGCGGTTCATGATGGCCCAGCGCAAGGATCACCCGCGCGGCCAACGGCCACCCACAATCAGGGAGTATGCTCGCCTGGAGCACGTCATCGTGTCCGGGGAAGGCGGCGGCTTTCGCGGCTTCATCGATGATATCCTCGCGCAGAAAAGTCTGACGCGCCGCGTCGCCGTGTCGGTTCAGCACTACAGCGTAGTGCCGCTCTTGCTGCAATCGACAGACTTGGTCTGCACGCTCCCCATGCGGTTTCTCAGCCGCTACCACGACGTGCTGCAAGCTCTGCGGCTGCCCTTCGATACGAGACCATTCACGCTGCACGCCACCTGGCACGCCAGATTCGACAATGATCACGGACATCAGTGGCTTCGGCAGCAACTCGAGGAGTCCGCCACGGGGTGACAGTGCACTCAATAGCGCCTCAACAAATTCATCTGGTTGCGGGTTCAAGGCGTAGAAATACAAAGCCCCTGAAATCTTTACGATTTCAGGGGCTTAATGTTCGTTGGTTGCGGGGATAGGATTTGAACCTATGACCTTCAGGTTATGAGTTTTTTAAAAGCCGTTTTCGCTACTCTAAGACCGCTCCTTCTTGTCTACGCCACGCTACGACAACTCATTGAGCTACCTTGCTTTATTCTCGGTGTTGCCTCTACCTTATTTACGAGGCGCTACGCCGCGACTTTCGTCGCGCCGCTTCCACGACGCTTCCACGAAACATCATCAGGCCAAAACCTGAAGGTCGGAACATTACGCGAACGGGTGTGGTATGGCGAAAATCAAAATCACGAAGAGGTCAGTCGAAACCCTCAAGGTGACGTCAAAGGACTACATCGCGTTCGACACGGAGCTTCCCGGTTTCGGGGTGCGCGTCATGCCGAGCGGGAAGCGGTTCTTCCTGGTGCAATACCGACGGCATGGTCGGACGCGCCGAGTGATGATCGGACAATTCGGGGTTGTGACGGCTGAGTTGGCACGCCGGGAGGCGACGATCAAGCTTGGCAGCGTGCGAGGCGCCAACGGCGATCCCGCGGCGTTGCGCGACGCTGAACGGCAATCGCTCACCATGAAGCAACTTGGAGAGCGCTTTCTTACGCAATATGTCCCCGCTCGCTGCAAGCCATCGACGGAGGCAGAATATCGGCGCGCGGTCGAGCTATTTCTCGATCCCTTTTTCGCCAAGCAGCACGTTCGCTCTGTAACAACAGCCGATGTTGCGGAATTGCACGGATCGCTGTCTCATATCCCTTACCAAGCGAATCGCACTTTGGGCGTCTTGTCGAAAATGATGAACCTCGCCGAGACTTGGGGAATACGGGACAAGCACACAAATCCCTGCGAGGATGTCGAGCGCTATCCAGAACGTAAGCGCGAGAGGTTCCTGTCTCCCAAGGAACTGAAACGTCTTGGACACGCGTTAGCGGCCGCGGAAGCGGAGCAAACGGAAACTAAATATGCTGTTGCCGCTTTTCGCATCCTGCTCCTGACGGGGTGCCGTCTATCTGAGATTCAGAAGCTGGAATGGCGCTATGTGGACCTAGAGCAGAAAGAACTGCGACTACCCGATAGCAAAACCGGCGCAAAAACCGTTCATCTCGGTGACGCGGCAGTTGCTTTGCTAAAGGCGTTGCCTCACCTAACCGGTAACCCCTACGTCATCGTAGGAAAGAAGAAGAAGACTCATTTAACTGACCTTCAACATCCGTGGCGTCGCATCCGGAAAGCTGCCAAACTGAATGACGTACGCATTCACGATCTCCGTCATACATTCGCGTCCGGTGGGCTGCTCGTTGGCGAAGGGTTGGCGATGATCGGTAAACTGCTTGGACACACGCAGGTACAAACCACGGCGCGGTACGCACATCTTGCGTCCGACCCGGTCAAGCAAGCAGCGACGAAGATTTCAGATCGCTTGGCGGCGGCACTGTTCGATACTATCGACAATCCAAGCAACAATGAACCACAGCAGTCGCATGCGTTGGTTAGTGACGTGGAAGACAGGTCAGAAGCAGCTTGATCCGCAGGAAACTTTGTGCCTGGAAGACGCGGAATTCATCGCGATCTTGCCTTAGACCCCTTTGCCGGCGCAAGAAAGACGCCATTAACACGGCCGCCTACTGCGTCCAGTCAGAGAACACTGGTTTGGCGATGTCGCAACAGAAGTCTAACGACCTGATTTCATTGGGTCGCTGGAAGACGATGGGATGAACGAGGGATGGATTTATTTGTGCCCTTCCATAGCAAGGCGCAGCGACTTCGGGATGCGCTGCGCCTTTCCGCCTGCGATAAACGCCACACGTACGCGCGCCGTGACTAGCATTACAGTTGCGTTTTATGATCGGTTCTGAATCCATGGGCAACCATGATTCGGAGATCGTGGACGCGGACGGCGTCGATTGAAGAGACGCTTGCGCTGTGGGCGGCGTCGCTTGGAGAGATGAAGAAGTGGATACGTCCGCTGTTCTGCCAAGAGCGTATTGCCAGGAATGCAGGCCTGTTCCTGGAAGGTCTGCTCGGCGATGAGCAACGCAAGACCGGCTGGATGCGCGCGGAGGCAGCTGGCGATCCCGGCCCATGGCGTCAGCAGGCGATCCTGGGCCGCAGGGATTGGGATGCTGACGCCCTGCGCGATATCGTCCGCGACTACGTCATCGAGCATTTGGCGGATGACGATTGAGGAGAAACAGGGGAGCGGGTCAGCAGCACGCGAAAGGTAGGCAATTTCGCCGGCATCCAGCCCGCTGCCATCACATTCGTGATGAATGCACCCGAACCAGGCGAAGCCCCTTGATCCATCCTGGCTCTGCCGTAACTCTCCAAAACCAAACGCGCTAAACGGGCAACGACCTTAGACGTGGAGGTGACATGACGCCAAGATCCTTCAAGGTGACCCTCGCCGCAGCACTATTCGCCGCAGTCAGCGTCAACACATCCGCCCTCGCGCAGAAGCAATACGATCCCGGCGCCAGCGACACCGAGATCAAGATCGGCAACATCATGCCATACAGCGGTCCGGCGTCTTCCTACTCTCTGATTGGCAAGACCCAGGCAGCCTATTTCCGCAAGATCAACGACGGGGGCGGAATCAACGGCCGCAAGATCAATTTCATCAGCTACGACGACGGTTTCAGTCCGCCAAAGGCCGTCGAACAGGCCCGCAGGCTCGTTGAAGGCGACGAAGTGCTGTTGATTTTTCAGTCGCTCGGTACCCAGTCCAATTCGGCCATCCAGAAATACATGAATGCGAAGAAGGTGCCGCAGCTTTTCGTCGCGAGCGGCGCAACGAAATGGGGTGATCCGAAAAATTTCCCCTGGACCATGGGCTGGCAGCCCAACTACCAGAGCGAAGGCCGTGTCTACGCCAAATACATCCTGCAGCATTATCCAAACGCCAAGATCGCCGCCCTGTGGCAGAACGACGATGCCGGCAAGGACCAAATGAAAGGGCTGCGCGATGGCCTCGGCGAAAGAGCCGACATGATCATCGCCGATGCGTCTTACGAGGTAGCCGAACCGACGCTGGATTCGCAGATCGCCCGGCTCAGAAATTCGGGGGCCGACCTGTTCGTGTCCTGGACGACGCCTAAGGCAGCGGCGCAGGCGATCCGCAAGATCGCGGAACTTGGCTGGAAGCCGGTCTATTTCATCGGCAATACCTCAAGCTCGGTGGCAAGCGTGCTCAGGCCGGCCGGCTTCGAAAATGCGAAGGGTGTCCTTTCGAGTGCTTACCTCAAGGACCCCGCCGACCCCGCTTGGAAAGACGACGCGGGCGTGAAGGAATGGAGCACCTTTATGGACAAGTACCTTCCCGACGGTGACAAGACCGATACCAACACCGTCTACGGCTATGCCGTCGCTCAGACACTGGTGCAGGTCTTGAAGCAATGCGGTGACGACCTGACCCGGGCCAATGTCATGAGACAAGCGGCCAGCCTGAAGGATTTCCGGATCGGGATGCTGTTACCGGGCATTTCCATCACGACCGGACCCAACGACTTCTTCCCGATCGAACAGCTGCAGCTCATGCAGTTCGACGGCCAGGCCTACAAGCTCATGGATGGCGTCATGACCGGAGAAATCGGCGGCAAACAAGACTAGTCGGTCGGTACGTATCGATCATTGAAGGGAATGAGGAATGATCGATGGACGCCTGACAGGTCGAACGGCGCTCATCACCGGGTCGGGCCAGAACATTGGCCGCGCGATTGCCTGTTTGAGTGCACCCAGTAATACGGTGGCCGGGTGATGGCACGCCTTGCGATCAAGCATCCCGGAGAATCGGAGGACATCGCAGAGACCTGCCTCTACCTCGCGGGAAATAGCGGCAACTACGTCACCAGCCAGGTTATCCATATTAACGGCGGAGAATTTATGTTCTAACAGTCTGCTGAAAAAGGCCTCGTCAGGGCCTGCGGTTGATGATTCAATTGTGCATCATGAATCGTGGGGGCTCGGCATGCGGGGCGCTTTTGCGGATCAGGGCGGGCTATTTTCGTACATCTCGCCAGAGGCGCGAGTGCCTGCGGACCATCCGCTGAGGAAGATCCGGGAACTTGTCCGCGATGTATTGAGCGGGATGAACCGTGACTTGGGGAAGCTTTACGCGAGCGAAGGGCGTCCTTCGACGCCACCAGAGCAATTGCTGAGTGCGTTGCTGCTGCAGGTGTTCTACGGCATCCGCTCGGAACGCCAGTTGATGGAGCAACTGGATTACAATCTTTTGTACCGCTGGTTTGTGGGACTGTCGCCGGACGATCCGGTCTGGAATCCGACCACTTTCACCAAGAACCGGGAGCGGCTGCAGAGCGGCGATGTGTTCACGAAGTTCATGACCAGGCTTCTGAACCATCCGCAGGTCAAGCCGCTGCTGTCGGACGAGCACTTCTCGGTGGATGGAACGCTGATCGAAGCCTGGGCTTCACAGAAGAGCTTTCGCCCCAAGGACGGCAGCGGTGACGATGATGACGGCGCCAACTTCCACGGCCAGAAGCGCAGGAACGACACCCATGCGAGCACCAGCGACCCGGACAGCAGGCTTTACCGCAAGGCGGCCGGACGGGAGGCCAGGCTTTGCTATATGGGCCACGCCACCATGGAGAACCGGCATGGACTGGCGGTGGCCGGCAAGGTCACGCATGCCAATGGCACCGCCGAACGCCGGGCTTCGGAGACCATGCTGAAGGCAAGGCGCAAAGCCGCGGGCCGCCGCATCACGGCCGGTGAGGACAAGGCGTACGATACCGCCGACCATGTCGCC
>NZ_JAANIH010000368.1 GCF_014529705.1 Bradyrhizobium campsiandrae
CTCCTGGTTTCGACTGCTCGCCGATTTCCGCGATTTATCCGTTTCCGCGGCTGCGGCATAGCTCCATTCAATTCAACTGTTTTGGAGTGGATCCATGGCCCGGATCTTTCGTTTTCATCAGCATGGCCGTGTTCGTCAGGGCCGTCGATCTCGGCTCGTTCGCAGCGGCGGCCGACGCTCTGGAGATGTCGGGGCCGATGGTCGGCAAGCATGTGCGCTTCCTCGAAGAGCGCCTCGGCGTCCGC
>NZ_JAANIH010000369.1 GCF_014529705.1 Bradyrhizobium campsiandrae
CGTCGCCAACCAGTCGGAGCGGTTCCACCACCTGCAGAAGACCGCCGAGACCATGGTCTCGGCCAACCACGATATCGCCAACGCCTCGCAAGCTGTGCAATCGACTACGTCGGCCGCGGTCGGCGAGCTCGACGCCGAGGCCGCCGATGCGGTCGGCAAGCTGGTCGATCAGTCGTTCGGCCAGGGTCCGGTTGGAGCCGGTGTCCAGGACTGCAAATTGTGCGACGGACATATCAGATGAGTCC
>NZ_JAANIH010000370.1 GCF_014529705.1 Bradyrhizobium campsiandrae
CAAAGTCCGAGGTTTCGAGATCGTTGATCTGGATGAACAGCTTGATCTGCGAGCCCGAGACTGTGGTGATGCGCGTGTTCCTGCCGTAGAGTTCGTCGAGCTGCGCAATGTCCTGCATCACGATCGCGGAGTTGTCGATCTTTCGCCCACTGATCAAGATCCTGTTTCAGCAGATCCACGATCTGATGATGGTGAAGATTCCGGGTGACGACGAGCCGCATCAAGTGCTGCTCATGCTCGACGAA
>NZ_JAANIH010000371.1 GCF_014529705.1 Bradyrhizobium campsiandrae
GGGCGCTGTCCGCGGCGCCTCGCGTGTTTGCGAGACGCCGCGGTGTAGGTCAGCGCGACCAGATCAGCGCACACTCGCCATCGTCGCCTTCGAAGAGGTTGGCGTAGATGGGCGCCGTGAAGGACGGGTCGTCGAGCTTGACCGAGTGGTAGACGGTGTTGTTGTCCTTGGAGGTCCGCTGCCACGCGGCACCTATCTCGACATTACCGACCACCACGCGCAAGTTCGGAGCCTTCTCGTTCTCA
>NZ_JAANIH010000372.1 GCF_014529705.1 Bradyrhizobium campsiandrae
GCCCGTTCGCGCTCCACGATCTCGCCGATGTAATCCGCCACCGCCCGGATCCGCGCCAGATCCTTGCTGTCGGCATGCATCAGCATCCAGAACGTCCTGGTGATCGAGATCTCTTCGGGCAGCACCGAAAGATAGGTCTCGACGATCTGCGCTAGCTGCTTCTCGGGCGCGACTTGACCCGACTGCTTGCGCCAATGCTCCATCGAGCGGTCCATGGCGTAGGCAAAGGCCTCGATCACCAGCGC
>NZ_JAANIH010000373.1 GCF_014529705.1 Bradyrhizobium campsiandrae
GGCCGTCGACTGGGAGCGTGAAAACTACTGCCTGATCGCCGGCGGCATCGGCATCACCCCGATCCTCGGCGCTGCGCAGGCACTGGCGCGGCGCGGCGCAAATGTCACGCTGCATTATGCCGTGCGCCCGGCGCCAGCTGCCACATGTAGCGCGAGCCGCCGCGAGAATCTTCGGCGCGGCGCACCGCGATCTTGAAACCGCGCGAAGACGCCTCGCCGACCAGCGAATAGGACCGCGTTTCGGG
>NZ_JAANIH010000374.1 GCF_014529705.1 Bradyrhizobium campsiandrae
CGAATGCGCTCCTGCGACAGCGACACCAGCGCATTCTCGACATCTTCGAGCGCGGTGAGCAGGGCCGAATGGAACGTCGCGAACGCCTGGTCGCGTTGTGCTGCGGCAATCCTGACTGTCGCGAGGCCGCCCGGCTCTCGCGGTCGCTATTCGAGACCGGTAGCGCGAGCTTCATCGACGTGCTGGATGCCGAACGCTCGCTCTATTCGGCTGAGGATTCGCTGATCCAGAGCAAGGTATCCGCG
>NZ_JAANIH010000375.1 GCF_014529705.1 Bradyrhizobium campsiandrae
TGGTCGTCCGATTTCATCAAGAATCTGCCCGGATGCGTGAAGCACACGATCGCTTGGCACGCGGCGCCGCTGCTCAACGTGCGTTTCTCCGACTACGATCTCGTCGTCTGCAATTTCCCCTCGGTGCGATGATGCTCGATCTGGGCCTTGAGGATTTCGGCAGCGGTGGCGCGCGCGTTCATGCCTTGCTCGCGAGCCCAGACCCGCTGGACCTCCAAATCGTCGCCGTAAGCGAAGAACGCCCA
>NZ_JAANIH010000376.1 GCF_014529705.1 Bradyrhizobium campsiandrae
ACGAGAAGATCATCAAGGAATGCGGCAAGCGCGGCCTCAACCCGGGCATCCACTGCAGCGGTGCCGAAGGCGCGGCGCGCGCCATCAACATGGGCTTCAAGCTGGTCACCCTTTCGAACGAGGTCGGACGGGCCGATATAGACACCGTCGATGCCCTCGACGTCGAGGATCGCCTCCATGTTCTCGACCGCCGTCTTGGTCTCCATCATCGGCAGCAGGATGGTGTCGGCGTTCGCGGTCTTCTG
>NZ_JAANIH010000377.1 GCF_014529705.1 Bradyrhizobium campsiandrae
GTCTGCGGCCTGGTCAAGCAGCTCGCCGGCCCGGACAAGGGCGGTCTGCCCGCGCCGTCCACCGCCGAAGATGTCGCGTTGAAGACGGGGCGCGTGCCGCCAGCGCCGCGCGAGGCGGGCGCCGAGCTTGCGCATCGCTTCGGCCCGATGACTCTCGAAGGTGCGCGGGCTGATCTGCATCCGCAGCGCGCCTTGCTTGTTCGAAAAACCCTCGCTGATCAGCCTCAGCACTTCACGCTCGCGCT
>NZ_JAANIH010000038.1 GCF_014529705.1 Bradyrhizobium campsiandrae
ACCCATCGCGCAGGGAAGGCCGTGTGTTGGGCTTCACCTGTATGCTGCTGTGCGGTTCTCTCTGCGCTACATCTCGCGCAGCGGACCGCGGGTGCCGCTGGCACCCGGTCTTCCCTGCGCCCTCTTGGACAAGAGGGTGAAAGATCAAGCAAAGCTCGGGCGGATTACGCCGCGAGAGCGAGAAGGCGTTTCTGCAGTTTGAAATGCAACCGGGAGAGCGATGCCGTCGCCTCATACTCCGTCATTGCGAGCTCCGCGAAGCAATCCAGAATCCCTCCTCGGAAAGACTCTGAATTGCTTCGCTCCGCTCGCAAAGACGATTTGCAGAGAAGGTGCCCACCACAAGGATAGGGTGAGCAGGGCGCCTTGCGCCTCCGCCACCCCACGGCACTCAACCCTGGCTGGCGACCCGCGCGCGGTCGAGATGCTCCTCGATCCTGGGGCGGTCGCGGGTGCGCTCGAAGCTGGTGCACAGCAGTTCCGTCTCCTCGAGCGAGATGGGAGCGCGGTACAACCGGCACATGAACTCGGCAGTGGTGCGTCCCTTGCCTGTGACCGGGCTGCGCTCGGCCAGGAACATGCAATCGCGGCAGATGCTGGCATCGAGTCGCTGATGAGCTGCATCGAGATGATTGAGAACCTCGCGGAGCGAGTCGCGCAACCTGACGCATTCCTCGGTGCCGAGCGAGTTGACCGCATTCACGACGTGATTGATCGGATCATGCTGGCTCAGGCATTTCTCCCCCTGCGGGGTGACGTGCAGCACGACGGAACGCTTGTCTTCCTGCGACGGTTTGCGCACCAGGAAGGATTTGCTCTCCAACGTCTTCACGATTTGCGACGCCGTCGCTCTGGTCGCGCCGATGAAGCCGGCGAGAGCAGAGGGCGTGCGCGAGAAACGATTGGCGCGGCCGAGAAAGCGCAGCGCCATCCACTCTCGATCCCGCAACCCGTGTTGATTGCCTTCGAAATACCAGGCTCTGGCCGCCTGAACGAGCAGCTCGACTGCTTCGCGTGCCAACGGCATGAATTCCTACCTCGCCCTGCGCGAGAAACGGTCCTGCCGATGGCATGCCAACCGCAGGGTCGTCGAACGTCCGCCCGAGCTGCCGTCACTGCCGGACGATGGATCGGAGTTGTTCAACCGAAGCCCCTGAGTTCAAGTTACACGCAGACGTTTCTTATGTTCGACCGAAACGATGAATGAGCTTCTTAACAAAATCAAGTCAAGACACTCGTGGAGAACGGATGTCGTTGCCGACGAATGTAACGTTCAAGACAATCTCATTCTTCGGGAACACATGATGGTGAACGCAAGATGCAGTCAACAGGCTAGATGCACGTAGTATTACGCGCGCTTGATTGCATGCATATTGCCGTAGATCGTCGCTGCAATCTGATCGAAGCTTGTGCAGGACAGGCGGTGCGCATGACGAAAGTCATCCACAACTTCCGCGATCTGTTGCCGAAATGGCCGAGATGGCGTCAGGGGAACTCTGGCGAATTGCACGTGTCGGTTGTTGCGCTGTTGTGTCTGGCGTGTCGTCTGCACGTCGTTTGAGCGCCCGGCCGATCGTGCTCATTCAAATGGTTGAGACTGGCAGCTTATTAGGGCGAACGTGCGCCTATGCGGTTTGTGCCACGACATGCGTGCATCGAGGCAAGATGCGCGTGGGCCGATCGCGTGCCCGGCCCGCTGCTTGCGCGCTAGTCGCCCTTGAGCATGTCCCTCAGTTCGCGGAACGGGTCGGCGCTCGGCGCAGCGGAGGCGTCTTGGCGCATCGCGTTGTAGATTCGCGGGACCATGTCGATGGCCTGATCAAGCCCCGAATCGCGACCCGACTGGTATCCGCCCATCAGGCGAAGGTCGCGTGTGTCCTCGTATTTGGCGATGAGGGTCCGCAATTTACTCACCAGTTCGCGTTCCTCGGGGTCCCAGACGTTGTGAGCGAGGCGGGAGACCGAGGCCAGCACGTCCACGGCGGGATAGCGCGCCTGGTCGGCGATGTGCCTGGAAAGCACGATGTGGCCGTCCAGCGTGCTGCGGATGGTGTCGGCGATCGGCTCATTGTGATCGTCGCCGTCGACCAGCACGGAGAAGATCCCGGTGATGGTCCCGGATCCCTCCTCGCCCGGCCCGGCGCGTTCCAGCAGGCGCGGCAGATCGGTGAAGACAGTCGGGGCGTAGCCGCGCGCGACCGCGGGCTCGCCGGCTGCGAGTGCGACCTCGCGTGCGGCGTGGGCAAAGCGGGTGATCGAATCGACCACGAGCAACACCGATTCGCCGCGGTCGCGGAAATATTCGGCCACCGCCATCGCCGTCTTCGGCGCCAGTCGCCGCATCATCGGGCTTTCGTCGCCGGTCGATACGACGGTGACGGCGCGGTTGCGATCGTTGCCGAGCACGTCCTCGATGAATTCGCGCACTTCGCGGCCGCGCTCGCCGACCAGCGCCAGCACGACGGTGTCGAAGCCCTGGCTGCGGGCAAGCATGGCCAGCAGCGTCGATTTGCCGACGCCGGAGCCGGCGAAGATGCCGACGCGCTGCCCGGCACAGATCGGGGCAAACAGGTCGATGACGCGCACGCCCGTGCTCAGCGGCTTGTGGACGCGCGCCCGCTTCATCGCCGGCGGCGCCTCCGTCTCGGCCGAGACGGCCCGCGATCCCGGGGTGAGGGGACCCATTCCGTCCAGCGGTACGCCGAGCGCGTTGATGACGCGGCCCTTCCAGCTTGGATCCGGCGCGAACGACAAGGCCGGCATGCGGTAGGCGACCGAGCCGAGCCCGCCGCCGAATTGCCTGTCAAACGGTTTGGCGACGATGCCGTCGCTGTCGATCCGCACCACTTCGCCGATCTGGGACTTGCCGCCGGTATTGACGCCGATCAGCTCGCCGAGCTTGACCGAGCGCGACAGGCCGGAGACGCGGAAATGTGTCGGTGCGATCTCGGAGATCGCGCCGCTGATGCTTGCCAGCGGCGTGCTCTGCTGAAGTTCGAGCAGCGCCCACTCAAGTTGCCGGAGAGCGTTCAAGGAAATCGTCCACCCATATTACGCGCGACGCGCAGTCTACTTGTTGGGATCGCCCAGCGTCTGGATTGCGTTCCGAAGCGTGCTCTCGGTGCCGTCGATCAGCGAGTTGGTGCTGTCGAAGGCGCGCGAGGCCGCCATCAGCTTCGTCAACTCCATCATCGGATTGGCGCCGGAGCCCTCGACGTAACCTTGCTTGAAGCCATCCCGGCTGAAATCGGCAATGGCGGTGGCGGGACGGTCGGGTGTGACGCCGGAATTGCCGTAGCGCTCGAGATCGGCATCGGGGGGAATGTTGAACAGGCCGATGGTGCCGATCTCGTTGTTGTCCTGGGTGATCGCGCCGCTGCGCGAGATCGAGACGGGGCCGCCGTTGGGGTCGAGCGTCAACTGTGCGCCGCCGGAATCGATGACGGGGAAGCCCGACACGGTCTGAAGGTCGCCGTTCGGGGCGATCTGGAGTCGGCCGTCGCGAGTATAGACCGTGCCGTTGGGGCCGGCGAAGGCTATAAAGCCCTGTCCGACCACGGCGACATCGAGCGGGTTGCCGGTCTCGGTGATGTTGCCGGTCTCACGCGAGATGATGTTTTCGCCGGGCGAGGAGAACGCCACCGGATTGGCGGCGGCCTTGGAGAGCACCGTCTCGAATTTCACGACGTCGGTGCGGAAACCCGAGGTGTTGACGTTGGCGACGTTGTTGGCGATCGTCTGCAGGCGCTTTTCCAGCGCGACCTGCGCCGACAACCCGACATAAAGAGCCGATTGCATGGCTTACCTGTTGAACTTGATGTTTTGAAGTGTCGTCAGCATACCGGTGTCCAGGCTCGCCCCCGATGCCGATGCGCCGGTAATCAGGACCAGCGCGGGGTTGGTCGAGGGGTCGCTCTGGGCCTGGGTTGCGTCCCACATCGCGGCGAAGCGCTGGACGAACTTGGTGACCTTGGTGGGGTCCTTGAAATCCGCGAGGTTGATCTTGTCGGTGATCATCTTCGCCTGCATGTCGATATCGGACGAACTGATCGTCGACGACCAGCCCATGGCGGTCTGCACCACCTGGGTCAAGGCCTTGTCGGCGAGGATCTGGTAAGGGCTCGCGATCGAGGAAGCCTTGCGGGTGAAGTAGAGCGCCAGCCGCAGACCCTCGTTCTGGTCGCCGGCATTCTGCTCCAATGTCTGGGTGGCATATTGGCTGGTCGTGCCGGTCGTGGCGGCGGTGCTCTGGGTCGCGGCGGCGCCGAGCGCCGCGAAATTGAAGGCAGCGGCGAATTCCCGGTAGCGGGCGTCGGTCAACTTGTTGGCGAAAGTAGTCGGAGTCGCGATGCCCTCGGTCAGCACTTTCCGCATGAACGCCTTGGCGTAGATCATGTCGTCGAGGCCGTAGGCCTTCATCGCATAGGTGTAGAGCTTATAGTTATTGAGGAAGTCGTCGATGCTCTTCACTTTGCCGATATTGGCAAGGTAGTAGGCGGTATCGCGGCTGACGTCGGGCTGCTGCTCGACCTGGGTGAGCGACCTGCTCATGTCCGTGGTCAGTCTCGTGTAGTCCGCGATGGTGGATAGCATGGCCCCCGCCCCTTTGGCCGCCCTTGCGACATGATCTCAAGTTGCCGCCAATTGCTTGCGCGGGGCTGGCCATGCCATAGCCAGCTTCGCGCAAGCGTCGCCGACTAGATATTCCCGGTGGGATCGGCGATGGAGTGGCGGGTTGCTCAGTTTCGTGGGGATTTTCATCACGGTGGCGGCGCTGCTCGGCGGATTTGCCGCCATGGGCGGGCACCTGGCCGTGCTCATGCAGCCGTGGGAATTCGTGATCATCATGGGTACGGCGATCGGCACCTTCATCGTGGCCAATCCGTGGAAGACGGTCGTTGATACCGGCGTTGCCTGCATGCAGGCCATCACCGGCGCGGTGCCGGGGGAGCGCTATTATCTCGATCTGCTCGGGGCGCTTCATGCCCTGATGCGCGAGCTGCGCGGCAAGGGTCGCAACGAGGTCGAGGCTCATATCGACGATCCCTCATCCTCGGAGATCTTCAAGGCGTTTCCGAGCGTGCTCGGGGATCCCGCGCTGCTCCAGTTCATCTGCGACTATGTCCGCCTCATCATCATGGGCAATGCGCGCACGCACGAGATCGAGGCGCTGATGGACGAGGAGATCCACACCATCGTGAAGAGCAAGCTGACGCCCTACCACGCTCTGGTGACGGTGTCCGAGGCGCTGCCGGCGCTCGGCATCGTCGCCGCCGTGCTCGGCGTCATCAAGGCCATGGGCGCGCTCGATCAATCGCCGAAGCTGCTCGGCGGCTTCATTGGCGCGGCGCTGGTCGGTACTTTCGCCGGCATCTTCCTCTCCTACGGCATCATTTCGCCCTTTGCGCTGAAGATCAAGATGACGCGCGAGAAGAAGTGTCGGCCCTACATCATCGTCAAGCAGACGCTGCTGGCGTTCATGAACGGCGCCATGCCGCAGATCGCGGTCGAGCACGGCCGCAAGATGATCGCGAGCGGCGAGCGGCCGTCGATCGACGTCGTCGAGAACGAAACGATCGCAGGTCCCAAGGCCGTCGTGGCCGACGCTGAACCCAAGGCGGCACGCGCATGACCATGGAAGACGTCGAGGTCGATCAACGGAAGCAGTTGCCGAACTATCTGCTGGACGCGGCCGGCATCTCGATCGAACGCATGCCGATGCTCAATGTGATCTTCGATCGCATGGCGGCATCGTGTACGGACAGCCTGCAGCCGATGGCGGGTACGCCCTGCTATTTCTCGGTCAACGGCATCACCAACGACCCGCTCGGCGACATCATCAAGGACTACGAGGGCAACGCAGTTGCCGCCGTGCTCTATGCCGAGCAGTGGGATTCGCGCGTCATCATCATGCTGGATCGCGACTTTGTGTTCACCATGGTGGAGGCGATGTTCGGCTCCGACGGCGCCGAGCCGCCGCTCGATGTCGAGCGCACCTTCTCGAATATCGAGATCCGCCTTGTCCAGGCGCTGTTCGAGCGGTTCGCCAAGGCGCTGCAGACCGCCTTCGCCGGCACGTCCAACGTCACCTTCCGGGTCGAGCGGGTCGAGACGGCGATGGCGTCGCTGGCGATCGGGCGCGCCAGCAACATGTCGATCTGCGCGAACATGATGGTGCAGGCGCTCTATCGCGGCGGCCAGATGTTCCTGATCATTCCGCATTCCGCGCTCAATCCGCTGAGGCAGAAACTCGCTCACGTCGTCGTCAGCGAGGGCGGTGCGGCCGACCCTCGCTGGCGCGAGCAGTTGGAGAGTGAGGTTCACCGCACCGAGGTGACGCTGAGCGCGGTGCTCGACGAGAAGATGATCTCGCTCGAGGACGTCGTGAAATTCAAGGTGGGGCAGGTCCTCGAGCTCGAAGCCACCCCGCGCACCCTAGCGCGTCTCGAAAGCAACAACCAGGTGCTGTTCTGGTGCCAGATCGGCCAGCTCGATGGCTACTACGCCATGCAGGTGGCAGATCCCGTCGATCAGAAGCGGGAGTTCGTCGATGATATCCTATCTCGTTGATGCAGTGCTGCTGATTGCGTTGGCCTTCACCAGCATGCGGGTGACCCGGATGCACCGCGAGCTGGCGCGGCTCCGCAGCTACCAGGGCGAGTTTTCGACCATCGTCCATGAGACCGCGGGTGCCTTCGACACGGTGATCACTGCGGCGCACGATTCGACCGCAAGTCTGGGCCGGCTCGCCAACGTGCTGAGCACGAAGATCGACCAGGCCCACGAGGCGATCGCCGCACTCGATGCGCGTAGCGGGCTCCAGCCCGCTGCCACCGTGAGTGGTGCCGAAGCCAGCAAGCATTAGGGCCGGGCCGGCTCAAAAGACAGATCGGAACGCCGCGGCGCTCCGGGAGCGGAAATACCAAGAGGCGATACCAAATGGCGCAATCCTTCGACTACGAGTCTGCAACCGCGTCCGACGAAGCCGAGGCGTCTCCGCTGGAGCGGCTGGCGGAGATCGCCGCGCGCACGGCCGAGGAAACCGGCAAGTTCGCCAATGTCGATGCCATTCTGCGAATTCCCGTCACCATGCAGGTGGTGCTGGGGTCGGCGACGATTCCGGTGGCCAATCTGATGAAGCTAGGCCGCGGTGCCGTGGTTCCGCTCGATCATCGCGTCGGTGAGCCCGTCGACGTCGTGGTGAACGGCCGTGTCGTGGCCCGCGGCGAAGTGGTCGTCGTGGAAGAGGACAATTCCCGCTTCGGTGTCTCGCTCACCGAGATCGTCGGGCCGCTGGGGCAGAGTGATTCCTGACCATGGCGGCACAGGTCGGCATCGCTCCCGTCAAGCAGCGCGGCGTCGCCACGCTGGGCGGAACGGAAAAGGTCGCAGCGCTCCTGCTGGCCATGGGCCGGCAGGCCGCCGCGAGCGTGCTCGCGCAGTTCGAGCCCCAGGACATCCGCATCGTCACCAAGGCCGCGGCCGAGCTGCGGCCGATTACGGCGCAGGAACTTGAAGCGATCGTCGAGGAGTTCGCCCAGCAGTTCTCGATGGGCGCGAATATCCTTGGAACCATCGGCGGTCTCGAGGCCGTCCTCAACGACGTGCTTCCCGCCGACCAGGTCACCGCGATCATGTCGGACCTGCTCGGCAATTCGAGCCGGTCGGTGTGGGACCGCGTCTCGTCGGTGTCGGAAAACTCGCTGGCGACCTACCTGTCGAAGGAGCATCCGCAGACCGCGGCCCTGATCCTGTCCAAGGTCAAGCCATCCTGCGCCGCCAAGGTGATGAGCCAGTTGCCGTCGAGCCTGCGCAACGAACTGATGCGGCGCGTGCTCAGCCTCAAGCCGATCGTCGACGACGCGATGAAGGTTCTCGAAAAGACGCTGCACGAAGACCTGACACTCAACTTCGCGCGCAACCTCGGCGCCGATACCTACGCTCGCGTCGCCGACATCATCAACAAGATGGAGCGCGGCCATATCGAAGACATGCTGAAGAGCCTGTCGGAGAAACGGCCGAAGTCGGCGGAAGTGCTGAAGGAGCTGTTGTTCACCTTCGACGACGTCGTCAATTTGACGCCGAAGGCGCGCACCATGATCTTCGACCAGGTGCCGACCGATCGCATCGTCGTCGCGCTGAAGGGGACCGACAAGCACTTCCGGGAGCTGATCCTGTCCTCGGTCGCCTCGCGCGTCCGCCGGGTCGTCGAGCACGAGCTCGCGATCGGCGAGCCCTCGAACCAGCGCGACGTGCTGGAGGCGCGCCGCGTGATTACCGATCTCGCACTCGACCTCGCCGAGAAGGGTGAAATCGAGCTCAATCCCGATCAGGAGGATGAGCTGGTCTTCCGCTGACCGCTGAACGGGCATGGCAGAGACATCCGACCAGGAGAGCAAGACCGAAGAGCCGACCGAGAAGAAAGTCCGCGATGCGCTCGAACAGGGCAAGATTCCGGTCTCTCGGGAGGCGTCGATGTTCGCCTCCATGGCGGCGTTGATGGTGATTCAGGCGTTCCTGGTCGGGCAGGGCGTGCAGCAGCTGACGCCGACCTTATCGGGCTTCTTGGACGATCCCAGCGGCTTCCGCCTTCGCACCGGGGCGGACGCGCAGAACCTTCTCACCGTCGTGGGTCTCGAAGCCCTGCGATTCCTGGTGCCGCTGGTCGTGATCCTGGCGGCGTTCGGGCTCGCGGCCTCATTGCTGCAGAACGCGCCACGGCTGGTGCTGGATCGCATCATGCCGGACTTCTCCCGCATCTCGCCGTTCAGCGGTTGGAGCCGCATCTTCGGAACGCAGGGTCTGGTGGAGTTCGCCAAATCGCTGTTCAAGCTAGCCTCGGTGGCATCAGTCGTCTTTTTCGTCCTGCGATCGTCGGAGGCGAAGGCGTTCGAGGCGATGTACACCGATCCGGTCGCATTGCCGGAGATGATCCTCACCATCGCGATGCGGATCGTGTCGGCAATCTGCATCGCGACCATCGTGCTGGTCGCAATCGATCTCGCCTGGGCGCGCTTCCATTGGCGACGTGAGCTGCGCATGACCAAGCAGGAGATCAAGGACGAGCACAAGCAGGCCGAGGGTGATCCACTGGTCAAGGCGCGCCTGCGTTCGCTGGCGCGCGACCGCTCGCGTCAGCGCATGATCGCCTCCGCGGCGCGAGCGACGCTGGTGATCGCGAACCCGACGCATTTTGCGATCGCACTGCGCTATCAACGCAAGGAGAATCCGGCTCCGCTCGTGGTGGCCAAGGGCATGGACCTGGTTGCGCTGAAGATCCGCGAGGTCGCCGAGCAGAACAAGATTCCGGTGATCGAGAACAAGGCGCTCGCCCGCGCGCTCTACGAGGCGGTGCAGGTCGATCAGGTGATTCCGGCCGAGTTCTTCCGCCCGGTTGCCGAAATCATCTACTTCCTGCAGTCGAAGCAAACTCCGCGGCCCGAGAAGGTCCAATAGATTTCCGAGGATTGTGCTTCGCGCAACAGCTTGACGAAAGCTTAACGCCCTAGGGTTCTTGCCAATGAACCATAATGGGGCCGTCGTGGGACCGCTTTTTCTCTTCGAGCTCGCATCGTCGCAAGCGCGCTGGCTCGAGCTTCGCCAGTCGACGATCGCCACCAACGTCGCCAATGCGAATACGCCTGGCTTCAAG
Organism: Bradyrhizobium campsiandrae; assembly: GCF_014529705.1. Classification (GTDB taxonomy): domain Bacteria; phylum Pseudomonadota; class Alphaproteobacteria; order Rhizobiales; family Xanthobacteraceae; genus Bradyrhizobium; species Bradyrhizobium campsiandrae. Next base: position 9,653 of record NZ_JAANIH010000038.1, read on the forward strand.
GCGCGCGACGTAGAGCCCTTCAACAAGGTGCTCGACGGCATGCCGGTCAGGCTCGCGACCACGTCGCCGTCGCACATGCAGCTGTCTCCGGCCGAAACCGATACGCGCGCGACCGCGAAGAAGGATAGCTGGGACGTCGTTCACTCCGGCAACTCCGTCAGCCTCGAGCAGGAGATGATCAAGGGCAGCGACGTCAATCGCGACTATTCGATGAACTCGGCGATTGTGCGGTCGTTCAACCGCATGATCATGAGCAGCGCGAAGACCTGAGGTGATTTGACATGCTGGACGCTCTATCGGCTTCATTGACGGTCGCAAGCTCCGGGCTCGAAGCGCAATCGACCCGCATGCGCATCGTCTCGGAAAACCTTGCGAATGCGAGCTCGACCGGGCGCACCGCGGGAGCGGATCCCTATCAGCGCAAGACGATCACCTTCGATGCCGCATTGGATCGCGCTTCCGGTACGCAGCTGGCCAAGGTCAAGGAAATCGGAGTCGACACCACGCCGTATCGCGTCGAGTACGATCCGGGCCATCCTGCCGCCGACAAGGCCGGCTACGTCAAGATGCCCAACGTCAACATGATGATCGAGATGGCGGACATGCGGGAAGTCAACCGGTCCTATGAGGCCAATCTCCAGGTCGTGAAGCAGGTGAGATCGATGCTCGGCATGACCATCGACCTGTTGAGGAGCTGACAATGCTTGAAGCCATCTCATCCACCGCGATCACCGCAGGGCAGGCGGCGTCCCGCACGTCCGAAACACAGTCCATCGCACCGATGGCGACGTCTGCGGTCCAGTCCGCCGACGATCTCGGCTTCGATTCTGTGATGAAGCAGGTGACCACGGACGCGATTGGAACGCTGAAGGCCGGCGAGGCGGCGTCGATCTCGGCGATGCAGGGCAAGGAATCGACGCGGAAGGTCGTCGAGGCGCTGATGTCGGCCGAGCAGGCCTTGCAGACCGCGGTCGCGGTCCGCGACAAGGTCGTGCAGGCCTACCAAGAAGTCGTTCGAATGTCGATTTGATCTGAGGGAGTGCCGTAAGTGAAATCGCTCGCCATTGCCGCGACGGGCATGAATGCCCAGCAGACCAATATCGAGGTCATCGCGAACAACATCGCCAACATCAACACGACGTCGTTCAAGCGCGCGCGTGCGGAATTCACCGATCTGTTCTATCAGATGGACCGCATGCAGGGCGTCGCGAATGTCAACGGCTCCTCGCCGATCCCGGAAGGCGCCAATCTCGGTCTCGGCGTCAAGTCGGCCGCCATCCGCAAGCTGCATATCCAGGGTCCGCTCACCCAGACCGGAAACCCTTATGACCTCGCGATCAACGGCCGCGGTTGGTTCCAGGTGCTCGGTCCCAACAACGAGATTCAATACACCCGCGCCGGCTCGTTCAACACCAATGGCAACGGCCAATTGGTGACGATCGACGGCTACCTGCTCGATCCCAACATCACGGTGCCGCAGGGAACGGTGCAGGTCACCGTCAACCAGACCGGGCAGGTCTTTGCCAAGCTGGACACTGAAGTCAATCCGCGGCAGATCGGCCAGCTCAATCTTGCCAATTTCGCCAACGAAGCGGGCCTCGAGCCGCTCGGCAGCAACCTCTATCGCGAGACCACGGCGTCAGGCGCGCCGGTCGTCGGCCTGCCCGGCGATGCCGGCTACGGCAAGATCAACCAGCAATGGCTCGAATCCTCGAACGTCGATCCCGTCAAAGAAATCACCGAGTTGATATCGGCGCAGCGCGCCTACGAAATGAACGCCAAGGTCATCCAGGCGTCGGATGAAATGGCCTCGACGGTATCGAAGGGTCTCAGTCGCTAGTTTCGGTGTGTCCATGTTGAACAGGATGGGCCTGATCGTGCGCGGGTTGGCCGCTGCGCTGTTGATTCTCGTCTCCGCGCGGCTCGCCGCCGCAGACGAGAAGCGGCTTCCAGTGCCGGCGGTCGCGATCCGCGCCGGCGAGCTGATCAGGGAGGACATGATCACCGAGCGCAGCTTTGAGCCCAACGCGCTCGGCGTCGCCATGTTCGTTGAAGGACGTCAGGTCCTGGTCGGCCGCATGGCGCGGCGGGCGCTGCTGCCGGGGCAGCCGATCCCGACCAATTCGGTCGAGGACCCCTGGACCATCGCCCGCGGCGCCATGGTCAAGGTCGTGGTCGAGGATTCCGGCCTGTCGATCGTGACCTACGGGGCCGCGATGCAGTCGGGCGCGCCGGGCTCGCTCATCACCGTGCGGAACACCGATACGGGCGTGATGATCAGGGCGATTGTCCAGCCCGATGGCACCGTCAAGGTTGCGGACGGGTCATGACCAGAGTTCTGATCGCCCTCGTCCTCATTCTGTCCGCCGCCAGCGTCCAAGCAGCCGTCCGCATCAAAGACATCGCCGATATCAAGGGATTGCGCGAAAACCAGATCGTGGGCTACGGGCTCGTCATCGGCCTCAACGGCACCGGCGATACCCTGCGCAACGCGCCGTTCACGGAACAGTCGCTCCAGTCGATGCTCGAGAATATGGGCATCAATGTCCGGAACGAGACGACCAGCACGAACAATTCGTCGCGGCCGACGACGCTGCGCACGCGCAATGTTGCGGCGGTGATGGTGACCGCGGACCTGCTGCCGTCGATCGGACCGGGCGAACGGATGGACGTGACGGTGTCGTCGCTGGGAGATGCGACGTCACTGCTCGGTGGCACGCTGGTGATGACGTCGCTGCGCGCGGCCGACGGTGCGGTTTACGCGGTGGCGCAGGGCGCGGTCACGGTTGCCGGCTACAGCGTCGGTGGCCAGGCCCAGAACGTCAGCCAGGGCACGCCGACGGCAGGGCGCATTCCGAACGGCGCGCTGGTCGAGCGCGAGGTGCAGGGAAGTCTCCACGAGATGGAATTCCTCGTGCTCGAGCTCAAGAATCCCGATTTCGTGACGGCGACGCGAATCCTCGACGCCGTCAATCGTTATGCCGGCGGCCGCTACCGTTCCCAGATCGCCTTTGAGCGCGACTACCGGACGATCGTGCTGTCCAAGCCGCGCTATGTCGGGCCGGTCCGCTTTCTCGCCGAGATCGGAGAACTCACGGTCGAGCCCGACACGCCCGCGCGAGTCGTGATCAACGAGCGTACCGGCACGGTTGTGATCGGGCGCGACGTGCGGATCTCGACCGTGGCCGTCACGCACGGAAACCTGACGGTCCGTGTCACCGAGATGCCCGTGGTGTCACAGCCGGCGCCGTTCTCGCAAGGCCAGACGGTCGTCGTGCCCCAGACCGTGGTCGAGGCCAACGAGGCCGGATCGCAAGTGGCGATCCTGAGTGGCGTCGATCTCCAGCGCCTGGTGCGAGGGCTGAATCAGATCGGCCTGAAACCATCAGGCATCATCGCGATCCTCCAGGCGATCAAGACCGCGGGCGCGCTGCAGGCTGAAGTCATCGTGCAATGATGCATAAGCGTCGTGCAAGCTTGGTCGCTCAATGCTCTGGTCTCGACCGAGAATCGTACGCGGCCCGATGCTGAAGCTGGATCACAAAGCGCAACTCCTTCTCCTCGCAGCGACGTTCGCGCTCGCGGCCGGCTCGCCCGTGCTGGCGCTGGACGAGCCGAAGCCGTCGAAGCCGCTCAATTTGCTTTCCTTCGCGCGCGCGCGTGCGCCAGGGCCGCAGAAGCCGCGCGGACCGGCGACGCCGGCATCTGGCGAAACCACGGGGGCGACGGCTTGGGCGGCCGAAGATTCTGGCCCCGCGACCACCAGTGCGGTGCCGACGTTGGAGACGCCTCCGCCCGCGCCGTCTCCCGCGTCCGCGCCGATGCGTCCAGCGAAGCCCGGCAGCGTAACCGCGCCGCCAAAGCCGGCGCCGGCTCAGGCGGTTGCGCCTGCGGACAATGAAGTCGCGCTGTTCTGCAGCAACGTCGCCGATCCCGCCGTCGATGCCAGGCTGGCCTGGCAGCTGAAGGAGCTGGAAAAGGCCGAGAGCCAGTTGCGCGAGCGGATCGCCGAAGTCGAGGCCAAGCGGGCCGAGTATGAGAAGTGGATGGCGCTTCGCGACGACTTCTTGAAGAAGGCCGAAGCGGGCGTCGTCGAGATCTATTCACGCATGAAGCCCGACGCGGCGGCGACCCAGATCGCCGGCATGGCGGACGAAACCGCCGCCGCTGTGCTCGCCAAGCTCAGCCCCAGGAGCTCGAGCGCGATCTTCAATGAGATGGAGACGTCTCGTGCGGCCCATCTCGCCGATGTGCTCGGCGGAATGCGTCGCGTGGACGACGGAAAGACCAAGTAAATGAAGACGCCGATCCTCATCCTGTCGCTCGTGCTTCTCGCCGGATGCTCGCATGATCCCGCAGAGATTTTGACGGGACCGAAACTGTCGCCCGTGGGCAGCGGCCTGAGGACGCCGGCCGAGCCTATCCCGGTGACGCCCCGCATGCGCACGCCCGTAAGCTATCGCTCGACCTGGGATGACGGCACCGATCTCTATCGAGATCCTCGTGCCCGGCGCGTCGGCGACGTCGTGACGGTGATCATCTCGATGCAGGACAAAGCCAAGCTCGACAACAAGACCGGCCGCTCGCGCGACTCGCAGATCCAGTTTGGTCTGAACTGGCTGATGGACGCCGCCGGGTGGCAAGACAAGGGCCAGACCAACGCCAATCTCAACACCAATACCCAGATCAAGGGCAACGGCCAGATCGACCGATCCGAGGACATCAAGCTCTCCATCGCAGCCGTCGTCACCGACGTGTTGCCGAACGGAAACATGATGATCAGCGGCTCGCAGGAGTTTGGGATCAATACCGAGATGCGCGTGCTCAATGTCGGTGGCATCGTGCGTCCCCGCGATATTTCGCGAAGCAACACGATCTCCTACGAGAAGATCGCCGAGGCGCGTGTGTCCTATGGCGGTCGCGGAAATCTGTCCGACGTGCAGCAGCCTGGATGGGGACACCGGATCTATGATGCCGTGGCACCGTTCTGAGGCTCGCGCGTCCTGGCGGCAGGGGGCCTCATGCGCCTGATTGCCGCCATCCTCGTGCTGACCCTGGTCGCGATCGGCGCGGGTGCGCTTGCGGGCCTGCATCTGTTCGCCGCGGCCGAGCGGGTCGCCGACGCGAAAAAGGGCGCCACCCCGCCGCCGATCGCGTCGAGCTACACCGGCAGCGCGCGGCTCAGGAAGCTGTCGCCGATCGTGACCAACCTGGCGGCGCCGGCCAACAACTGGGCGCGCGTCGAGGCTTCCATGGTCACCGACAGCATGAGCGACGAAGATGCCGGCATCCTCGCCGCCCATATCAGCGAGGACATCGTCACTTACCTGCGGTCCGCCTCGGTTACGCAGTTCGAAGGTACGCGCGGGCTTCAGCACCTGCGCGACGACCTGTCCGAACGCGCCAGCATCCGCTCGTCCGGCAAGGTCCGCGAATTGATCATTGAGACGTTGGTGATCCAGTGAAATTGAGAGTCCTGCTGCTCGCCTTGCTGCTGGTCGTGCTGCCCGAGGTGGCGTTCGCCCAGATCCCGGACCTCAATTCGCTGCTGCCGCCGGGCAACGGCTCGACCAGCGGCCGCATCATTCAGCTGATGGCGCTGCTGACGGTGCTGTCCGTCGCACCGGGCCTGCTCATCATGGTGACGAGTTTCACGCGCTTCGCCGTCGCGCTGTCGTTTCTGCGCGCGGGCCTTGGTCTGCAGACGACACCTCCGAACCTCGTGCTGATCAGCCTCGCGATGTTCATGACCTTCTACGTCATGGCGCCGACCTTCGATCGCGCCTGGGAAACCGGCGTGCAGCCGCTGATGAAGAACGAGATCTCGGAGGAAGAGGCCTATCTGAAGATCAGCGACCCTTTCCGCGAGTTCATGCTGGCGCATGTCCGTGACAAGGATCTGCAGACGTTCGAGTCGCTCGCCGCTGAAAGCTTCCGCAAGAAGCTCGACGACAAACGTATCGACATGCGCGTCATAATCCCCGCCTTCATGATCTCCGAGCTACGGCGCTCGTTCGAAATCGGATTCCTCGTCATCCTGCCGTTTCTCGTCATCGACATGATCGTGGCGACACTGACCATGTCGATGGGCATGATGATGATGCCGCCCTCGATCCTCGCCCTGCCGTTCAAGGTGTTGTTCTTCGTGTTGATCGACGGCTGGAATCTGCTTGCCTCCGGGCTGGTGCGGTCGTTCTCGTAGCGCGGATGATCGAGCTAACGGTCGGTTAAGGTTAGCAAGGCGTAACATTAACCATATGATTTTGCTGAATAATTCAAGGTCGTCTTAATCCAGAAGCAAGATTCGACGTGCTAGCAATGCGGCACGGCGGGTTGGACCCCACCCACATCAGTCCAAAGGCATGATGCCGCCCCTCCGTACCGGTGAAAGCCCGGTATGTCCCCTCGTGAAAATGTAACGCGTACATAAAGGGACATTCGCAATGTCAAGCCTGCTTACGAACTCGACCGCCATGACCGCGCTCCAGACCCTGCGGTCTGTGAGCTCTCAGCTCGCCACCACGCAGACCCGCATCTCGACCGGCCAGCGCGTCTCGACCGCATCGGACAACGCTGCCTACTGGTCGATCGCGACCTCGATGCGCGCCGACAACGCCGCGCTCTCCGCGGTGTCCGACTCGCTCGGTCTGTCGGCCGCGACCGTCGACACCGAATATACCGCTCTGACCTCGGTTGTCGGTGACAGCAACGGCGGCCTCACCAAGCTGCAGTCGCTGCTGGTCGAAGCCAAGACCGCCGGTATCGACCGCACCAAGATCCAGGCCGACATCACCCAGATCCAGCAGCAGATGAAGAGCACGGCCGCGGCCGCGACCTTCAACGGCGTGAACTGGTTGAGCACGACCACGGCCACGCCGACAACGGTCAGCCTGGTCTCGTCGTACTCCCGCGTCGGCAGCACGCCGACCACCGGCTCCATCTCCCTGACTGTTGCCAACTACTCGCTCTACACCTCGGGTACGAGCGGCATTCTGGATACGCAGGCCAGCGGCGTGTCGGTCGACAACATGAAAATCGGCACGCTGACCGACTCCGCGACCGACCAGGCCACGCTCGATACCTACATCGCGCAGGTGACTTCCGCGATCAACTCGGTGGCCTCGGCCGCCGCCGATCTCGGTGCCGTGAAGAACCGTATCTCGACCAACACCGACTTCGTGAAGTCGCTGATGGACTCGGTCTCGCGTGGTGTCGGCCAGCTCGTCGACGCCGACATGAACCAGGAGTCGACCCGTCTGTCGGCCCTCCAGGTCCAGCAGCAGCTCGGCGTTCAGGCGCTCTCGATCGCCAACAGCAGCAGCCAGAGCATCCTGTCGCTGTTCCGCTAAGCCTGAGAAGCATCTGAGGAAGGGCCGCGCTTCTCGCGAAGCGCGGCCCTTTCGCTTGACCACAGCTTTGCTTGGGCTGTTGCGGTGAGGACACAGAGCCACAAGCCTCGCACAAGCTTCGAGCGTTACGGTCGCCGTACGACAGGTTGGGCTTTAACCCGCATTTGCGGAGCCCAAAGGCATGACGCCGCCCTGTCGTACCGGTGCAAGTCCGGTATGTCCCCAAACAACTTATTCTTCAAAGGGACATCAAAATGGGTTCTAGCCTTCTCACCAACTCCGCCGCAATGACCGCGCTGCAGACGCTGCGCAACGTCAGCTCCAGCCTGCAGACCACCGAAAACCGGATCTCGACCGGCCAGCGCGTCGCCACGGCGTCGGACAACGCCGCCTACTGGTCGATCGCGACCTCGATGCGCGCCGACAACGCCGCGCTCTCCGCCGTCTCCGACTCGCTCGGTCTGTCGGCTGCGACCGTCGACACCGAATACACCGCTCTCACCGCGGTGGTCGGCGACAGCACCGGCGGCCTCACCAAGCTGCAGTCGCTGCTGGTCGAAGCCAAGACCGCCGGTATCGACCGCACCAAGATCCAGGCCGATATCACCCAGATCCAGCAGCAGATGAAGGGCACCGCCGCTGCCGCGACCTTCAACGGCGTGAACTGGCTGAGCACGACCACAGCCACCCCGGCGACCTTCGCCCTAGTGTCGTCGTTCTCGCGCGTCGGCGGCACGCCTACGATCGGATCGATCAACCTGACGATCTCGAACTACTCGCTCTACACCTCGTCCACCAGCGGCATCCTGGACACGGTGAGCGGCGGTGCATCGGTCGACACGATCAGCATCAGCACGTTGACCGACTCTGCGACCGACCAGGCCACGCTCGACACCTACATCGCGAAGGTCACCACCGCGATCAACTCGGTCGCGTCGGCTGCCGCCGATCTCGGCGCCGTCAAGAACCGCATCGCAACCAACACGGACTTCGTCAAGACCTTGATGGACTCCGTGAACCGCGGTGTCGGTCAGCTCGTCGATGCCGACATGAACGCGGAATCGACCCGCCTTCAGGCGTTGCAGACCCAGCAGCAGCTCGGTGTCCAGGCGCTTTCGATCGCCAACCAGAACAGCCAGAGCATCCTCTCGCTGTTCCGCTAAGCCTGAAAACGATCTGAGGGAGCCGCGCTTCTCACGAAGCGCGGCTCTTTCATTGGAGGTGTTGCTCGCGCGCGGAAAATTCGTCTGGGCGTCCGGTCCGGCTCACGCGATCGTGGTCCAGTCACAGAGCCACAAGCTTCACGCAAACTTCACGTGCTATCGCCGCCGTTACGACAGGTTGAGCGCGCTTTTCAGCAGCCCAAAGGCATGATGCCGTCCTCTCGTACCGGTGCAAGTCCGGTATGTCCCAAAAATTCAATTCGTTTTCAAGGGGACGTCAAACATGAGTTCTAGCCTTCTCACCAACTCCGCGGCAATGACCGCGCTGCAGACGCTGCGCAACGTCAGCTCCAGCCTGCAGACCACCGAAAACAGGATCTCGACCGGCCAGCGCGTCGCAACCGCGTCGGACAACGCCGCCTATTGGTCGATCGCGACCTCGATGCGCGCCGACAATGCCGCGCTTTCCGCCGTTTCCGACTCGCTGGGCCTGTCGGCTGCGACCGTCGACACCGAATACACCGCGCTCACCGCGGTGGTCGGCGACAGCACCGGCGGCCTGACCAAGCTCCAGTCGCTGCTGGTCGAGGCCAAGACCGCCGGTATCGACCGCACAAAGATCCAGGCCGACATCACCCAGATCCAGCAGCAGATGAAGGGCACCGCCGCTGCGGCGACCTTCAACGGCGTGAACTGGCTGAGCACGACGACGGCAACGCCTGCGACCTTCGACCTGGTGTCGTCGTTCTCGCGCGTCGGTGGCACGCCGACCATCGGCTCCATCACCCTGACAATCTCCAACTACTCGCTCTACACGGCGGGCACGAGCGGCATCCTGGACACGGTGAGCGGCGGTGCATCGGTCGACACGATCAGCATCAGCACGTTGACCGACTCTGCGGCCGACCAGGCCACGCTCGACACCTACATCGCGAAGGTCACCACCGCGATCAACTCTGTCGCCTCGGCCGCCGCCGGTCTCGGTGCGGTCAAGAACCGCCTCGCGACCAATACCGACTTCGTCAAGACCCTGATGGACTCGGTGAGCCGCGGTGTCGGTCAGCTTGTCGATGCGGACATGAACGCGGAATCGACCCGCCTTCAGGCGCTGCAGACCCAGCAGCAGCTCGGCGTCCAGGCGCTCTCGATCGCCAACCAGAACAGCCAGAGCATCCTCTCGCTGTTCAAGTAAGCCTTCGGCTTCGAATACGACCGTGCTCCCCAGGGAGCACGGTCCCGCCGTGATCGGCGGACATGATGGCACATGATGTGCCAAGCATCGATCTCCAGACGCCAGAGCCCCTGCCGGACATTGCAGTCGATCGCGCTGACGCGTTCGATCGTTTGCCGTCGCCCACGTATTGTCTGCGTCGCCCCAAGTCCTTGTAAAATTGCAACGCCTCGCCCGCGAAACGACGCCTTCGCATTTTTGCGCAACCTTCAGACAAGGTTGGCAGCGGAGTGTCCTCACCATACGCATTGGTACGAGGTCATATGCTCAGTCGCGCGCAGCTACAGCAGCTGCTCAACAATCTGCTGGAACTTGGGCCGCGACGACTGATGGCCTTGGGACTGATCGGCTTCGCCGTCCTCGTCACCGTGGTCGGGGGCGCCTACTATCTGAGCCGGCCGGAATTCGAACCCCTCTATACCGGCCTTACCCGCGAGGACGTGACGCGCATGGGCGCCGCGCTGCGCGAGCAGAACATCGCCTTCGACGTCAACGCGGCGGGCGATACCGTCTCCGTTCGGCCGAGCCAGACCAGCCAGGCAAGGATGCTGCTGGCCGAGAAGGGCCTGCCGACCAGCGCCAATTCGGGCTACGAACTGTTCGACAAGATCGGATCGCTTGGACTGACGTCTTTCATGCAAGAGGTCACGAAGCTTCGCGCGCTCGAGGGGGAGATCGCTCGCACCGTTCAACTGATGAAGGGGGTCAAGGCTGCGCGGGTGCACATCGTGATGCCGGTGCGTGGCTCCTTCCGTGCCACGCAGCAGCCGCCCTCGGCATCGGTCGTGCTGCGCACCGACGGTGCGATCGAGGCGCGCACGGCGCAGTCAATCCGCCATCTCGTCGCGGCTGCCATTCCCGGCATGACGCGCGACAAGGTTACCGTGCTCGACGCCGACGGCTCGATGCTGCTGGCCGAGGAGGACGAGGCCAGCGCCGCCCCAACCAAGATGGCGAGCCTCCAGAAGACCGTCGGCGGCATGGTGCAGGAGAACATCCGCAAGGCGTTGACGCCCTATCTGGGCCTGGACAATTTCGAGGTCAGCGTGGCGCCGCAACTGTCGACCGACAAGCGCCAGATCAACGAAACCGTCTATGATCCGGAGGGGCGCGCCGAGCGCTCTGTCCGCAACGTGCGTGAAAACGAGAAATCGTCGAACGCGGACCGATCGACGCCCACCACCGTGCAGCAGAACCTGCCGGATCAGCAGGTCAATGCCGGCGGCACCAAGAACTCCAGCGAGGACAAGACGCGCCGCGAGGACGTCACCAATTTCGAGGTCTCGTCCAAGACCACGACGACGGTGAGCGACGGTTACTCGGTCAAGAAGCTGTTCATCGCCGTTCTGGTCAACCGCGCGCGTCTCGTCGCCGATCTCGGCGACAAGACGAACCAGGCCATCATCGACAGCAAGCTCGCGGAGATCAGCCAGCTCGCCGCGACCGCCGGCGGCCTCGACAAGACGCGCGGCGACCAGATCCAGGTGACGGCGGTCGACTTCGTGGAGGGTTCACGCGATCTCGCGCCGGTGCCCCCGATCAGCTTCGTGGAGATGATGAACAAGCAGCTCGGCAGCGTCATCAACGCGGTCACGATCCTGGCTGTCGCATCGATGCTGGTCTGGTTCGGACTTCGGCCCGCGGTCAACGGCATTCTGACCCATCGCGCGCAGCAGGAGCAGACCGATGCGGCGGAAGCTGCTGAGCTCGATGCTGTCTCGGCGCTCGCATTGGCCGAGAGCCAGGACCCCGAACTCAACCTCGTCGAGGATCTCGAAGGCAAGATGCAGCGCACGCCGCAGAAGCGGCTGGAGCAGATCGTTCGCCTCGATCAGGCGCAGGCGGCGGCAATCCTTAAAGACTGGATGCGACGCGAGGAGGCGGCATGAACGCGGCAATCGGAAAACTGCTGACGCAATTCGACGCCAACGGCCGGGCCAAGTCGCCATCGCCTCCGCCGCCCAAGATCCAGGACGTGCTGACAAGAAAGGAAAGCCGGCGCGAGCCTCAATCGCAGCCGCAGCCTCAAGCGCAGCGTCCGGCGCAAGCACAACCGCAGCTGCATTCGCCCCCGGCGTCTGCGTCCGAAGCTGCGCCGGCGAATCTGCTCGAGGATGCCTATCGGCGCGGCCATACCGCAGGACTTGCGGAAGGCGAAGCCAAGCTCGCCGAAGAGCGTGTCCGCAGCGCGATCCGGCTCGGCGAGGAGCGGGCGAAATGGTCCGACCAGCAGGCAACTGCGATCGTCAATGGCTTTGACGCCGCCTGCCGCGAGATCGAGAGCAACATCGCGAGCTCGGTGGCGCGGATCCTGCTGCCGTTCCTCGCCGAAGCCGTCCGCGACAAGGCGATCGGATCACTGGTCGAGCAGATCTCGGCATTGACGTCGAATTCTCCAGTGCCGGCGTTCCGCGTCACCGGCCCGAGCGAGCTCATCGATCTGGTCAGGACGCAACTCAATCTCGCCGGCCGTACCGGCGTCGAATACCAGTCCGCCGACACGGTCGAGGTTCGCGTCCTCGCCGATCAGACCACGATCGAGACGCAGATCTCGACCTGGATGGACCGGCTGAAAGAGGCGCGTCGGTAGTCGCGCCATGGAAGAGGTCAAGCACGAGCTCGTCATCATCCGCAGGCGGAGCGCCTTCGAGGACGAGAAGGCGCATGGCGGTGTCTGGAAGATCGCCTATGCGGACTTCATGACCGCGATGATGGCATTCTTCCTGGTGATGTGGCTGCTCAATGCGCTCAACCAGGACCAGAAGCAGGTAGTGGCGAGCTACTTCAACCCGATCAAGCTTGCGGAGAACGCGCCCGCGCCGAAGGGCCTGAAGGATCTCACCAAGAAGGAGCCGACGACGTTCGACGGCCAGGACGGCAAGCGACAACCGAATGGGCCGAACGAAGAGCGTCGCGGCGACTCGCCGACCGCCGAGAAGCCGCCTTTCTACGAAGAGAAGGTTCTGTTCCGCGATCCCTACGCGACGCTTGCAGAGATCGCGGCGAGTTCGAACCAAGCCTCGGGCCAGCGGCGCGCCGGTGCGCTGACGTCCGCGGAAGAGGATGGCCTCAAGGGCGGCGATGCCTATCGCGACCCGTTCGATCCCGGCTATTGGAAACTCGCGCCGGAGGCTTCGAAAGAAGCCGACCGGATCATGGAGGGCGAGCCGAAGCCGAAGGCGTCCGCGCGCGACAACCCGGCCGCTGCCAATCAGGGGGAGCCGCGCCGCGGCAGGACCGACGATACGGGCGGCAACCTCGCCCCCGATGCCCCGGCCTCGTCCGCCAGCGTGTCGCCGCTGTTGCCGCCAGGACCGGCACCGTCATCGTCTGCGCGCGACGGCAACGTTCAGCCGAATACGCAGGCCAACCTTCAGGCCAACGCCGCGCCCCAGGCGCGTCCCGCCGATGCTCAGAGGGAATCCGAGCCGCGCGATCCCGCCCAGACCCAGCAGCCGACCGTCAAGCAGCTTCAGTCGGCGATTGCCGATGCCCTGTCGGATATCAAGGCCGGTGCCGGACCGGTGGCCGAAATTCGTCAGGTGGAGGAGGGGCTGCTGGTCAGCCTGACCGACGATGCGAGCTTCGGCATGTTCGCGGTCGGCTCGGCGGAGCCGCGACCCGAGCTCGTCCGCGTCATCGACAAGATCGGCCCGATCATCGCGAAGCGTCGCGGCATGATCATCGTTCGGGGCCACACCGACAATCGGCCGTACAAATCGGAGAACTATGACAATTGGCGGCTATCCACCGCGCGCGCGCAGATGGCGTACTATATGCTTGTTCGTTCCGGCATCGATGCGCAGCGGATCGAACATGTCGAAGGCTATGCCGACCGGCGGCCGAAACTTCCGAACGACCCCGCGGCCGCGCAGAATCGGCGGATCGAGATCCTGATCCGGGAGAAGCGCTCTTGATCAGGCCGCTGCTCCGTGCCGCACTGCTGATGGTCGTGTCGTTCGCGGCGACCCATGCATCAGCTGAAGCCGCGCTGCCGTCCGGCGAGCCGTATGAGCTCGTCCGCGCGTTGCAGGCAGTGCAGGACGGCATCGCCAATGGCGACACCGCGGCACATGGCAGCCACATCGCGATGATCCGGCAAATCGGCGAGAAATTTCTCGCCGCCGATCCCGCCGTGTGGAGCAATCCGCAGAATGGCCAAGCGGTCGTCATCTATCTGCTCAGCGGCGGCGCTCCGCAGGTCGTCCGCAAGCTGCCGCGAGACAAGATCAATGTCGACGCCAAGCTGTTTGACGGTGCGCTTGCTTATGTCGAGGGCCGCCAGGACGAAGCGCGGGAGTTGCTCAAGGACGTCAAGCCCCGGTCGATCTCGTCCGGCATGGGCGGGCAGGTCGCGCTGGTCCAGGGCGCATTGTTCGCACGGTCCGAGGCCTCGCTCGCGATCGAGCGTCTCGACGATGCGCGCCTGCTGCTGCCCGGCACGCTCGTCGAGGAGGCGGCGCTGCGGCGCGAGATCCTGCTGGTCGGGCAAGCCGAGGATTTCGACAAGTTCGAGTTCCTGACGCTGGCCTATATCCGCCACTATCGCAGCTCGGTCTACGCCGGCGATTTCTGGCAGCGCTTTTCCACCGGCCTGACACAATCAAGCCTGGCGCTGGACGATCGCCGCTTTGCGCGGGTCGCGGTTCTGCTGGAACAGGTCGATCGCGCCAGCCGCCTCAAGCTCTACCTGGTGATCGCGCGCGGCGCGCTGATCCGTGGCAAGCTCACCGTCGCGCGGCTCGCGGGTGAGCGGGCGCTGACGCTGAGCGCCGATGCCGCGGCGGATCGCGAGCGCGCCCATTTTTACCGTGGTGCGTCCCGCGCCTTCACCGACGAGTATGATGGCGGCTTGGCGGAGCTGAAGGCGCTCGACCGGTCGAAGCTGACGGAGCGCGATGTCCTGCTCCTCAATGCAAGCCTCCAGCTCGCGCTCGACATCCGCAAGCCGATCGCGGGCCCGACCGCTGCCGCACAGGCGGACAAGCCGCCGCCCACGCCGGCACGGATCGATCTCGCGTCGTCCGACGCAATGCTCGCGCGCGCAAAGACGCAGCTCGGTGAACTGGAGCTGCTCACCAAGGATCGCCGTCCATGACAAAACTGAGTGGAACCTCCGGACAGCTTTTCGCAGGTCTGGCTGAAAGCCTCACGCGCGGGGTGTCTCGCTCGGCGAAGGGCGCGGCAACATCTGGCGCGAAAACCGGCGACGATTCCTCGTTCCACGATCTGCTTCACACCGTATCGAACATGGCCAAGCGGGCGTTGGACGATCAAGGCACCGAGACGACCGCGAAGGCGGCTTCGGTGCGCCCCCGCCTGGCCCAGCTCACCGAGCGTGCGACGCCCAAGGATGAACCGGTGCACGAGCGCACCGACGAGACCAAGTCGTCGAGCAAGCAGGATCCGGCTGATCGGTCCACCAAGGCGGACGTCCCGATCAGATTGAGCGCTCCGACCATCGTGGGGCAGGAACTCGCCGCCGCGCCCGCCGTGACGTCGCCGGCGCCGCAGCCGTCGAGTGACAAGAAGGAGGCGGTTCGCGCCGAGCGGCCGTCCGCGGCAAAGCGCGAGGTTCAGGGCTCGGCAGGCGCAGCCGCAGCTGATGCCGCGCGATCCGCCGCTCAATCGATCGCCGCGCGTTCCGCGGCCGATGCATCCGGTCCGCGATCTCAGCCTGCGGGCGCGCAGGCGGAGATGTCCGCCCACGCTGCAATGGCGCAGGGAAGCGACGTTCAGCCGAAAGCCATGCCCGTCACGCCTGGCTTCGAAGCGGTCACGGCGAATGTCGAGCGCGCGGCGAAGGCTGCCGGCCGCGAAGCGCTGCCGGAGACGACCAAAGTCACGGTGGTTCAGCAGGAAACGCATCTGCCTCCCGTGGCGCAGTTCAGCGCCACGCAGCAAGTCGCAAACGCCGTGGTGTCCGAGCTCAAGAGCTCGTCCGCGCCTGCCGCAGCCGCGCCCGATCTTGTCGGCACCCAGACTAATTCACCGGATCAGCCGCTCAGGATCCTCACCGTCAATCTCGAACCGCCCGATCTCGGCAATGTCACCATGCGCCTCCGGCTGGTCGGCAACGAGGTCTCGGTCCAGCTCGCCGCTGAACGCAAGGACACCAGCACGATGCTGGATCAGCAGCGCGACCAGATCCGCAATCTGATGCAGTCGGCGGGGTACGTCGCTGACGTCGCGCCGGTGCAGCACGGCGCGCTCGACGGATTCCAGTCAGGAGCCGGCCAGTCGCAGCCGCAACTCTCCAGTCAGCAACAGCAATCATCCCAGTCTCAAGGCGCGTTCGGCGGCGCCGGCACGTCGTCCGGTCAGTCGGACGGCGGAGCCAGGCAAGCCTGGCCGGAGCAGCAGCCCAATCAGGAGGCCCGCCATGACCAAGACGTGGCGCCGCATACTCGTCGCGGCCCTGTCTATCTGTAATGCCGGCGCAGCCGCGGCCGCGACCGACAATGCGCGCTCCTGTGAGCGCGAGATGGCACGCGCCTCGCAGCAGCACGGAATTCCGCTCGGCATTCTCTATGCTGTCGGCCTCACAGAGACCGGTCGGCGCGGTGCGCTCCATCCTTTCGCGCTCGGCGCCGAAGGGCAGACCGTGTTCGCCAGGGACATGGACGATGCGATGGCGAGTTTCGAGGCAATGCGCGCGAAGGGCATCAAGCTGATCGATGTCGGCTGCATGCAGATCAACCATTACTTCCATGGCGACAAGTTCACGTCGGTGAGAGCGATGTTCGATCCGGCCAAGAATGTCGACTACGCCGCGCGCTTCCTCAACGAGTTGAAGCAACGCGAGGGAAGCTGGACCATGGCCGTCGCCCGCTACAATGCAGGCCCCAATAATCAACCCGCACAGAAACGCTATGTGTGCCACATCGTTGCCCATCTCGTCTCCAGCGGCTTCGGCGCGTGGACCGACAAGGCGCGCTCGTTCTGCCAACCCAAAACAACCTGAGATGACGATGCGCCGTAGGAAGTTGTGCATCGCCCCAAATCATCAGCCCCGCGCAAGCAAGACCCCCCATTGTAATTCCAACCTGTCAAAGGAGCCCACTACATGAGCCTGTATGGTGTTATGCGCACCGGCGTTTCCGGAATGAACGCGCAATCCAACAAGCTGTCGACGGTCTCGGACAACATCGCGAACGTCAACACGGTCGGCTACAAGCGGGCTTCGACGGAATTCTCCTCGCTGATCCTGAAGAGCGGCTCCGGCAATTACGATTCCGGCGCGGTCGAGACCACGGTCCGCTACGCCATCACCGATCCCGGCCATCTCCAGTTCACGACCTCGACGACGGATCTCGCGGTCCAGGGCAACGGCTTCTTCGTCGTACAGGACGCGAACGGCAACAATTTCCTCACCCGCGCCGGCTCGTTCGTGCCCGACAACACGGGCAACCTCGTCAACACCGCCGGCTTCCAGTTGATGGGCTACAACATCCAGAACGGCGCCGCGCCCAATGTTTCCGCCAACGGCTTCGGCGGCCTCCAGGTCGTCAACGTCAACCAGATGGCGCTGCAGGCCTCGCCTTCGACCTTGGCGACCGTGGCAGCGAACCTCGATCCGAGCGCTGCGATCATCACTCCCGCTCCGGCCGCCGGAGCTGGTCCCGGTGCGGGCAACTACACGTCGAAGACGTCGATGGTGACTTACGACAACATCGGCAATGCCGTGACGCTTGACGTCTATGCCGCGAAGACGGGTGCGAACACCTGGGATATCGAGGTCTACAACGGTGCAACCAAGTTGACGAGCGGTCCTACCGCCGCAACGACGTTCAAGTTCGACGTGAGCTCGACCGGAAAGGGCAAGCTGGATCTCGTGGGCCCGCCGCCAAGCGCGACCTCGCTCACGGTCGCAATTCCCGGCGGTTCTGGCGCCTTCAAGATCGACATGTCGGCCATGACCCAGGTCGCATCGAGCTTCGACTTCAAGGCGACCGTCGACGGCAACGCACCGTCCGCCGTCGATAAGGTCGACATCGACAGCAAAGGCGTCGTCACGGCGGTCCTCAAGAACGGCACCACCTTGCCGAGCTTCCAGATCGCGCTCGCGACTGTGCCGAGCCCGGACCATCTGACGCCCGAGGTAGGCAACGTCTATTCGCCCAATTTGGATTCCGGAAACGTGCAGGTCGGTCTCGCCGGTCAGGGCGGTCTCGGAACCATCCAGTCGGGAGCGCTCGAGGATTCCAACGTCGATCTCGCGGACGAATTGACCTCGATGATCGAGGCCCAGCGCGGCTTCACGGCGAATTCCAAATCATTCCAGACCGGCGCCGATCTACTCGACGTCGTCGTCAATCTGAAGCGCTGAGTCCCTCAGCGCCGATTCCGGGCAAGAACACGCCATGTCCATTACCTCGGCCCTCGACTCTGCCCGCTCCTCGCTCATGGCGTCGGGCATCCAGTCGTCGACCATTTCGCGAAACATCGCCGGTGCCAGTACGGAAGGCTATTCGCGCAAGATCGCCGTGCTGGACAATCTTCCCGGCGCCGGCGTCTATGTGGCGGCAATCCAGCGGGCCGCTTCGTCGGGCCTCTACAGCAACGTCCTCACCGCGACCTCCGCGGCCGCGACGCAGAGCGCGATCTATGATGGTCTCCAGAAAATCGCCTCTGCCACGGTGGACGATCCGCAGCTCGACCAGTCGCCCACGGCACAGCTGAACGCGCTGAAGCAGGCGCTGCAGCAATATGCCAACGCCCCCGACAACACCACGCTGGCGCAGGCGGCCGTCACGTCCGCAAAGGACATGGCGACCGCGCTCAACCAGGCAACCCAGACCGTGCAGTCGGTCCGCGAAGGCGCGGATGCCGACATGAATATCTCGGTCCAGAACATCAACCAATTGCTCTCCCAGTTCCAGACCGTCAATACGGCGATCGTGAAGGGGACGATCGCCGGCGACGACGTGACTGATTATCTCGACCAGCGCGACAGCATCGTTTCGAAGCTGACCCAGGAGGTCGGCGTCACGATGTCGATCCGCACCAACGGCGACGCGGCGCTCTACACCGACAGCGGTGTCGTGCTGTTCGACAAGTCGGCGCGGACGGTGAGCTTCGCTCCGACCACCTCCTACTCGGCGGGCATCTCGGGAAATGCGGTCTTTATCGACGGCGTGCCCGTAACCGGCCCCAATTCGGTGATGCCGATCAAGTCCGGCAAGCTGGCTGGTCTCGCCCAACTGCGTGACAACGACACCGTCACCTATCAGAGTCAGCTCGACGAAGTTGCCCGCGGCCTGATCAATGCCTTCAAGGAAAGCGATCAATCGGGCGCGGCGTTGCCCGACGTTCCCGGACTTTTCACCTATCCCGGCGCACCGGCGATGCCGGCGAGCGCAACCGTCTCGGTGGGGCTGGCCGGAACGATCTCGGTCGCTGCATCGGTCGACCCGAAGCTGGGCGGCAACCCGAATCTGCTGCGCGACGGTGCGATCAGCGGCAACGTCGCCTACCGGTACAACACCGCTGGCAACGGCGGCTATTCGACCCGGCTTCAGCAGCTCATCAGCAACATGGATGCCTCGCAGCCGTTCGATGCGACCACGCAAGGCAAGCCGAACGGCAGCCTGATCGACTACGCAGCGTCCTCGACGAGCTGGATCGAGAACCAACGCAAGACCGCCAACGACAACTCGCAGTATCAGAACACGCTGCTCACCCGCAGCACGACGGCGCTGTCGAACGTCAACGGCGTCAACATGGACGACGAGATGTCCCTGATGCTCCAGGTCGAGAGAACCTATTCGGCATCGTCGAAGATCATTTCGACCGTCGACCAGATGTTGCAGAGCCTGCTGGCAGCCGTGGGGAACTAAGTCATGATGAGCGCAAACTACATTTCCACCCTGATGCTGTCCTCGTCATTGAGGTACTCGATCACGAGCAATCAGGCTGCGCTGAGCAAAGCGTCGACGGAGGCGACCACCGGCCGCTTCGCCGATGTCGGCCTCGAGCTCGGGGCCACGACGGGCGGAGACGTCACCCTGCGTGCGGATCTGAATTTTGCCGATCAGCTGGTCGATACCAACGGGCTTGTCGGGGGACGCCTGGACGTGACCCAGGACCGCATCACCCAGCTCAGCTCGACCGCAACGGACTTCCTCAAGGACTTGATCGCGGCGCGCAGCACCGATGGCGGCGGGCGGATCATCCTGCCGCCGGCGTCTTCTAATCTCCAGGACCTGATCGGCGCGCTGAACGTCTCCTATAACGGATCGTATCTGTTCTCGGGCATCAACACGCAGAACCAGCCTATCACGGCCTACCAGGCCGGCTCCGCCAGCAAGAACCAAGTCGATGCCGATTTCCTTGCGGCCTTCGGCTTCACGCAGTCCTCGCCCAGCGTGAACACCATTACGCCCGCTCAAATGCAGACATTCCTCAACGGTCCCTTCGACGCCGAGTTCGCAAGTCCGGCCTGGAACACCAACTGGTCGACGGCCACGGACCAGGTCATGCAAAGCCGCATTTCGACGACCGAGATC
This sequence comes from Bradyrhizobium campsiandrae, assembly GCF_014529705.1. Classification (GTDB taxonomy): domain Bacteria; phylum Pseudomonadota; class Alphaproteobacteria; order Rhizobiales; family Xanthobacteraceae; genus Bradyrhizobium; species Bradyrhizobium campsiandrae. The sequence goes on from NZ_JAANIH010000038.1 coordinate 29,904, forward strand.
GCCGACACCTCCGTGAGCGCCAATCAGACCGGATTCCGCAAGCTCGCGGAGGCCTACACGATGATGGCCGATCTCGGGAATGCAAACCTCGACCAGTCGACGTTCCAGGTGGTGGTGGACAAGGCGATCGGCCTCGTCGGCAGCGCCATCACCGATCTTGCGACGCTGGGCGGTGACGTCGGCACGGTCCAGCAGCGGATCACCACAGCGACCGACAAGCTCAAGACGCAGAAAGACATTTTGAACAATCAGATCGTCGGCATGGAGAAGGTCGATCCGGCGGAAGCGTCGACGCGCGTCAATGCGCTGCAGACCCAGATCCAGACGGCGCTCGCGCTCACCTCCCAGCTCCAGAAGATCAGTCTGATCAACTATCTCTGAGCTGGGGCGACCGTCGTTTTCGCTTTTTTTCCTGCAAGTTCCTGCGGCGAGTTGTCCGGATGACGTTTGAAGCCTACGAGACGGTCGTTGAAGATAGTGGTTACGAGGCGCGCGGCCGCGAGCGGCAGGCGCTCAGTCTCGGCATTGAGCGGCTGGAGCGGCTGCAGAAGGAGCCGCGCTTCAGCATGGAGGATCAGGTCCAGAGCCTGCTCTACGTCCGACGGCTATGGACCATCTTCATCGAGGATCTCGTGCACCCCGAGAACGGGCTGCCCGAGCAGCTTCGCGCCGACATCATCTCGATTGGCTTGTGGGTGGTCAAGGAAGCCGATCGCCTGCGCGAGGAAAAGTCCAACGATGTGACGCAACTCGTGGAAATCAACCGCCTGATCCGAGACGCGCTCTGATGAAGATTTCCTTGCGGGCCGGCGAACGGGTCTACATCAACGGTGCGGTCCTGCGGGTGGACCGCAAGGTCTCGCTCGAGCTTGTAAATGATGTGATGTTCCTGCTCGAAGGGCAGGTGATGCAGGCTTCCGATGCCACCACGGCGATGCGTCAGCTCTATTTCATCGTCCAGCTCATGCTGATGAACCCGACCGATATCGCCGCCGCCGCCTCGCTCTATGCGCAGCACCACACGGCACTTCTCGCGGTTTGCGAAAGCCGCGAGATGTTGGACGGCCTCGCCGCGATCGACGAAATGGTCGGCGGCACCCGTTACTTCGAGGCGCTCAAACGGATCCGGGCGCTGTTTCCCCTGGAGGAGGCGATCCTGGCCGGCGCCACCTCGGAATCTCCAATCAAGGCTGCCTGACAGCGGAGAGCGACATGAACGTCACCAGCGCGACCGATAAAAACACCAATTCGACCGACCCGAGCTCGTCCACATCTGGCACGTCGAGCACCGGCGTCGACTACAACACCTTCCTGCAGCTCCTCATCGCCGAGATGAAGAACCAGGATCCGACCAATCCGATGGATACGTCGCAATACATGAGCCAGTTCGCGCAGCTGTCGACGGTCGAGCAGGCGATGCAGACTAATACGAAGCTGGATTCTCTGCTGTCGTCGCAGTCGTTGTCGCAAGCCGACGGACTGATCGGAAAGACCGTCAGCTTCACCGATTCGACCGGGGCGACCTTCACCGGCAAGGTCGCCTCGATCTCCATCAACAGCAGCGGATCCGTCGCGACGCTTCAGGACGGCACCAAGGTTGCGGTCGGCCCTGGTCTCACGATCAGCAATTAGCCATGAACGAGCGCGACGCCCTCGACATCGTCCAGGCGGCGATCTGGACCATCCTCGTCGCCTGCGGGCCGGCGGTCGGCGCGGCGATGCTGGTCGGCATCCTCATCGCGCTGATCCAGGCTCTGACCCAGATCCAGGAGGCGACGCTGACCTTCGTTCCGAAGATCATCGTGATCCTGGTGGTCGTGGCGATCTCCGGCTCCTTCATCGGAGCCCACCTCTCCACCTTCACCGAGATGGTCTATTCCCGGATCGAGCACGGCTTCTGATCCGCAGGCCCGGCCACCACCCTCGCGTAAGCTTTGCCGGGCAGATTGAGGGCGGACCCTGCTGCCGGTGACCCATGGCCGATACGTTAGCTGCTAGCCTGCCGAACCCGCGTCGCTTCGGCGCGGACGCCGCTTTCGCGGGCGGTATCGTGACCATGCTCACGATTCTGTTCCTGCCGATTCCTCCCGTTCTGATCGACCTCGGCCTTGCCTTCTCGATCGCGCTGTCGGCCCTGATCCTGATGGTCGCGCTGTGGATCCAGCGGCCGCTCGACTTCTCGGCTTTTCCGACCGTGCTCCTGATCGCGACGATCTTGCGGCTGGCGCTGAACATCGCCACCACCCGCCTGATCCTGTCGCGCGGCGGGGAGGGCGAGCAGGCCGCGGGTCACGTCGTTGCCGGTTTCTCGAAGTTCGTCATGGGCGGCGACTTTGTCATCGGCCTGATCATCTTCGCGATCCTGGTCACGGTGAACTTCGTCGTGATCACCAAGGGCGCGACGCGTATCGCGGAAGTCGGCGCCCGATTCACGCTGGATGCCATTCCTGGCAAGCAGATGGCGATCGACGCGGATCTCTCGGCTGGCCTGATCGACGACAAAGAGGCGCAACGCCGGCGCCGCGAGCTCGAGGAAGAGAGCGCGTTTTTCGGTGCGATGGACGGTGCCTCGAAGTTCGTCCGCGGCGATGCCATCGCGGGCCTGATCATCACCGCGATCAACATTTTCGGCGGCATCATCATCGGCGTCACGCATCACGGGCTGACCCTGTCGCGCGCCGCCGACGTCTACACCAAGCTCTCGGTCGGCGACGGTCTGGTGTCGCAGATGCCGGCGCTGATCGTGTCGCTGTCGGCGGGTCTTCTGGTCTCCAAGGGCGGCACCAGGGGGTCGGCCGAGCAGGCGGTGCTCCGTCAGCTCGGCGGCTATCCGCGCGCGGTGTCGGCTGCCTCCTTGATGATGTTCGTGCTCGCCTTGATGCCGGGTCTGCCAATGCCGCCGTTCGTGCTGCTGGGCGGCGTCATGGCTTTCGTCGGCTACTCGCTGCCGAGGCGGCAGGCAGCCGCGAAGCAGAAGGAGGATGCGCGCAAGGCCGAAGAGCGCGCGCAGGTCGAAGCCAAGGAATCCGTCAAGGAATCGCTCAAGACCGCCGAGATCGAGCTCTCGCTCGGCAGCCATCTGTCCGTCCACCTGCTCGGTTCGCGCAACGAGCTTGCGCACCGCGTCAGCAAGATTCGGAAGAAGTTCGCCAAGCAGTACGGCTTTGTCATTCCCGAGATCAAGCTGTCGGATAATCTGTCGATCGACCCGAAGGGATACCAGATCCGGATTCACGATACCCGGGTCGCCCATGGCGAGCTCCGGATCGGCGAGATCATGGTGCTGGTGGACAAGGATGGAAAGCCGGACGTCCCGGGCGACGAGGTCATCGAACCCGCATTTGGCATGAAGGCGCTGTGGGTGACGGAAGCCTTCGCCGACGAAGTCCGGCGGCAGGGCTGCAAGCCGGTCGACAACCTCTCGGTCCTACTCACGCATCTGAGCGAAGTGCTCCGGGCAAACCTCGCCCAGCTTCTGTCCTACAAGGACATGCGCGGGCTGCTCGACCGGCTCGAGCCGGAGTACAAGCGCCTGGTCGACGATCTCTGCCCGTCGCAGATCTCCTATTCCGGCCTGCTGGCAATCCTGAAGATCCTGCTGGGTGAGCGGGTGTCGATCCGGAACCTGCATCTGATCCTCGAAGCCGTCGCCGAGATTGCACCTCACGTGCGGCGCTCCGAGCAGGTCGCCGAGCATGTGCGCATGCGCCTGGCTCAGCAGATCTGCGGCGATCTCTCCGACAACGGCGTGCTCAACGTCCTGCGTCTCGGCAACCGCTGGGATCTGGCCTTCCACCAGAGCCTGAAGCGCGACGGCAAGGGCGACGTCGTCGAGTTCGACGCCGATCCGCGGCTGATCGAGCAGTTCGCGACCGAAGCGAGTGCCGCGATCCGAAAGTTCACGGAAGACGGCACCAGCGTGGTGCTGGCGGTGACCCCGGAAGCGCGACCCTATGTCCGCATGATTCTGGAACGGGTGTTTCCGACGCTGCCGATCCTGTCGCATGTCGAGGTCGCCCGCAGCGCCGAGATCCGGGCGCTCGGAGCCATTTCGTGATCGCCGGTCTCGCCGACAACGTGCTTGCCACGTTCATCGTGTTCTGCCGTATCGGCGCCTGCCTGATGCTGGTGCCCGGTTATTCCAGCGTGAACGTTCCGCCGCAGATTCGCCTGTTCGTCGCCCTGGTCACGACGTTCGCGCTGACGCCGATCCTGGTCTCGATTCTGAAGCCGCTCGTGGACGACGCATCGCCCATGGCGCTGGCGCTCCTGATCGGCACCGAACTCCTGGTCGGTAGCGTCATTGGCCTCGGCGGGCGCGTGTTCTTTCTCGCGCTCCAGACCATGCTCGCGGTGATGGCGAGTGCGATCGGGCTCAGCAGCATCCCGGGTACGCCGGTCGGCGACACCGATCCGGCGCCGCCCGTGGTGCCGCTGATCATGGCCGCCGTCACCACGCTGTTCTTCTTGACCGACCAGCACTGGCAGGTCCTGCGCGGGTTGATGAATTCCTACGACGTCTGGCATCCCGGCGAGAAGTTGAGCGGCGAGATGGCGCTGAACCAGCTCGTCAGCCGTCTCACCGACGCATTCGTGCTGACACTGCGCATCACCAGCCCCTTCATCGTCTACTCCGTCGTCGTCAATTTCTCGATTGGCCTCGTCAACAAGCTGACGCCGGCAATTCCGGTCTATTTCGTCTCCGTGCCGTTCGTCCTGTTCGGCGGCTTCCTGCTGCTCTACCTGACCAGCGACGAATTGCTGACGCAGTTCATGCTCGGCCTGTCGTCATGGCTGGCGGGGTGACGATGATGACTTCCCGGGCGGACAAGCTCAGTCGGATCGTCTCGCTGGTGAAGCTTCAGCTTCGGCTGTCGCAATGGCAGCTCGCGCAACTGCGTCAGCAGGAGCAGTCCATGCAGGACGAACAGGCGTGGCTGGTGGGAAACCTGAACGAGGGCAAGCCGCCGGCGGGATCGTCGAGCGAATCGATCGCGCGGCGGCTCAACAGGATGAGCGTCGGCGCGCGCGCAGTGCAGGAGCGCGCCTCGATGCAGCTCGACAAGGTCCGCTCGGAGAATCGTCGCGTCAAGCAGCTCGAGGAAGTCGCCCGGGTGGCGCTTGCCGACAAGCTGCGCGAAGCCGAGAAGCGATCGCTCGAGGAGATGACGGGGATCCACGCCGTCGCGCGCGACTTGACGCCGCGGCAAGCCAGCCGGAACAAGACATGATTGTAACCGCGACACCCGATCTCGTTCTCGATGTCCTCGACGCCGCCGACCCGGTAGCGCAGCGCACGGCGACCGCTAAGCTCGAGGCGCTGAAATCGTCGGACGCCGATTTTGCCGCGACGATGGATGCAACGGCCAGCAAGGCCGCCGATCAATCCGTTGCAGGTGTGGTGGAGGCGCAATCGGGGGTGGTGAACGGGCCGCCGGTGCGGGTGATCAAGAAGCCCGGCCCGGACGAGGTCTACCGCAAGTTCGAAGCGTTCGTCCTGCAGACCTTCGTCGAGACGATGTTGCCGAAGGAGTCCGAGGAGGTATTCGGCAAGGGCACCGCCGGCGGCATCTGGAAATCGATGCTGGCCGAGCAGCTCGGCACTCAGCTCGCGAAGGGCAAGGGGATCGGAATTGCCAAGCAGCTCGCGTCCGCGCATCCGGCGGGGCCGGATACGACAGGAAAGGCCGGGTGATGGACTATAGGAAATGGGTAAGGACGGTTGAGGGATGAACTTACTATGCAGCTAGAACAGAGCGCGACGGCTCCGCTGATGGAGCAGCCGGTCGTGGGTACAGAGGCGATGGCAGAGGCGGCAAGGGGCGATGCTCTGTTGCCCGCGCTGCTGCCCGATATAGGCGCCGACTTGCTCGCCGACGACGCCGAATCAGCAAGGCTCGAGGCAACGCGGTTCGAGGAGCTCAGTGGTCTGCTGGCCGCAATTCGCCGGCTCGAAAGCATCGTCGAGGAGGAGACCACCGCACTTGCGACCGGGCAGAAGGTCGACTTCGACGATTTCAGTGCCCGGAAAAGCCGGAGCATGCTGGAATTCGTTCGGCTGATGCGAGCCCGGATGCATCTCGGCGGCGAGCCCGAGGTCACCGAGGAAATTCAACGGCTGCGTGAGAAGCTGGAGCGAAACCGCTCCCTGCTTGAAATGCACTACGATGCGGTGCGCGAGGTCGCGACCATCATCGTCAAGGCGATCAAGGACGCCGAGTCGGACGGAACTTATACGGGTCGCGCGGCGCGGGACGGAAAATGATCAAGCTCGTTCTGGCCGGCCTCTGGGCCTGCATCCTCACCGCAGGCACGAGCTATGGCGTGGCCTATTGGAAGGAAAACGGCACCCTGCTGTCCGGCAAGGACGAATATCTCGACGGGCTGCAATATCAGAAGACGCGGGCGCTGAGTGTGCCGATGGTCGAGAGCGGGGCGGTTCAGGGCTACATCGTCGCGCGTTTCGTCTACACCGTGGAGGCGAAGACCATGCACCAGCTCACCGTGCCGCCCGAGCCGTTTGTCGTCGACGAGGCCTTCCGCAGGATCTACGCCGACGACAAGCTCGATTTCCGGAAGCTCGCTCGCTACGACCTCTCCGCCCTTACCGCGGCGATCAAGCAACGCGTCAACGAGCGGATGCAGGCCGATATCGTCCAGGACGTGCTGGTCGAGGACTTCAACTACGTCTCCAAGGAAGAATTCCAGCAGAAGCCGTAACGCGCCCGGCGGCGGGGCGGGGCCGTCAGCACGCACAATTCTAAGCTCGAAACAAACCGGCCTCTGCGGGATCTCCCCGCAGAGGCCGTGGTCGTTTTGCTTGCCGCGGCTCGAGTGCCTTAGTTGCCGGCCGGGTATGCCGCTGGGGCCGCCTGAGCCCGGTTCAGCAGGATGCCGACCTCGTCGAGATCCTGCATCGGCTCGTCGATCGCCTCGTTGGCGGGGATGTTGAGGCGGTAGCCGACGTAGCGCCGGGCCACGATGGCGTCGAAGCCGAGGCGGTCGCGCAGCTTCTTGCGCAGCTTGCTGACGTGGCTCTCGATCACGCTCTCGTCGAATGTGGACTCGAAGATGCCGTAGACCGCGTTGAAGATCTGCGTCTTGGTGATCCACTTGCCGTGATTGCTGACCATATATTCGAGAATGCGCAGCTCGCGGCGGGGCAGGGTGAGAGCGTGACCCGCGATCTCGGGGTCACGCCCGTTGAAGAAGACCTGGATCCTGCTCTCGCAGGGCCTCGGCAGCTCGCCGACCCGGCGGCGCGCGATCGCGGCCGTTCGAGCCAGGATCTCGCGCAGGTGGATCGGCACGTGCACGACGTCGTCGACGCCGGCTTCGAACAGCTCCAGCGTGTTCTTGAGCATCTTCTGGCCGCTCATCGCGATGATCGGAGCCGCGGACCGCTTGCGCATCGCCCGTGGCAGGCTTCCGCGGGCATCGCAGTCCCCCAGAAGGAAGGCATCAACGGCCGCCAGGTCCGATTCGTTCGCGGATTGCAGCCAGTCCCAGAATTCTCCGGAAGTGAAGCCGATCGACGATACGCCTTCACGAACAAGCCCTCCTACGTAGCTGTTCGTGACGCTCTCGCGATCATCAACGATAATATACATCAGTCAGTCGCCCCTGTTTCGCACTTGCAGCGGCCGGGAGGTTTGTTGTGATGCCCCGACTCGGCAGCCATGCTGTTTGACGATATTTCCCTCCCGCGAACCGTTCTTATGGTTTCGATATTCGCGGGCAGCCTTACGCATTCAGTACCCGCGTGAGCAGGCCTGCTACTTCGACTCGATACTGAACCCTTACTGCGTGAAGCCCGGCGGGTGTTTTACGGATCACCTTGCGGGGCGCGTTGAGAAAACGACCTGGTACAGTTGCGTCACGTTGCTCATTGCGTTCGAACACTACTGAACTCAGTCGATCTCCTCGCCAACGGGCGAGAATCACTTGATGTAGACCGTAACAATTGCCGAATTCCGATCAAGCGTGCGAAACAAAGCGTTTGCTACGTCTGCTTGATGCTGTTGATTTGTTTCCGGTTGTTTCTTTGTATGTCAAAGCGCACCAGTTGATTTGAAAGACGAACTAGTTTTGCACCGTAGTGGTTGTATAGTTCCATAGGCCCGTACAAACACAGCTATTTTGGGTAGTGTCACCCAACCGTCACAGTGAGGGGTTTTCAACCCCGAATTGACTCTCCTGGCCGCGCACGCGGCTGCGACAATTCGACTCATGTGTGGCGGCGAGAGTCCAGCTTGGCAAAATCTTGGCGAGTGTGTGTCTTTCGAGTCGCACTTTTGCCTCGTGCACGACTCCTCTGACACGTCGACGCATCCTGCGTGGCGAAACATTTTCGATGCGCACGTTTCGGGCAAGCTTCGCCAACTAGCTTCGTTCGACAGATCCAAACGAACGGAGCATTTTCAAATGTTGTCCGACGGAAAAGCGCGCCCCGCCGGAGTTGCGGATGCGTCAGCCGCTGTGAAGCCCGCTCCGGAAGCGAGCGACACGAAGTTCAACAACACTGCGCGCGCATCCAAGCCCACGATGGGCGCGAAGCCCGCGTCGGCGTCGAGCGACGAAGTCGCGGCGAAGGAAGCGCTCGAAGGATTGAAGCGTATTCGTGCCAAGGCGCGCCTGGACAAGATGGCAATACCCAAGCCTGTGCCGACGGTGATCAAGCCGGCGGTGATTGTGGCCAAGCCGCCGCCACCGCGCCCGACCTGGGTCGCGCCACTCGCGACGCTCGCAGTCGCCGCCATCCTCGTGGTCTGCGCCTGCACCGGCGTCATTGCCTATCTCACCACGCAGCCGAACCAGACCAATGTGGCTGCTAATGCCGAAATCAGGAATCTGCGCGACACGGTCGCCCAGCTGCGCAGGCAATTGTCCAGCGTATCCGAGAATCTCGATGGCCTTCGCACCGCAGTCGATCAGTCGAGCAAGGCGACCAGCGATCGATTCGGCCGTTTTGCCGAGAATCTCGATCGCATCGAGCGGGTGAGCTCGTCATCGACGGCGAAGCTCGACAGGCTGGCTCAGGCTCAGGTCCAGCCGCCGACTCCCGTTGCTGCGCCGTCGCCGTCACCGGCGATGCCGATGATGGCCTCGGTCACGGCGCCCGAAACCACAGGCTCGGTATCTCCGGTCGAGCGCAGCTCCGCACCGCGAAAGGTGATCAAGGGCTGGTCAGTCCGCCAAGCCTATGAAGGCATCGCGATTCTTCAGGGACCGAACGGTGTCGTCGAGGCCGTTCTCGGGCAGCAAGTCCCGAGCCTCGGTCGCATCGAGGAGATCAGGAACGAGAACGGCCGTCTCGTCGTCGACATCAGCGGTGGCGGCGTCGTCTATTCCGCGCGCAAGTGAGAGGCAGACAATTCTATTGGCGGTGATGCTCGAAGCTGGTGCATAGCAAATCGATCTCCGCCTCCGCGATCGGCGCGCGAAACAACCGGCAGGTGAACTCGACCGTGGTCCTGTTCTCGGAAGAGGTGCGGTCCTCCCGCAGGAAGATGCATCGTTTGCAGACGTCGGTGTGGTGCCGCTGTTCGGCGGCATCCGCCTGATCGAGCACATGCCGCAGGGTGTCGCGAAAGCTGATCTTGCTGCCGTCATCGAGGACGGCAATGGCATCCACTAGGCCGTTGACGGGATCGCGCGCCAGAAACTTCTTGCCCTGCTGCGTCACGCTCAGCATCACCGAGCGCTTGTCCTTGGCGGAACGCTTCCGTTCCAGGTAGCCGAGCCGTTCGAGCTCGCCGATGATGAAGGAGGCGGTGCCGCGTGTGGTGCCGACATAGCTCGCCAGCGCCGAAGGCGTCCGGGAGAAGCGATTGGCACGGGAAAGGAATCGCAGTGCCATCCACTCACGGTCGCGCATGCCGTGCTTGGTGCCTTCGAACCACAGAATCCGCGCCACCTGTCCCAACAATTCAATTGCTTCGCGAGCCAAATTCATATCGATGCCAGATCGGATAAAGCTTTATTCAATTGGGCCTTGGGGTACGCAGTCGCAGCGGGTCGGAATGAAGCTGTCGAGCGTTGCTTTGCTCGAAGCGGATACGTTGCCGCGCTGAGAAGACGCTTCTCCGTCCTGGAGATGGAACATTCGGGAGTGGAACTAGAGCGCCATGACGAAAGTTCGAGTAAATATGACGGCTCAACTGATCTGAAAATTTCAGTCAAAAGGTGTGGGCCTGCGCCCGATAGAAGGGGGCGGTGCTGTCTCTGAGCAACATGATGTGTCGACGCGGCCACGATCGGGTCTGTTTGTTGCGGTAAATGGTTCGAGGCGCGCGAAATCGCACACGGTCTGCAACAGGTGCTGCTGCGCCGGGGAGCAGGAGAACCCCTGATTTCGGTTAATGGATGTTGCGACGCAATGCGGCTAGGCGGTTAAATCAGGCGCATGATCAGATCGGAGACTTCAAGATTGCCATCGGGAAACGCGCGGGCCGAACCATTTAGCGTCAAACGCGCAGCACTGGCCGCCACCGTCGGCAACATGCTCGAGTTCTACGACTTCATCACCTACAGCTTCTTTGCGATCCAGATCGGCCACACCTTCTTTCCGACTGGAAGCGAGTACGGCAGCCTGATGCTGTCGCTGGCGACGTTCGGGGCCGGCTTCGTGACGCGGCCGATCGGCGGCATCGTACTCGGCATCTATTCCGACCGGATCGGCCGGCGGCCCGCGATGCTGCTGAGCTTTGCCCTCATGGGCGCTGCAATCCTGACCATTACGTTCACGCCGTCGTACGATTCGATCGGCCTTGCGGCGCCGATCATCGTGATCGCGGCCCGCATGGTGCAGGGTTTCGCACTGGGCGGCGAGGTCGGACCGACCACCGCTTATCTGATCGAGATCGCGCCGCCCGAGCATCGGGCGCTGGTGGTGGCATGGCAGCCGGCGAGCCAGGAGATCGCCGCGACGGCAGGGGCCCTCGTCGGCGTCATCCTCAGCAAGATGATGGTGCCGGAGATGCTGGACCTCTATGGCTGGCGGGTGGCGTTTCTGATCGGAGCGGTCTGCCTGCCGTTCGGCGTCTGGATGCGCCGGACCCTGCCGGAGACGATCCCGCAGGCTGACGCCGGTGTCGCGGTGGAGGAAAGCACGGGGCATCTCTCCCTGGCCCGCCGTCACACCGGGCTGATCGTGCTCGCGCTGATGATTCTGGCCAGCGGCACCATCTCGACCTATGTCACGCAATACATGACGACCTATGCGCAGAACACGTTGCATGTCTCCTCGACACTGGCCTTTGCCGTCTCGCTCGTCAGCAACGGCATTCAGTTTGCCGGAGCGCTGGTCGGCGGCTGGCTGGCCGATCGTCTCGGCCGCAAGCCGGTGATGATCTGGCCGCAACTCGCGACGCTGCTGCTGACCTATCCGGTCTTCCTCTGGATCGTTCATGCACCCGGTATGCTGTCGCTGCTGGTCGGCTTTGGCGTGCTCTCCGTCATCGGCTCGCTGCCCTTCACCGCGTTCTACGCGACGTTCACCGAAGCATTGCCGCAGAACATCCGCGGTGGCGTATTCGCCACCGTTTACGCGGTTGCGATCGCGAGTTTCGGCGGCACGGCGCAGCTGGTGGTGACGTGGCTGCTTCATGTCACCGGCGATCCGCTGGCGCCGGCCTGGTACCTGTTGCTCGCAGCGATCGTCGGACTGATCGCGATGAGCCTGATGCCGGAAACCGCGCCGGCCAAGACCGGCAAGGCCTGACCGTGGGCGAAACCTCGCAGGCTGGTGATTTGCGTTTCGCCGGCAATTGTTGGCGAATGCGTCGCCTGAAGGATCGGGGCAAGACACCTGGACGAGGCATCAGGAGGACCAATCGATGAGCATCGAGACCACCATCACGGCCGACGTTGTAGGGCTGATCAAGTCGCCCCCGGTCTCGCGTCGCGGATTCATGAGCGCGACCGCGGCCGTCGCCGCCGGCTACACGCTTGCGGCAGGTCCCGTCCGCGCCGAGGTGATCACTACCGATACCAGCGGCCTCCAGGCCGGCGACGCCAAGATCAAGGTCGGTTCCGAAGAGATGCCGGCCTATTTCGCGCGGCCCGCGGGCAACAGCAAGGCGCCGGTGATCATCGTCGCGATGGAAATCTTCGGCCTGCACGAATACATCAAGGACGTGACGCGGCGCCTTGCCAAGCTCGGCGCCTTCGCCGTCGCGCCCGACTATTATTTCCGCAAGGGCACCGATCTCACCAAGATCACCGATATCAAGGACCTGCTGCCGATCGTCAACGCCAAGCCCGACGCGGAGCTGCTGTCCGATCTCGACGCGACGGTGGCCTGGGCGGGATCGCAAGGCGGCGACACCGCAAAGCTCGGCATCATCGGCTTCTGCCGCGGCGGCCGCAACGTTTGGGAATACGCCGCGCACAGCAGCACGCTCAAGGCCGGCGTTGCCTTCTACGGTCCGCCGGTCGATCCGCCCAATCCGCTGTGGCCGAAGAGCCCGCTGCAGCTTGCGCCCGAGATGAAGGCCCCGGTGCTCGGCCTCTATGGCGGTGCCGACACCGGCATTCCGGTCGCGCAGGTCGAGCAGCTCAAGGCGGCGCTCGAGCAGAACAAGAAGACCGCCGAGTTCAAGATCTATCCGGAGGCGCCGCACGGCTTCCATGCCGACTACCGTGGCAGCTACCGCAAGGACGCCGCCGAAGATGGCTGGAAGCAGGCGCAGGCCTGGTTCAGGAAGTATGGTGTTTTGAGCTGACCAGGGCCGAGAATCAAAGGGCGGCTGATTGGTCGCCCGGTCCCTTTCGCGCTTCGTCATCACGCCACAGCGCATCAAGGCCGTGGCGATAGGTCGGATAGGCCAGCGTCACGCCAAGCTCGCGCTTCAGTCTTGCGTTGGAGACCCGGGCGCTGCTGGCATAGAAGCTGCGCGCCATCGCCGACATCTCGGCGGTCGCGAACGCTTCTTCGGCCGGCGGCGCAACGCCCATCAGCTGTGCAGCATAGGCGATCACATCCTGCGGCGGCGCGGGCTCGTCGTCGCAGACGTTCCAGATGCCAGCGGTGTTGTGGTTGACCGCCGCCATGATCGCGCTCGCGATATCATCAACATGGATGCGGTTGAAGACCTGGCCGGGCTTGATGATGCGCCGTGCGGTGCCACTGCGCAGTGTCGCCAGCGCGTTGCGGCCGGGGCCGTAGATGCCGGCAAGCCGGAGGATTGCGACGTCGCCCTGCGCCGTCGCCGTCCAGGCCTGTTCCGCCGCCACCCGCATGCGGGCGCGGTCGAGGGCGGACTGCGGCGGCGTGCTCTCGTCCACCCAGCCGCCGGCGTGATCGCCGTAGACGCCGATCGTGGAGAGATAGACGATTTTGCGACGGCCCGCCGCCAGGACATCGCCGAGTGCCGCCAGTGCCGGATCGCCGGTGCTGTCAGGTGGGATCGAGACGAGGACGACATCGGCCCCGCGGATGCGCGCGGCCGTCGCGTCATCGGGACGGCTGCCGGAAAAACCATGAAGCTCGAGGCCGGCGAGATCGTCCCGCTTGGCGGGATCGCGGACCGTGCCGGCGATGTGCGAGAAGCTGCCGCCGAACCTGCGAACGAAATGCCGGGTGCTATAGCCGAGGCCGAGGATGAAGAGCCGCATGCGTCTTCCGTGCTGGTCCGAATTTGGTTCGCGCGAGCCCGCGCGTCCGCGCCGGTAAGAGATCAAAACTGCAAAACAACCCCATGCACAGTAGAACGCCGTCGCGGTCAGTGCACCCGGTGGCTCGCTCTATCGTCCTCAGCCTGCTCGACAATCTGCGCGATCGGGCTCGACTGGTGATGCACCAGACGCCAGCCGTCGCCGACGCGGCGAAAATGGTTGGCGGCGGCCAGCGCGGTGCCGTCGACGATTTCGATGCAAAGCACCCGGGCGCTGTCGCCGTCGATGATCGCCTGCGGCTCGGCGCAGACGATCTGCGGCCGTTCGGGGTTTTGCAGGATGTCGCGCCAGCTTCCGATCACCGTGGCGTGCCCGACGATCGCGGGCCAGCCGGGATGAATGCAGGAAATGGCGTCGTCATCCGCCCACATCCGCTTCATTTCGTCGAAATCGCCCGTCGAGAAGGCGGCGTAAAAGGCCGCGTTCGCGGCGATGACCTTGCTGTCCTTTGCCATGTCTCTCGGGTGGGCCAATGGCAGGCAAAAATCAAGCGCGACTTCCGTCCGACTTTGAACGCAGTGCAGCATTGCTGCCCAGTTTGTGGTCACGCTGAAACCAGCGTCTCCACCGCGCGCCGCGCCCCGTCCTTGTAGAGCCGGGCGAGCGCCGCGGTCACGGCCTCGCGCAGCCGCGGCTCGGCACCCAGCGGTCCGAACACTTTTTCCACGCCGAGCAATTTCGGCGCGAGCCGTTCCGCGACGGGGCCGGCTTCGCGCGCCAGACTTGCAAGCTCGGCGGCGAGGGGATCGCGCACGTCGATGGCGCGGCCCTGCTCGTCAGACGCGGTGACGTAGCGCATCCAGCCGGCCACGGCGAGCGCATGTGTCGCGATCGGCAGGTTTTTGGCGAGACGATCCTGCATCGCGCCGAGCAGGCGCTGCGGCAGCTTTTGCGAGCCGTCCATCGCGATCTGCCAGGTGCGGTGATGCAACGCCGGATTGGAAAAGCGCTTCAGCAGCGAGGCGCGATAGGCGGAAAGATCGGTACCGTCAGGCATCGCCAGCGTCACCGCGGCCTGTTCCATCACTTGGGCGGCAAGGCGCGCGAAATGCGGATCCTGCATGGTGTCGGCGATGGTCTCGTAGCCGGCGAGATAGCCGAGATAGGCGAGCGCCGAATGGCTGGCGTTGAGCAGACGCAGCTTCATCAATTCGAACGGCCTGACGTCGGTGACGAGCTCGACACCGGCGGCAGCGAGATCGGGCCGGCCCGCGCAGAAGCGATCCTCGACCACCCATTGCGTGAAAGGCTCGGTCATGACCGGCCATGCATCGCGCAGGGCGAGTGCCGCGGAGACCGCATCGCGGTCGGCATCGGTCGTTTCCGGCACGATGCGGTCGACCATAGTGGAGGGAAAAGCGACGGTGTCCGCGATCCACTTGCCGAGATCCTTCGAGCGGAGCGCGCCGAATTGCGTGACGATCCGCTGCACGGTGTGCCCGTTGGCCGCGAGATTGTCGCAGCACAACACTGAGAAGGGCGCCGTGCCGAGCGCCCGTCGCCGCGCCAGCGCCGCCGCGATGAACCCGGGAGCAGAGCGCGGCGCGTCGAAATTGTTCAGGTCGTGCACGACATCAGGATGGCGCTCATCGAGATCGCCGGTCTGCGGCGTGTGGCAATAGCCCTTTTCGGTAACCGTGAGCGAGACGATGCGAATGGCGGGATCGGCCATCCGCTGGACCAGTGCCGCCGGGTTCTCGCGCGCGACCATGCTGTCGAGCAGCGCGCCGATGACGCGGTGCTCGGTGCCCTCAGTGGCGCGCACCGCGACCGTATAAAGGTGATCCTGAGGAGCGAGGGCGTCGCGGGTCCCGGGGTTGCGCAGGCTCGCGCCGACGATGCCCCAGGACGAGCTGCCTGCGGCAAGACAATCGTCGATGACGACAGCCTGATGAGCGCGGTGAAACGCGCCCAAGCCGAGATGCACGATGCCTGAAGTGATGCGCGAACGGTCGTAGGCCGGCCGGCGGATGTGAGCTGGCAGCCGATCGAGATTGGCGCTTCCAAGCCGCATGGACGTCTCCCCTTTGCTTGGCGGCTGCTTGACATGGCGGCCTTCCTCGGTCAATGCTTCGGTCAATTGGTAAGACCAATTTTCCAAAATTGGCAGGCCGCCGGGCCGCAAGCCTTCCCGGCGAGACCTTTTCTTTCGGGGAGGCCAGCGTGCCGCTGGAAGCTGTGGAGGCGAGACGGCTCTATCGCCAGGTCGCCGATCAATTGCGAAGCCTGATCGACAGCGGCGAGTACGCGGTCGGCAGCCGCTTGCCGACCGAACGCGAGCTCGCGGAGCAGCTCAAGATCTCGCGGCCGACGGTGCGCGAAGCCCTGATCGCACTCGAAGTGGAAGGCCGGGTGCGCATCCGCGTGGGCTCGGGCATCTATGTGACCGAGCCCGCCGAAGACACGCCGGTCCCATCAGCCGTCGTCGAAGGTCCGTTCGAGCTGCTGCGCGCCCGCGAATTCCTGGAAAGCGCGATCGCCGAGCAGGCTGCACGGGTCGCTACCAAGGATGACATCACGCGCATCGACGCTGCCCTCGTCGCGATGGAAAATGTCGACCATCCCGGCGAAGCCTCGATGGTCTACGACCGCGCCTTCCACATCGCCATCGCCGGATGCCTCGGCAACGCCGTGCTGGTGCGGGTGGTCGGCGAGCTGTTCGACCAGCGTCTCAATCCCTATTTCGCGCAGCTCGCGCATTATTTCGAGAACCCCTCCACCTGGCGCACCGCGCTCGAGGAGCACAGGGCCGTGCGCGACGCCATTGCGGCGCGCCGGCCGCTCTCGGCCCACGACGCCATGCGCGACCACCTCGCGCATTCGCAGGAGCGCTTTGCGCAGAATTTTGGCGCGGAGACGTCAGGGGGCACGCCGGCGGCGCGGAAACGAGTGGCGCGACCCGGGGCCGAGCCGGCGGAGCCAAAACGACCGTCGAAGAAAGCAGCCAAAAGCAGCGGCGGTCGACGACGATGAGATTGAGCGACCCGCCTCAAGGCGGTGAACAAGAAGCAGACTTAAGTCAGTGGAGGAAATCAGTGTTGAAGACAACGACGATGATGCTGGCGATGTCGGTCGCCGCGATGTTTGCGACCACCGAGGCCGGCATGGCGCAGACCAAGCTGAAATGGGCGCACGTCTACGAGACCTCGGAACCGTTCCATACCGCCTCGCTCTGGGCCGCGCAGGAGATCGGCAAGCGCACCAACGGGCGTTATCAGATCGACGTCTATCCGGCCTCGCAGCTCGGCAAGGAAGCCGACATCAACCAGGGCCTCTCGCTCGGCTCGGTCGACATCATCATCTCCGGCTCGAGCTTCGCGGCCAAGAGCTTTGCGCCGATCGGCGTGACCTATTATCCCTACACCTTCCGCGATGCCGATCATCTGCTCGCCTATACCAAGAGCGATATCTTCAAGGAGCTCGCCAAGGGCTATGAGGACAAGAGCGGCCACCACATCGTCGCGGTGACCTATTACGGCGTGCGCCAGACCTCGTCGAACAAGCCGATCAAGAGCTGCGCCGACATGAAGGGCCTGAAGATGCGGGTGCCCGACGTTCCGGCCTACCTTGCGATGCCGCGCGCCTGCGGCGCCAACACCGCGCCGATCGCGTTTGCCGAAGTCTACCTCGCGCTCCAGAACGGCACGGTGGAGGCACAGGAAAACCCGCTGACCACGATCGAGGCCAAGAAGTTCTACGAGGTGCAGAAGCACATCGTGCTGACGGGCCACATCGTCGATCACCTCAATACGGTGATCGCGGGCGCGCTCTGGAAGAAGCTCAGCGACGAGGACAAGAAGATCTTCACCGACGTGGCGCAAGAGGCCGCCGCCAAGGCAACCGAGGAGATCAAGCAGAACGAGGCCAAGCTGGTCGCCTTCTTCAAGGAAAAAGGCCTGACCGTGACCGAGGTCGACAAGAACGAGTTCCGCGACATCGTGCTGAAGAACGTCCCGTTCGAAACCTTCGGCTATCGCAAGGCCGATTGGGAGCGGATCCAGGCGGTGAAATAAGCACGCCCCTCATGGTGAGGAGCACGGAACGCGCGTCTCGAACCATGAAGGCCCCGATCTCACCTAGGGCCATCCTTCGAGACGCTTGCTTCGCAAGCTCCTCAGGATGAGGAGCAGAGTCCGCAGAGCAAAGACGTCATTGCGGGTTCTCGCTTTGCGAGCCCCGGAACGACGATCTGGAGAGAGGTAACCACATGTCCACCGCCGAAATGCACCGGCAGATCACCGCGGACGAGATCGCGCACACGTTCGAAGAGGAGGCGGCGCCCAAGGTCGATCTCGGCGTCTACGCTTTCGAGGACTGGGTGGCGCTGGCGATCTTCTGGGTGATGGCGCTCGCCGTCTTCCTGCAGTTCTTCACCCGCTACGTGCTCAACGACAGCTACGCCTGGACCGAGGAGATCGCGACCTATTGCCTGATCGGCGTGGTCTTCATCGGCGCCTCGATGTGCGTGCGGCTATCGCGGCACATTCAGGTCGACCTGATCTATCGCTACCTGCCGCATCTCGTGGCGCGCGCACTGTCGACGATGATCGACCTGATCCGGATCGCCTTCTTCGGCTACGCCATCAAGCTGGTCTGGGTCTACATCCAGATCATTGGCGATGAGTCCATGACCACGATCAACTTTCCCAAGAACTACGTCTATTACGCGGTGCTGGCAGGCTTCGTGTTGATGTTCGCGCGCTCGCTGCAGGTCGCCCTGCAACATCTGCGACAGGGCTATTCGATCCTCGAACGTCCCGGCGCCTACGACGGTTTTGAAGGGTAATCTCATGCTGCTGTTGCTTGGCGGTTTTCTCCTCCTGATGCTGCTCGGCGTTCCCGTGGCGATTGCCATGGCTGGATCGTCGCTGCTCTACATCCTGGTCAGCGGCGTGACGCCCGACGTCACGCTGGCGCAGCGCATGATCGCGGGCGTCGAGAGCTTTCCGCTGCTCGCCGTGCCGTTCTTCATCCTGGCCGGCAACCTCATGAACATCGCCGGCGTCACCGGCCGCATCTACAAATTTGCCGTCGCGCTGGTGGGATGGATGCGCGGCGGTCTCGGCCACGTCAACATCATCGGCTCGGTGATCTTCTCCGGCATGTCCGGCACTGCGATCGCGGATGCCGCGGGTCTCGGCACCATCGAGATCAAGGCGATGAAGGACCACGGCTACAGCACCGAGTTCTCGGTCGGCGTCACCGCGGCTTCCGCGACGCTCGGCCCGATCATCCCGCCGTCCTTGCCTTTCGTGATTTACGGCATGATGGCCAACGTCTCGATCGGCGCGCTGTTCCTGGGCGGTGTCATTCCCGGCATCGTCATGACGCTGCTGATGATGGCGACCGTCACCTATTTCGCCCACAGGAACAAATGGGGCAGCGACACGCCGTTCTCCTGGCCGCAGCTCGGCGCGGCCGGTCTCGAGATCGTCATCGTGTTCTCGTTCCCGCTGGCGATCTGGCTGATGGTGCTGGCCGGCCTGTCGACCAATCTGGCCGTCGTCATCGGTCTCGGCGCGCTGCTCGCGATCGACTGGTATTTCGACTTCTCGGCGGTGATGGCGCTGATGGCGCCGGTGATCCTGATCGGCGGCATGACGCTCGGCTGGTTCACGCCGACGGAGGCGGCCGTCGCCGCGGTGATCTGGTCGCTGTTCCTCGGCCTCGTGCGCTATCGCACCATGACCTTGCAGACGGTGGCCAAGGCGACGTTCGATACCATCGAGACCACGGCCTCGGTGCTGTTCATCGTCACGGCTGCCTCGATCTTCGCCTGGCTGCTGACGGTGTCGCAGGCCGCCCAACTTCTGTCGGACTGGATGCTCGGCATCACCCACAACAAATGGGTGTTCCTGGCGCTCGCCAACGTGCTGATCCTGTTCGTCGGCTGCTTCATCGACACCACGGCGGCGATCACCATTCTGGTGCCGATCCTGCTGCCGATCGTGCTCAAGCTCGGGATCGATCCGATCCATTTCGGTCTGATCATGACGCTGAACCTGATGATCGGCCTGTTGCATCCGCCGCTCGGCATGGTGCTGTTCGTGCTGGCGCGCGTGGCAAAGCTCTCGGTCGAGCGCACGACGGTCGCCATCCTGCCCTGGCTGGTGCCGCTGCTGCTCGCGCTGATCGCGATCACCTACATGCCCGACCTGACCCTCTGGCTGCCGAAATACATGGGACTTTCCAAATGACCTCGACCTCTCTCGCCGCGACCCTGTTCGGACCCGAAGACCTGCGCATGATCGAGCATCCGCTTCCCAAGCTCACTGAGGGCATGGTGCGCATCCGCTTCGGGGCCGGCGGCATCTGCGGCTCCGACATGCATTACTTCCGCCATGCCCGGACCGGCGACTTCGTGGTGACATCGCCGCTGGTGCTCGGCCACGAGATCTCGGGCGAGGTCGTGGAGA
Organism: Bradyrhizobium campsiandrae; assembly: GCF_014529705.1. Classification (GTDB taxonomy): domain Bacteria; phylum Pseudomonadota; class Alphaproteobacteria; order Rhizobiales; family Xanthobacteraceae; genus Bradyrhizobium; species Bradyrhizobium campsiandrae. The sequence goes on from NZ_JAANIH010000038.1 coordinate 49,997, forward strand.
TCGCGGGCTCGGCAGCGAATCTCAAGGTGGGCGACCGCGTCGCGGTCAACCCGTCGCGCTGGTGCGGCCGTTGCGTGGCCTGCCGTGAGGGCCGGCAGAACCTCTGCGAAAATATCTATTTCATGGGTTCGGCGTCGAAGACGCCGCACATGCAGGGCGGCTTTGCCAGATATTTCGACGCGATCCCGGCGCAGTGCGTCAAGATTCCGGACCATGTGTCCTATCAAGCCGCGGCGCTGGCCGAGCCGCTGGCCGTCTGCCTGCACGCCGTTGCGCGCGCCGGCAACATCCAGGGCAAGCGGGGCATCATCTTCGGAGCCGGCCCGATCGGACTGCTGACCATGCTGGCCGCGCATCGCGCCGGTATGTCGGACATCACGGTGGCCGACATCGCGCCGGCGCCGCTGGCCTTCGCGACCAGGCTCGGCGCGTCCCGTGTCGAGAACGTCTCAGGCGGCGAAGAGGGCCTGAAGGCGCAAGCCGCGTTGCGTCCCTATGACGTCGCCTTCGAAGTCTCGGGCACGGCCGCAGGCCTTGCCAGCGCCATCGGCATCGTCCGACACGGCGGCGTGGTGGTGCAGATCGGCAATCTGCCGGGCGGTCAGATTCCGACGCCGTCGAATGCGGTGATGGCCAAGGAAATCGACCTGCGCGGCTCGTTCCGCTTTGGGCTCGAATTCATGACCGCGGTGGAACTGATCAGCGTGGGCAGCGTCGATGTGCTGTCGCTGGTCACCGCCGAGCGGCCGCTCGCGACCGCGCCGGACGCGCTGCGGCTGGCGCTGGACCGCTCGCAGAGCGTCAAGGTCGTGCTGACGGCGAACTGATTGGAGACAAGCATGATGCTCGAGGGATGGCGCTGGTATGGGCCGGACGATCCGGTTTCGCTCGACGACGTCAGGCAGGCCGGGGCGAGCGATATCGTCTCGGCGCTGCATCAGGTGCCGATCGGGGAGGCCTGGACCCGCAAGGCTGTCGAGGAGCGCAAGAACTTCATCGAGAACGGCCAGCCCGGGCGCTCAAAGCTGACCTGGTCGGTGGTAGAATCGATTCCTATTCCTGATGACGTCAAGCGGCTCGGAGCCAAGGCGACCAAGTCCATCGACGCCTGGATCGCGAGCCTGGAGGCGGTGGCCGCCTCCGGCATCACGATCGTCTGCTACAATTTCATGCCCGTGGTCGACTGGTGCCGCACCGATCTTGAATGGGAGCTTCCGAACGGCGCCCGCGCCATGCGTTTCGATCAGGATCGTTTTGCCGCGTTCGAGCTGCATATTCTCAAGCGGCCCGCTGCCGTTCAGGACTACTCGCTGGAAGCGCAGGCGCGTGCGAAAGCGCTGTTCAAGAGGATGAGCCAGGCCGATATCGACTATCTCGTCATGGTCATCGCCAGCGCGCTGCCCGGCTCGACCACCGAGCCGATGACGATCCCGCAATTCCGCGAGCGGCTCGCGACCTATCGCGATATCACCCCAGAGATCCTGCGGCAGCATCTGGTCGAGTTTCTCGCGCGCGTGACGCCGGTCGCCGAGCAGCTCGGCGTGTCGCTGACGCTGCATCCGGATGATCCGCCGCGCCCGCTGTTCGGCCTGCCGCGCATTGCCTCTTCAGCCGATGATTACCAGGCGCTGTTCGATGCCGTGCCGTCGAAGGCCAACGGCATCTGCCTGTGCACCGGCTCGCTCGGCGTACGGCCTGAAAACAATCTGCCCGAGATGGCCGAACGCTTCGCTCCGCGCATCGCCTTCGCGCATCTGCGCGCAACCAGGCGCGAGGCCGACGGTTTGTCTTTCTACGAGTCGGATCATCTCGACGGCGACGTCGACATGGTCGCCGTGCTCAAGGCCTTGTTGAAGGAGAACGCGCGGCGGTCACCGGACAAGAGGATCGTGTTCCGTCCCGATCACGGCCACCGCATGCTCGACGACCTCGCCGCCACCAAGCGCACCAATCCCGGCTACACCGCGATCGGCCGCCTGCGCGGCCTCGCCGAGCTGCGCGGCGCGATCAGGGCGATCGAGCATCGGTGAGGGGCTAGCTCTTTCCACTCGCAATGACGGTGTGTGGAGGAATTACTGTGCCACCTCATCATCGTCGTCCTGGCGAAAGCCAGGACGACAGCTGAGTTTGCGGTGCGCTTTCGCCCTCATCCTCCGCGTGTGGCCCCAGACCGCGGTGTGATCCGGGTCGACCGAGGGCCAGCCGCAGCTGTAATCTGCTTCACAGGCGGATGCGCCGATCTGCGCTAGATCAAGTCAGGCCCCGCGTTTCGCGCGGCCGGCTTCGGAGCTGGCGATGATTGCTGCACTGGCAAGAGCAATATCCCGTGCGACGGGAACCAATGTCGATGTCGAAACTCTGAAGATCCTGATGATCTTCTCGGGCGCAGGCCTCCTGATCTCGCTCGTCGCCGCGATGATCTATGGACAGGCTTTCAACGCCGCGCTGTTCTGAGCGCGCCTGCAATCCGTCAGGCCACGGGATCCTTGGAGCGGCTTCGGCTATCAGGCGCCAGCGGCGGGGCGCGCTTCAGCGGAGCAGTCTCGCGTGATGCGGCGTCTCGGCTCGCGGTGGGCGCGGCCGGCGCGGCGCCGGTATCGCGCCAGGCGAGGATCCAGATCAGAAAGCCCAAAAGCGCCAGCGCTGCGCCGACCGGACCGGTCGAGGTCCAGCCCAGCCCCTCGCGAATGGCGAGGCCGCCGAGGAACGGGCCGAGCGCGTTGGCGGTGTTGAACGCCGAATGATTGAGCGCGGCGGCGAGCGCCTGTGCATCTCCGGCGACATCCATCAGCCGCGTTTGCAAGATAGCCCCGAGCGCGACACTGGCGCCGATCGCAAAGATGTCGATCGCGAGCAGCCAGGGATTGCCGGCCGCGAGCGGAAACGCCAGCAGCGCCACCGCTGCGAACAGCAGGATGCCGCCCGCCGTCGGCATCAAGGCGCGATCGGCGAAGCGCGGCACGACCAGATTGCCAAGCGTGGCGCCGATGCCGAAGATCGCCAGGAAGAACGGAATGACCCCGGTGCCAACCTTGGTGACCTCGATCAAGGTCGTCGCCAGATAGGTGTAGACGGCGAACATGCCGCCGAAGCCGATGGCCCCGATCGCGAGCGTATTCCAGACGCGGCGGCTTCTGAGTGCGCCGAGCTCGCGCAGCGGATCCGACCGGCCGGCCTGGTCGCGCGGCGCGAACAGCGCGCACAGCACCACGGTGAGCAAGGCCAGCACCGATACGAGGCCAAAGCTCGCGCGCCAGCCGAGCGCCTGGCCGATCAGATTGGCGAGGGGCACGCCGATGATGGTGGCGACGGTCAGCCCCAGCATCACCTGGCCGACCGTCTGCGAGCGGCGATGTTGCGGCACGAGCGAGGCCGCAACCAGCGCGGCGATGCCGAAATAGGCGCCGTGCGGCAGGCCGGAGAGAAACCGGGCGGCGATCATCGCGCCAAAGCTCGGTGCCAGCGCGGTGAGGGCGTTGCCGAGTGCGAACACCGCCATCAGCGCCAGCAATTGCGTGCGCCGGGCAAATTTCGCGCCGAGCACGGCGATCAGCGGCGCGCCCAGCACGACCCCGAGCGCGTAGGCGCTGATCGCGTGTCCGGCGGTCGGCTCGTCGATGTGAAGGTCAGCCGCAAAGAACGGCAGCAGGCTCATCGACGCGAATTCGGTGGTTCCGATCGCAAAGCCGCCCATCGCGAGCGAGAACAGGACGATGGCGAGGTGAGGGGGCGCTGAGCTGCGAGGCGAGGTCGCTTGAGGCGAAGTCGTCATGTGTCCTGCATCGGTGATGGCAACGGGAACCAGCCCGGCGAACGTCGCCACCCCCGCAATATTTATCCGGTGTAGTTAAGCGCGCATGGGTCCGCGTCAACACCGGATGCCCCACGTCGGGCCGCGCGCATATCAGCGTCCCGCTCTGCTCAGGGCATCAAGCGAAAATGATCGATCAGAACTGCACTTCGCCCGGAATGTCGTCGGCGCTGAGGCCGACGGTTTGATAGGCCTTCAGCAGCCATTCGCGGGTCTGGCCCAGCGAGCGGTTGTAATCTGCCCAGGCGCTGAGGAAATCCTTGTAGCGCCGATCGGCTTCGGCGCGGATGCCGAGATTGGTCGGCAGCGTCAGCAGCGGCCGCGGAATCGCGAGATCGCCCAGCGTCGGATTCTTCTTCAGCGTGAAGATCGACAGCACCGCGAGCGAGACATTGCAGTCGGCGCGGCCGGTCGACACCGCGAGGATCGCCTCGTCGCGAGTCTTGAAGCCGAGGATGTCGGCCTTCGGGCAGTAACGGCGCGCGATCGTCTCGTGCGTCGAGCCGATGTCGACGGCGATCTTGACCTCGGGCTTGTTGAGCTCGGCCCAGGTCTGCGGCTTGGCAAAACCCTTCTTGGTGATGACGGTGAAGGAGTGCACCAGGATCGGCGTCGAGAAGTCGATGACGAGCGAGCGCTCGGGCGTCGGGTTCACGGCGAAGGCGAGGTCGATCTTGTCGGCCTGCAGATCGAGGATCTGGTTGCCCCAGGTCGATTCCAGCGTCTCGACCTTGGCGCCCAGCTTGCTCGCGATGTCGTTCGCCATGTCGATGCAGGCGCCCGACCATTGATTGGTCGAAAGGTCCTTGTGGAAATAGGGATCCTGGCCGGCGATGACGGCGATGCGCAGCACGCCGCTCTTCTTGATGCGATCGAGCGTGGAGGTCGGCGCGGTATCGGCCTTGATTGATGTGGTCGCGGCCATTGCGGCGCCCGCCAGCGCGACGGTGGTGAGTGCGTCCCTGCGGTTCATCGGCAGTTCTCCCTGGGGAATGGGGATCTATCGGCTCCGGCTGGTGGACTATTTCTGTATTCAGAACATAATGCAATATGGTATTGCGGCTTTGCCGGCGATTTGTGCGACGAGGCAGGTGAGAGCCTCCTCGATTGGCAAGGCGAGAGAAAACTCGCGTGGCTGGCCATGGGACCGGGCCGGCAAGCTTGGGATTGAGAAGGAGAGAGTTTGTGCGTGCTGTTTTCGTCGATGCCAACGACACCCTGGCCGCGGTCACCGAGAAGCTGCTGGGCGCGGCGAAACTGCCTGTCAGCATCGTCCGCAACCCCTCGATTAAGCCCGAAGATCTCCCCGGCCTGCTCGGCGATGCCGAGATCATGATCGTCGACCACACCGCGGTGCCGGCAGCGATTGCCGCCAAATGCGCCAAGCTGAAGCATGTCGTCTTCCTCGGCACCGGCGCGCGCAGCTACATGAATCCGGAGGAGCTCGCTGAACGCGGCATCTCGGTCCACACCATCAAGGGCTATGGTGACACCGCGGTGGCCGAATGCGCGATCGCGCTGATGTGGGCGTCGGCCAGGAGCTTCGGCGAGATGGACCGCGGCATGCGCGAGGGCAATTGGTTGCGTCGCGACGCCGTGCAGCTCACCGGCAAGACGCTCGGCCTGATCGGCTTCGGCGGCATCGCGGCTGAAGCCGCGCGCATGGCGGCGGGCTGCGGCATGAAGGTGATCGCCTGGAACAGGACGCCAAAGACCCATCCGGGCGTCGACTTCGTGCCGCTGGAGACACTGCTGGCCGAAAGCCACGTCGTCTCGCTGCATCTGTTGCTCAACGACGAAACCAAGGGCTTCCTGTCGCGCGAGCGGATCGCGCAGATGCGCAAGGGCAGCATCCTGATCAACACCGCGCGCGGCGCCATCGTCGATGAAGAGGCGATGCTGGAGGCGCTGCGCTCGGGCCACATTGCCCATGCCGGCCTCGACGTCTTCACCGTCGAGCCGCTCCCGGCTGGTCATGCCCTGACGAAACTGCCAAACGTGACGCTGTCGGCGCATTCGGCGTTTCGCACGCCGGAGGCGAGCGACAATTTGATCGGCGCCGCGCTCGATCACTGCCGCCGCATCATCGCCACCGGCAAGTAAGGAATAGGACGTCCATGACCGACATCACCCGCATCGAGCAGAACGCCCGCCGCAGCCGCGCTTCCGTGTTCGGCGATCTGGTTTTCCTCGCAGGCCATGTGGCCGACACCAAGACCGCCGACATCACCCAGCAGACCAAGGAGGTGCTGGCCAAGATCGACGACATGCTGGCGCGCGCCGGCACCGACAAGTCGCGCCTGCTCAGCGTGCAGATCTGGCTCAAGACCATGGATGATTTCGACGCCATGAACGCGGTCTATGATGCCTGGGTGGTGCCGGGCCATGTGCCGACGCGCGCCTGCGGCAAGGTCGAGCTGGCCGATCCCGGCTACCGCATCGAGGTGATCGCGATCGCGGCGCGCAGCTGACATGCGGGCCGATGCCCTCTGCACTGTCAGCATCGGCCTTGCACCTTGTTTCCGCCTGTCCTACGCCACCCCGGACCAAAAACGCATTCGCTAGCGCCTGCAGGGAGCCGTCATGACCATCAGAAACACCCGCACCGGGGGCCAGATCCTGATCGATCAGCTGGTCGCGCAAGGCGTCGAGCGCGTCACCTGCGTGCCGGGCGAGAGTTATCTGGCGGCGCTCGATGCGCTGCATGACAGTCCGATCGACGTCGTGATCTGCCGCGCCGAGGGCGGCGCTGCGATGATGGCCGAAGCCTATGGCAAGCTCACCGGCCGCCCCGGTGTCTGCTTCGTCACCCGCGGCCCCGGCGCCACCAATGCCAGCCACGGCGTTCACATCGCGATGCAGGATTCGACGCCGATGATCCTGTTCGTCGGCCAGGTCGACACCGGCATGATCGGACGCGAAGCGTTCCAGGAGCTCGACTACAAGGCGGTGTTCGGCTCGATGGCGAAATGGGCGGTCGAGATCGATCGTCCCGATCGCATTCCGGAGCTGGTCGCGCGCGCCTTCCGCGTCGCCATGCAGGGCCGTCCCGGTCCCGTCGTGATCGCGCTGCCGGAGAACATGCTGACCGAGACGGCCGCCGTGGCCGATGCCATGCGCATCGAGCCGGCGGTGAGCTGGCCGGCGCCTTCCGATATCGAGCGCGTCGGTGCGCTGCTCGCGAGCGCCAAGGCGCCGCTGGTCATTCTCGGCGGCTCGCGCTGGACCGATGACGCCACCAAGAGCATCGCGCGCTTTGCCGAGCGCTTCGACCTGCCGGTCGCGACCTCGTTCCGCCGGGCCTCGTTGATCGACGCCGACCATCCGCACTATGCCGGCGATCTCGGCATCGGGCCGAGCCCGAGCCTGAAGGCGCGCATCGACAATGCCGATGTCATCCTGCTGATCGGCGGCCGCATGTCGGAGATGCCGTCCTCGTCCTACACCCTGCTCGACATCCCGACGCCGAAGCAGAAGCTGATCCATGTGCATCCGGGCTCGGAAGAACTCGGCCGCGTCTATCAGCCGGAGCTTGCGATCCAGGCGACGCCGGCCGCATTCGCCGCCGCGGTCGAGACGCTGAAGCCTTCGGGCGCGGTGGCCTGGAAGGGCGAAGCCGCCAAGGCGCATGCTGACTATCTCGCCTGGACCGAGACAGCACGCGAGCTGCCGGGCCATTTCCAATACGGCCAGGTCATGACCTGGCTGCGCGACCGCCTGCCGAAGGACGCGATCGTCTGCAACGGCGCCGGCAATTATGCCGGCTGGATCCATCGCCATCACCGCTTCCACAGCTTTGCCGCCCAGCTCGCGCCGACCTCGGGTTCGATGGGCTATGGCGTGCCGGCCGGCGTGCTGGCGAAGCGGCAATTTCCTGACCGTGTCGTCGTCGCCTTTGCCGGCGACGGCTGCTTCCTGATGAACGGCCAGGAGTTCGCGACCGCCGTGCAATACGACGCGCCGTTGATCGTCATCGTCGTCGACAATTCGCAATACGGCACCATCCGCATGCACCAGGAGCGCGACTATCCCGGCCGCGTCGTCGGCACCCAGCTCAAGAACCCCGACTTTGCGATGTATGCGAAAGCCTTCGGCGGCCATGGCGAACGGGTCGAGCGCACGGAAGAATTCGCGCCGGCGTTCGAACGTGCGCTGGCTTCACGCAAGCCGTCGATCCTCCACTGCATCATCGATCCGCGCGCGATATCGGTCGGCAAGGATTTCACCCCGGCGGTGAAGGCGTAAGCGATGGTAGAGGGCCGCCACGTCGCCATCATCGGAGCAGGCGCGGTCGGCGTGATCAGCGCGATCGAGGCGCTGCGCGAGGGCCATCGCGTCACGCTGATCGATCCGGGCGAGCCCGGCGGCGAACAGGCGGCGAGCTACGGCAATGCCGGCTGGCTCTCCTCGCATTCGGTGATCCCGCCGGCCGAGCCTGGTATCTGGAAGAAGGTGCCGGGCTATCTGATGGATCCGCTCGGCCCGCTGGCGATCCGCTGGTCGTACTTGCCGAAGGCGCTGCCCTGGCTGATCAAATACCTACTTTCGGGCTGGACCGAGGCGCGGGTCGAGCAGACCGCGTTCGCGCTGCGCGATCTGCTGAAAGACGCGCCGCTGCTTCACCGCAAGCTGGCGGAAGAGGCCGGCGTGCCTGAGCTGGTCGAGCGCAACGGCGTGATGCACGTGTTTCCCTCGCGCGGCAATTTCGACAACGATCTCGGCTGGCGCCTGCGCAAGAAGGTCGGCGTCGCGTGGATGGAGCTGAGCGCCGACGAGATGCGTCAGCGCGAGCCGGACCTGCATCCGCGCTACACCTTTGGCGTGGTAGTCGAAGAGGCCGGCCGCTGCCGCGATCCCGGCGCTTACGTTGCCGCGCTTGCGCAGCATGCGCTGGCGAGCGGTGCCAAGCTCGTCCGTGCCAAGGCAACTGGGCTCAAGCTTTCCGGTGACAAGCTCGTCGCCGTCATGACCGAGACCGGCGAGATCTCCTGCGATGCTGCGGTGGTCGCCGCCGGCGCGCATTCGAAGCGGCTGACCGCATCGGTCGGCGATGCCCTGCCGCTCGAGACCGAGCGCGGCTATCACGTCATGATCGAGCATCCCGAAACAGGTCCGCGCAGCTCGATGATGGCCGCCGACGCCAAGATGGTGGTGAACTGGACCGACAAGGGCCTGCGCGCCGCCGGCACGGTCGAGATCGCGGGCCTTCAGGCCGCACCGAACTGGAAGCGCGCCGAGATCCTGCGCAACCACCTTCTCGGCATGTTCCCCAAACTGCCGAAGGACATGCCGGCCTCGCGCATCAAGACCTGGTTTGGTCACCGGCCGAGCATGCCGGACGGACGCCCTTGCATCGGCTATTCGCGCGCCTCCCGCGACATCGTCTATGCCTTCGGCCACGGCCATGTCGGCCTGGTCGGCTCGGCTCGCACCGGCCGCCTGGTCGCGCAGCTTCTGAGCAGCAAGCAGCCGGAGATTCCGCTCGCACCGTTTTCGCCCAACCGCTTCCTCTGAGATTGCACCATGACCATTTCAGCCAACGCGCCGTCTCGTATCGCCCGTGGCGGCAAGGCCATCTATGGCGCGCCGCTCGGCATCCTGATGCTGGAAGCGCGCTTTCCGCGCATCGCTGGCGACATGGGCAACGGCACCACCTGGCCGTTTCCCGTGCTCTATCGCGTGGTGAGCGGGGCTTCGCCGGAGAAGGTGGTGTTGAAGGGCGCCGCCGGCCTCTTGCCTGACTTCATCGACGCGGCGAAGGATCTGGTGCGCCTTGGGGCTGAAGCCATCACTACCAATTGCGGCTTCCTCTCGCTGTTCCAGAAAGAGATCGCAGCCGCCGTCGGCGTGCCGGTCGCGACCTCGTCGTTGATGCAGGTGCCGTGGGTGCAGGCGACCCTGCCGCCGGGCAAGCGCGTCGGTCTCGTCACGGTGTCGGGCTCGACGCTGACCCCGGCTCATCTCGAAGGTGCCGGCGTGCCGCTCGATACGCCGCTGGTCGGCACCGAGCACGGCAAGGAATTCTTTCGCGTGCTGATCAAGGCCGAGAAGGACGACATGGATGTGGCGCAGGCCGAGCGCGACGTGGTCGAGGCCGGCAAAGAGCTGGTCGCCAAGAACCCCGATGTCGGCGCCATCGTGCTCGAATGCACCAACATGCCGCCCTATGCGGCGGCCTTGCAGGCCGAGATCGGGTTGCCGGTCTATGACATCTATTCCATGATCACCTGGTTTCATGCTGGACTGCGCCCGCGCGCCTTTGCCTGATTCCTGATGTCGCCGGCTCTTCACAACCTCTCGTTGGCATTGCAATTGCGGCTGTCGCCCCGGTATATTGGGCTGTGTTCGGGCATGAATGCAGTGGATGATGAGCAATTTGGAACTCGCCTCGGATAGTATCGTCGATCGCGTCTATGAACAGCTCAAGGCGATGGCCGTGAGCTACGAATTCAAGCCGGGCGAACGGCTCAACGAGGGTGAGCTGGCCAAACGGCTCGGCGTCAGCCGTACGCCGCTGCGCGAAGCGCTCAACCGTCTCAACACCGAGGGCTTCCTGCGCTTCACTCCCGGCAAGGGCTTCTTCTGCCGCGAACTGGACGCCAACGAGATCTTCGATCTCTACGAGCTGCGCAAGTCGATCGAGGTCGCCGCGGTTCGCCTCGCCATCAAGCGCGCCAAGGACGAGGACGTCGACGCGCTGTTGAAATTCCTCGAAGCAACCGGGCCCGATCCGGGTGAACGCACGTCGGTCGAGCTCGTCGAGCTGGATGAGACCTTCCACGAGCGGCTGATGGCGATGTCTGACAATGCCGAGATGCTGCGCGTCTTGCGCAACGTCAACGCGCGCATCCGCTTCGTGCGCTGGATCGACATGGACCGCGTCAACCGCTCCAACACGCAAGCCGAGCACCGCGCCGTGATCGAAGGCCTGAAGGCGCGCGACGAAGCGGCGTGCGTCTCGGTGCTCGAGAAGCACATCGACCGCCGCCTCGATCGCATCACCGCCGCGATCAAGGAAGGCTATGCGCAGATTTACATGCCCGCCGCGGCGCGGGCTGGGGCGAATTGAAGCTCTTTCGGCCGCCGTTCACTTCAGAAGCCAATGCTTCGCATTGGCTATGGCGCCGGATGAAGCGTCCGTCTCCGCGACCGCGCAGTATCGTAGGGTGGGCAAAGCGCAGCGTGCCCACCGCCTTCTCGTGGGCACGGCGCAAAGCGCGCCTTTGCCCACCCTACGATTCCGAACACGCGAAGGCAGACCCCTCGGTCCGAGCCACGTGTGGCGTTTACGACTTCACCGCGCCTGACGTCATGCCGTCGATGAACTGGCGCTGCAGCAGCACGAAGATCACGACGATCGGCAGCACGATCGTCACGGCGGCAGCCAGCATCTCGCCCCAATCGGTCGAGTACTGGCCGGTGAGGTTGTAGAAGCGCACGATCGCGGTGACGTTGCTGTCATTCTGCAGGAACGTCACGGCGATGACGAATTCGTTCCAGGCGTTCAGCCCGACGATGATCGCGACCGTGAGCAATCCCGGCCGCATCATCGGCAGGATCACGTACCAGAAGGTCTGCCAGGGCCTCGCGCCGTCAACCTGCGCGGCTTCCTCGAGCGCCACGGGAATGGCCAGCGCATAGGTGCGGAGCAGGAAGATCGCGAACGGCGAGAACATCGCGGTGTAGATCAACGCCACGGCGGGAATCGAGTTCACCAGCCCCAATTTGGCGAAGATGAAATACAGCGGATACAGATAGAGCTGCACCGGCACGGTGATCGTGGCCATGAAGTAGAAGGTGATGAAGCGCCAGAATTTTCCCTTCTGCCGCGCCAGCACATAGGCGCAGGGCGTCGCGGTGACGCAGACCATGAAGATGGTCAGGCTCGCGACTTCGGCGCTGTGCAGCAGGCTGGGGCCGAGCTGGGCGTTGCGCCAGGCCGACGAAAAGTTTTCCCAGTGCAGCCGGCTCGGCAGCGCCAGCGGACTGGCGCCGATCTCGACCGTCGTCTTCAGCGCGTTCATCACGGCGAGCACGATCGGCAGCAGCGAGCTGAACGATGCGACGCCGATCAGCGCGAGGCTGAACGTCCTGCTCCAGCGATCCCCGATCATGTCGTCTGCGCGTCGTCGGTGATCTGGAGCCAGAGATAGACGGCGGTGGCGCACAGGCCGAACAGGCTCATGACGCAGGCCGCCGCCGCAGCCTGCCCAACGTCGCCTTCGAAGAAGGCGTGGCGATAGGCAAAGGTCGCCAGCACCTCGCTGCCATAGGCGGGCCCGCCGCGGGTGACGATGAAGATGAACTCGAACACCTGGAACGACCAGATCACGGTGAGAATCAGCATGAGGGTCAGTGTCGGGCGGATGCCGGGCAGCAGGACATGACGAAACAGCGCGAAGAAGCCGGCGCCGTCGAGCCGCGCCGCCTCGATCTGGTCGACGCTGATCTGCCGCATCGCCGAGAGGAACACGACCGCGAGAAAGCCCCACCAGTGCCAGATGTCGACCGCGGCGACCGCGTAGAGCGAGCGGTCGGGATCGGCGAGGGGATCGGAGATCGAAAAGCCGTGCTCGTTCAGCCAGCCGACGATGCCGGTGGCCGGGCTGAAGATCATGCCCTGGAAGATGCGGCCCGTCACCGCGACTGCGATGATGCGCGGTAGGAAGATGATGGACTGCACGACGATGCGCGCCTTCGGCGCCATCAAGAGAGCTGCAGCCATCACCAGCGCGAGGCAGACCGGCACGGTGAGGAAGATCACGGTCCAGATGAAATTGTTGGTGAGCGCCGACCAGAATACGGGATCGGCGATCATGTTCTGGAAATTGGCCAGACCCGCCCAGACAGGCGTGCCGACGCCGTCCCAGATGAAGAACGCCGCCGTGAATGTCAGCACGGCGGGCACCAGGATGATGCAGATATTGATCAGCAGCGCCGGAAGCGCGAACAGCCACATCTTGCGATCAGGCCGTCCGCGGCGGCAGCGGCGGCACCTTGCCTTCCCTGGCTTCCTGGCTGAACAGCGTCTGCATCCGCGTCAGGTAGGCGTCCGGCGTAATCTTGTTGAGCCAGACCTGCTCGATGCCCTCGATCAGATAGGAATTGGTGGCGCCGGGCCAGAACGTCCAGGTGGTGAAGCCGTATTGTCCCTTGCTGAAGGCCTCGTGCAGATTTGCGATGGTCTTCTCGAACAGGGGATAGCCGATGCCCTGCAGCATCTCCGGCGGCAGGTCCTTCACCGGCAGCGCCCATTTGCCGGGCCAGTCGCGGTTCATCGCCTCGTAGAACTTGCGCGTCAGCATGAACTCGAACACGGCGGCGGCACCTTCCGCATTCTGCGAGGTCTTGGCGATCGACAGCGTCGCGCCGCAGGCGAGGTGCACCAGTGATCCCGTGAACGCGGAGCCGAGGCTCGGCGTCGGCGCGACGTCCATCACGGTGTCGGGCTTCGACATGCCGTAGGATTTGGTGCCGAACGACCATGTGCCGCTCAGCGCCATCGCCGCTTTGCCGTTCACGACCTGAAGGAAGCTCTGCTCGATCGTCAACGAGAAGTAGTTCTTGCCGAAATAGCCCTTGTTGTACCAGGCCTTCGACAGCTCGACGGCCTCGACGAAGGGCGGTGCGGTCCAGGGCAATTCGCCCGACAGCGCCTTGCGGACATTGTCCGGACCGGCGACGTTGTTGAAGAACACCGTCATCAGCCACTCGTTGACGCCCTTCCAGTCGGCGTTGCCGGCGCCGAAGGGAATGATGCCCTTGGCGAGCGCGGCGTCGGCGACTTGCTCCATCTCCTGCCGGTTGGTCGGCAGCTTCCAGCCGTTCTGCTTGAACAGCTCCTTGTTGTAGAACAGGTGCATGGACTCGTAGTCGCGTGGCAGCGCATAGAGCTTGCCGCCATAGACGCTGGTGTTGAGCAGCGGCGCGAGGAAGCGGTCCTTCCACTTGTATTTCTCGGCGAAGTCGTCGAGCGGCAGCACCTGGCCGGCATTGGCGATGGCGGTGAGATAGGCTGGGCCTGCGGTCTGCACGATATCGGGCCCGTTGCCGGCGACGAGGGCGACCTTCAGGAGATTGTTGACGGCCGCACCCTTCACCTCCATCTGCAGCAGATATTTGTCCTGCGCGGCATTGAAGGCCTCGACCAGATCGTTGCGCAGCGCGGCCTGGCCGTCCGAATTCGCCTGACCGAACCAGAAGGTCACGACCTTGCGCCCGTCCTCGGCGCGGGCGCCGCGCGGCAGATTGGCGGCAAGCGCTGCGGCAGGAATGGCGGCGACAAGCTGGCGTCGGGTCATGGTCATGGCGATGAACCTCGGTTTCCTCTGGTCACGTGCGACGATTGTTGATTTTCCTTTAGTAATACGTATAACTAACCGAAATGACGACGTCAACAACGCGGACGAAGCGAGCGAAGGGGCGCGACACGGCGGCCCCTGGCCGCCCCACGCAGAAGGATATCGCGCTCGCGGCCGGCGTTTCGCAGGCCGCGGTGTCGCTCGTCCTGAACAAGGCGGAGACGCCGTCCGTGCCAGTGGCGACGCGCACCCGCATCCTCGAAGTCGCTGAAGAGCTCGGCTATCGGCCGAACCATCCGGCGCGGATGCTGCGCAGCGCGCGCACGATGACCTTTGCCTGCGTCATTCCTGACATCACCAACCCTTTCTATCCCGGCCTCGTCCGCGGCCTGCAGACGGTTGCCGGGCCCGCCGGCTACGACGTCCTGATCTTCGACACGGATGGTCGGCCCGAGCGCGAGGCGCGCGCGATCGACTGGCTGCTGCAGGGGCGCGCCGACGGCGTGGTCGCGACGTTCTTTCATTTGCGCGTGCCGCAGCTTGCGGTGCTGGCGCGAAAGGGCATTCCGCTGGTGCGGCTGGAGAGCCAACACAAGCCGGACGGACCGCTCGCGATCGACAGCGTCTATATCGACAACGCGGAAGCGGCCGCTGCAATGACGCGGCTCCTGATCGCGCGCGGGCACCGCCGCATCGCCATGATCCAGGCCGAGTTCGGCCCGAGCCACCGCCGTGCGCAAGGCTATGGCGCGGTGATGCGCGAGGCCGGGCTATCGCCTGACTTCGTCACCGACAGTGCGTATTCGGAAGAATCCGGCGCGCGCGCGATGAGGCGGCTGCTCGATCGCAAGCGCGATCGCCCGACCGCCGTGTTCGGCGCCAGCGACGTGCTGGCGCTCGGCGCGATGGAAGCGGCGCGCGCCGCGGGGCTCTCGATCCCCGGTGACATCGCGATTGCCGGCTTCGACGACATCCCGGTCGCCAAGCTGCTCGGCCTCACCACGGTGCGGCAGCCGGAGTTCGACCTCGGCGCGCTGGCGGCGGAGACGCTGGTGAGGCGGCTGCAGCCGGGCGGACTGAAGGCGCCCGGCAAGAGCCACGAGCTGAAATTCGAGATTATCAAACGCTCGTCGGTCTGACCGGGCGGAGGAAATTGAAATGGGAGTGAACAGTGACGGCAATTCCTCATGACTACGCGGAGCGCGTCTATGCCGGCGTGCTCGGCAAGCTCATCGGCGTCTATCTCGGCCGGCCCTTCGAAGGCTGGACCTATGAGCGGATCATGAAGGAGCTCGGGCCGATCAATTATTACGTCAACGAGCGCCGCGACGTCGCCCTGCGCTCGCATCACCTCGTCGTCACCGATGACGACGTCTCCGGCACGTTCGCGTTTCCACGCGCACTCGTCGACAACGGCTATCCGAAGCGCCTGACGGCAAGGCAGGTCGGCCAGGCCTGGCTGAACTATATCGTCGAGGAGCGCGCCGTGCTGTGGTGGGGCGGCATCGGCAATTCCACCGAGCACACCGCCTATCTCCGCCTGAAGTCCGGCATTCCTGCGCCGCGGAGCGGCTCGATCGAGCTGAACGGCGCGACCGTGGCCGAGCAGATCGGCGCGCAGATCTTCATCGATGGCTGGGCGATGGTCAGCCCCGGCAATCCCGAGCAGGCCGCTTATCTCGCCGACCAGGCCGGGCGGGTCAGCCATGACGGCGAATCCGTGCATGCCGCAAAGCTGCTCGCGGCGATGGAGGCGCAGGCCTTCGTCGAGCGCGACGTGCAGAAGCTGATCGACACGGGCCTCGCTTTCGTGCCCAAGGACGCGCTGATCCGGCGCGTGGTCGATGATGTCCGCGACTGGCATGCCGGGGACAACAGCAATGATTGGGAGCGCACCCGCGCGCTGATCGCCGAACGCTACGGCTACGACAAATTCCTCGGCAATTGCCACGTCGTGCCGAACCACGCGCTGATCATTCTGGCGACGCTCTATGGCGAGAACAGTTTTCAGGAGGCGATGCGGATCGCCAACACCGCCGGCTGGGATACCGATTGCAACGCCGGCAATGTCGGCTGCCTGTTCGGCATCCGCACCGGCCTTGCCGGCCTCGACGCCGGGCCGGATTTCCGCACGCCCATTGCCGACCGCATGTACGTCTCCACCGCCGATGGCGGCGCCGCGATCACCGATGCGGTGATCGAGACGCAGTCGCTGGTCGCGGCGGGATTGGCGCTGGCGGGCGCACCGGCGCTGGCCGTTGCCAAGAACGGCGCGCGCTTCAACTTCAACTTCCCGGGCAGCCTGCAGGGCTTTCACGTCAAGGCCGGCGCGCCGGCGCGGTTGCACGAGGTCGAGCTCAGCAATGTCGCCGGCCACAGCCGCACCGGCCAGCGCAGCCTCGCGATCGACTTCCGTCGCCTTGCGCCCGGGCGCGTGGCGCGCGTCGCCAGCCCCACCTTCTTCGACAAGGAGGTGTTCACGATGCCGACCTATCAGCTGGTGTCGTGCCCGACGCTCTATTCGGGGCAGCGGGTCGAGTGCCGGCTGGAGTCGGAAACGGAGAGCGGCGCGGTCGCGGTGCGGCTGTTCGCCAGCGTCTATGACGCGCATGACGAACTGGTGCAGATCTACGGCGATGCGCAGGAGCTGACCGGCGGCTGCGAGGCCGTGCTGAGCTGGCAGGTGCCGGAGACGCACGCCTATCCGATCTTCGAGATCGGAATCGAGATCGAGACGCGCGATCCGCTCGGCGTCGATGGCACGCTCTATCTGGATTACCTGACCTGGGGCGGTGCGGCCGACACGGTGCTGAAGCGGCCGGACAACAATGTCAGCACGATGTGGAAGCACGCCTGGGTCAACAATGTCAGCCAGTTCCAGACCCGCTGGGAAGGCCTGCGCGTTACCAATGGCGACGGTCTCGGCTTCATCGCGCAGGGCTCGCGCGACTGGAAGGACTATCGGGTGGCCTCGGCGATCGCGCCGCTGCTGGCCAATGCCTGGGGCCTCGCCGCGCGCGTGCAGGGCCGCGAGCGCTATTACGCGCTGATGTTCGACCGCGCCGAGGGCGGCCGCGTGCGCCTCGTCAAACGCGTGCATGACGAGGTCGTGCTCGCCAGCGAGCGCTTCGCCTGGGAGCTCGACCGCAAATACGAGGTCGAGCTGCGCGTGGTCGGCAGCGAGATCGAAGCCCATGTCGACGGCAAGAAGCTGTTCAGCGCGCAGGACACCGGCGATTCACCTCTGACCGGCGGCGCGGTTGCGCTGGTCGTCGACAGCGGCTCGATCGCCGCCGAGGAGGTGAGGGTGGCGCCGCTGTAGCGGACTTTCTTCGCCTCTCCCGCTTGCGGGAGAGGTCGCGCTGAAAGCGCGGGTGAGGGCTTTCTCCTCTAGGGGATTGTCCCTTTGCGGAGACACCCTCTCCCCAACCCTCTCCCGCAAGCGGGAGAGGGGGCGCACCGCGCGATCGGCTCTAGCGAATTTTCACTCCGCTGCGATATTCATGCCGTAGCCGAGCCGCTTCGAAATGCTGCTCGCGCAGTCGCGCAGCGCGTGGGCGATCGGGCTGTCCCAGCGCGCATCGAACGTGCCTTCCGGCCCCATTGCGGTGATGACCAGCGCGACGTGGCCGGCATGGTCGAACACCGGCGCCGAGAATGCATTGACGCCGGGCAGGGGATCGCCGAGCGCGCGGGCAAGGCCGTGCTTGCGGACCTCGTTCAGCATCTCCGCGACCTTGGCGCCCTTCACCACCCGCTTCGGATTATAGCCGACGCCCTGGCGGTCGAGCCCGCTTTCGAGCGCGGCGTTGATCGTCTTCTCTGGCAGGAAGGCCGCGAAGGCGCGGCCCGTGGCCGTCTCCAGCAGTGCCATCACCGAGCCTGCGCGCATCACGATGTGCACGGGCTGGCCCGGCTCCTCGAGCTGCACCACCGTCGGGCCGTGCGTGCCCCAGACGGCGAGCGACACCGCGTGGCCGATCTGGCTCGCCAGCGCGGCGATCTTCGGGCGCGCAATGCGGACGCCGGAGAGGCGGCGCAGGCTGATCAGGCCGAGCTCCAGCGCCAGCGCGCCGATCTCGTAGCGGCCGGTGGCCTCGTCCTGCTCGATCAGACCGATGCGGGAGAAGCTGGCGAGATAAGGATGCGCCTTGGCCGGATTCATGCCGGCCTCGCGGGCGAGATCGCGCAGCATCATCGGCTCGCCGCACCGGGCGAGCGCGCGGAGCAATTCTCCGCCGACCTCGATCGACTGGATGCCGCGGCTTTCTCTCTTCATGCGCCTCCGATGCGCTTGGACTCTCGTTCGAGCATGATCTTTTCGGAAAACCGCTGCACGCTTTGCGCTAACGCGGCCCTTCGGATCCGGATCATGCTTACGCCGCGTCGCGCCTGGCGGCGCTGTCGGCGAGATGACGCCCGGCAATGTAGCCGAAGGTCAGCGCCGGCCCAAGCGTGATGCCGGCGCCGGGATAATTGCCGCCCATGATGCTGGCCATGTCGTTGCCGGCGGCATAGAGCCCGGGAATCACCCGCCCCTCGGCATCGAGCGCGCGGGCGTTCTCGTCGGTGACGATGCCGGCATAGGTGCCGAGGTCGCCTGTGACCATCTTGATGGCGTAGAACGGCCCGTTCTCGATCGGCGCGATGCAGGGATTCGGGCCGTGCATCGCATCGCCCTGGTAGCGGTTATAGGCTTTTGAGCCCTTGCCGAAGGCCGCATCAAAGCCTTGCGGCGCGGTCGCATTGAACTGCTTGACGGTCTCGACGAACGCCGTCGCATCGATGCCGGCCTTCGCCGCCAGCGCTTCCAGCGTCTCGCCGCGCATGAGATAGCCGGTTTGCAAATGACGGCCGAGCGGCATCGGGAACGGCGGCACGCAGCCAAGGCCGTATTTGCGCAGCGTCTTGTGATCGCAGACGAGATAGGCGGCGATCTCCTCGCCGGGCTTGGCGGCCTTGATCATGGCCTGGACGAAGTCGTGATAGGAATTGCCTTCATTGGCAAAGCGCTTGCCGTCGCGGATCACCGCGATCACGCCGGGCTTGGCGCGATCGATGAAATGCGGCATCACGCCCTTGGAGCCGTCCTTGCGCGTCGTCAGCGACACCGGCACCCAGGCGGCCGCGTTCGGCAGGCGATCTTCGACATGTCCGCCCACGCTCTCCGCGAGGCGCAATCCGTCGCCGGTGTTGCCGGTCGGGCCCGGCGAGAAATGCTCATGGCCGGTCGGCGCATGCGGAAACATCTTCTTGCGCCGTTCGACATCATGCGGGAAGCCGCCGCAGGCGAGCACGACGCCCTGGCGGGCGCGAATGCGCACGGTGCGTCCCTCGCGCGAGACGATCGCGCCGGTGACCGCGCCGTTCTCGACCGTCAGCTCGCGCACCGGCGAGGACAGCCACATCGGGATGTTCAGATCCTGCGCGGATTTCGCAAGGCGCCCGGCGAGGGCATTGCCGTTGGTCAGCGTCATGCCACGGCCGTAACGCAGCACATCCATCAGATGCCGCGACAGGCGTTTTGCCACGTAGACCGCCGAGGTCAGCGACTTCGTCACCCGCATGAAGTGGATGATCTCCTTGCCGCTGCCGAGCATCATGCCGAACACGGTGAGCTCGGGCAGCGGCATGCCCAGCGTCTTGATCTGCTCGCCCAGCTCGCGGCCGTCGAACGGGCGCGTCACCATCGAGCGGCCGCCCTGCGCGCCGCCGGGCGCTTCGGCGTGATAATCGGGAAACACCAGCGGCATGTCGAAACGCAGCGCCGTCTTGGTGGTGAAGAAATCCACCGCCTCGGGGCCGGCACTGAGAAACGCATCGACACGCGCAGCATCGAAATTATTGCCGGCTTCGTGGCGCAGATAGGTGCGCGCCTGCTCCGGCGCTTCCTCGATGCCATAGGCCTTCGCCAGCGACGTGCCGGGGATCCAGAGCCAGCCGCCGGAGCGGGCGGTGGTGCCGCCGAAGCGTGGCTCCTTCTCGACAACAAGCACGTCGAGGCCGCGATAGCGCGCGGTGATCGCGGCCGACATGCCGGAGCAACCGGATCCGGCCACGAGCACGTCGCACTCGTATGTTTCGCTTGCGCCAGGCTCGTTGCCGGTCATCAGGGCCTCACTTCTTCAACAGCGGACATTTGGATTCGGAGACCGGGCGGAAGGCGTCCTCACCCTTCACGGTCTTGATGATCTCAAGATAATCCCAGGGCTCCTTGGACTGCTCGGGGGTCTTGACCCGGGCGAGGTACATGTCGCGGATGACGCGGCCGTCCTCGCGCAACTTGCCGCCATGGACGAAGGTGTCCTCGATCGGCAGCTCGCGCATCCTGGCCATCACCTTGGCCGGATCGTCGGTGCCGGCGGCCTTGATCGCCTTGAGATAATGCAGCACCGCGCCGTAGACGCCGGTCTGGATCATGGTCGGCATCACATTGGTGCGCGCGAAGAATTTTTTCGACCAGGCGCGGGTCGCCTCATCCATGTTCCAGTACGAGGCCGTCGTCATGTAGGTGCCCTGCGCGGCCTTCAGCCCGATGGCGTGCACGTCGGTGTCGAACATCAACAGGCCGACGAGCTTCTGGCCGCCCTGGACGAGGCCAAACTCGCCGGACTGCTTGATGGCGTTGTCGGTGTCCTGGCCGGCATTGGCGAAGGCGACCACGTCAGCCTTCGAGCTCTGCGCCTGCAGCGCGAACGACGAAAAATCCGCGGTGTTGGTCGGATGCTTGACGCCGCCGAGCACCTTGCCGCCCATCTCGTTGATGAAGCGGGTGGCGTCCTTTTCGAGCTGCTGGCCGAAGGCGTAGTCGGCGGTGATGAAGTACCAGGATTTGCCGCCTTCCTTGATCACGGCGGAGGCCGTCACTTTCGACAGCGCATAGGTGTCGTAGGTGAAGTGCACGGTGTTCGGGCTGCACAGCTCGTCGGTCAGCGAGCTCGCGCCGGGGCCCGACAGCAGCGCGATCTTGCCCCGCTCGCGCACCATGTTGTGCACGGCGATCGCAATGCCTGAATTGGGAATGTCGACGACCGCGTCGACCTTGCCGTTGTCGAACCAGCCGCGCACGATGTTGACGCCGACATCGGTCTTCATCTGGTGGTCGGCGCTGATGATCTCGATTGGCTTGCCGAGCACGGTCGGCCCGAACTCCTCCACCGCCATCCTCGCGGCCTCGACCGAACCCGGCCCGGAATTGTCGCGGCCCCAGCTCGACAGATCCGTCAGCACGCCGATCCGCACCACGTCGTCGGAGACCTGCGCGCTTGCGACCGAGGTCATGGCGGCCGAGATCATGGCCGCGAGCGTGGCGCAGGCCAGAAGCCCTCTCATCGAAGTTTCCTCTCTTTTATGGGCCGCTTTGGCGCGGCGGGTTGTTATGACGGTAAATTAGATAATGACTAATTAGTTTGTCAATGGCGAATGACGTTGGGGCGAGTTCCATGATCGCCGAGACGATGCTGGCAGCAGCGCGCGCAACTGCCTCAACCGTCATTGCGAGGAGCGCTTGCGACGAAGCAATCCAGGTCCTCAACAGAGAAAGTCTGGATTGCTTCGCTCCGCTCGCAATGACGGGTATGACGAGCAGCGAAGCGAAAAGCCCCTGCAGGTTGCAACCCTCACCGCGATTGGCCATGATGCCCTCCGAAATCTTGGGGCGGACAGCCATGACTGCAGCAACTGCTATCTCCGGCGAATCGGAGCGATCGACGACGGCGCATGTGGTGTGGGCGAGCGCGCTCGGCACCGCGATCGAGTGGTACGATTTCCTGATCTACGGCACCGCTGCCGCGCTCGTGCTCAACAAGCTGTTCTTCCCGAGCTTCGATCCCTTCGTCGGCACGCTCGCGGCGTTCTCCACCTATGCGGTCGGCTTCGTGGCGCGGCCGATCGGCGGCGCCATCATCGGGCATTATGGCGACCGGCTCGGCCGCAAGCGGATGCTGGTCGCGACCATGATCGCGATGGGTCTCGGCACGTTCCTGATCGGCTGCCTGCCGACTTACAGCGCGATCGGCGTGTGGGCGCCGATCCTGCTGGTGATCCTGCGCTTCGTCCAGGGCATCGGTCTCGGCGGCGAGTGGAGCGGTGCGGTGGTCATGGTGGTCGAGCATGCCGGCGCCAGGCGGGGCCTGTATGGCAGCCTGGTGCAGATCGGTTTTCCCGTCGGCGTCGCCGCGTCCACCGGCATTTTCGGCTTGATGACGCAGCTGCCCGAGGCGGACTTCCTGAGTTGGGGCTGGCGCGTGCCGTTCTGGGTCAGCATCCTGCTGGTCGGCGTCGGCTTCATCGTGCGGATGCGGCTCGCGGAAACGCCGCGCTTCAAGGAGGTGGTCGAGCGCAAGGAGGTGCTGGCGCAGCCGGTGTGGGAGGTGCTGCGCCGCGACTGGCGCAGCTTTCTGCTGGCGATCGGCATCACGGTCTCGGAGGTCGGGCTCGCTTATCTCCTCACCGTCTTCGTTGTCCTCTATGCCACGGCCAAACTCGGCGTCCCGCGCCAGGTGATCCTCAATGCGGTGGTCTATGCCGCCATCGTCGAGTTCGCGACGCTGCCGCTCGCCGGCTGGCTGTCGGACATCTTCGGTCGCAAGGCGCTTTACCTCGCCGGCGCCGTGTTCACGGTGGCGCTGGCGTTTCCGCTGTTCTGGTTCCTCGACACCAGGGAGCCCATGCTGATCACGCTCGCGCTGGTGGTCACGATGACGCTGACGCATGCGCTGCTGTTCGGGCCGAAGGCCGCGTTCATGCCGGAGTTGTTTCGCACCCAGGTGCGCTACAGTGGCGCCTCGCTGGGCGCCAATGTCGCAGCCGCGTTGAGCGGCGGCTTCTCGCCGCTGATTGCGACCGCGCTGCTGGCCTGGGCCGGCAGCTACTGGCCGGTGTCGCTCTACATCATCGCGCTCTCGCTCATCACCATCGTCGCGACGTTGATGACGCCGGAGACGGCGCGCGATACGCTGAAATCCTGAGCGCGCCTGCGCATAACCTCGCAAACGACATCGCAAGCGTGATCACCTCTGCCGCGTGAACGGGCCGGCGAGGCCTATTGCCGTGTCTTGCATACACGTCCTGACGTCTTCTTATGCGCTTCTGCCGAAAGCAAATGCAGTGGCCCGATCCATTAGCCGCGTTTATGCGGTGAATTTTTACTTCCAATTTTACTTCGCGAAATCCCGACCCTAGCCTCGCACGCAACGGATCACGAAATGCAGCCGATCAATGGCGATCGGTGCGAGCGTTCATCGTAACCAACGAGGGTTGCCATGTCTGACGGGGCTAAGGGGATGTCCACCTCCAATCCGGCGGGAACGGAGGCGAAATCGACGAAAAAGCTGAGCCGGCGCACGCTGTTGAAGGGCGCAGCCGCAATTGCCGGCGCAGCCGCGGGGTCGGATGCGACCTTGGGATTCCCGACCATCTGGGCGCAGGAGATCAAGGACATCGAGCTCCGCCATGTCGGCGTGTCCTATTCGGTGGTGAAGGCGATCGGTGACCAGGCCGCCAAGGATCTCGGCTTCAAGGTGACGATGCAGAACCTCGACACCTCGGCCGCCATCAACCGTTTCATAAGCCAGCCTAATACAGTCGACATTGCCGACCTCGAGGGCTGGCAAGCCAAGCTCGCCGCCAAGCGCAGCGTGATCCAGGGTATCGAGGTCAAGAAGATCAAGGAGTTCGAGAACATCCTGCCGATCTTCACCAAGGGCGAGATCGACGGCCACAAGATCCCGCGCCAGGGCATCTCGCCCTATGAAGCCATGTACATCTCCAAGCCCGACTCGACCGATCTGCATGACGGCGTCACCGAATGGGCGACCTTCCTGCCGCAGGTCTACAACGCCGACTCCATCGGCTACCGGCCCGATCTCGTCGGCCACGAAGTGACCGAGTGGAAGGACCTGATCGATCCCAAATTCAAGGGCAAGGCCGCGATCCTCGACGTGCCCGCGATCGGCATCATGGATGCCGCGCTCTGCTTCGAGAGTGCCGGGTTGATCAAGTATGGCAACAAGGGCAACATGACCAAGGAGGAGATCGACTTCACCTGCAACAAGCTGATCGAGCTGAAGAAGCAGGGCCAGTTCCGCGCGACCTGGACCACCTTCGACCAGTCGGTGCAGCTGATGGCCGCGGGCGAAGTGGTGATCCAGTCGATGTGGTCGCCGGCGGTCGCTGCCGTGCGCGTCAAGGAGATCCCCTGCGTCTACGCGCCCGTCAACGTCAAGAACGGCAAGGAGGGCTATCGAGGCTGGTGCAACGGCATGGGCCTGATGAAGCATCTCTCCGGCAAGAAGTTGGAAGCCGCCTATGAATATCTCAACTGGTACCTGTCCGGCTGGCAGGGCGGCTTCGTCGCGCGCTACGGCTATTACAGCCCGGTGCCGTCGACCGCGAAGAAGTTCCTCACCCCGGCGGAATGGGCGTTCTGGTACGAAGGCCAGGCCGCGCCCGAAGTGGTGAACGATCCCTACGGCGTGCCGATGGAGAAGGCCGGCACCAAGCGCGACGGCGGCTCGTTCCTAGACCGCGTTAAGAACATCTCGTGCTGGAACACGCTGATGGACGAGGCGGCCTACATGAACAAGCGCTGGAACGACTTCAAGGTGGCCTGAAACCTGCTTTCCCTCAACTCAACTCAACTCAACTCAACGCAGCACCGGCGCCGTCACGCGCCGGTGCGACAGGATCGACGTCGAGGCCATTGCTGATATGCAGCCGAGTCCTAGTCCAACGTTAAGTCCCGCGCGCTCCAATCTTGCCGGCTGGCTCTATGTCTCGCCTCTGGTGTTGGTGCTCGTGCCGTTCTTCGTGGCGCCGATCCTGGTCGTGCTGGCAGCCAGCTTTTTCGCCACGGATGGCTTTGGTGGCCTCACGCCAGGCTTCACGCTCGCAAGCTATGTCGAGGTGCTGCATTCGGCGCTGACGCTGAAGCTGTATCTGGCGACGATCAAGTTCACCGTGCTGACCTGGATCTTTACGCTGATCATCGGCTTCTTCGTCGCCTATTTCCTGGTGTTTCACGTCCGCAACCAGTTGCTCGCGATTGGCCTGTTCCTGCTCTGCACGGTGCCGTTCTGGACCTCGAACATCATCAGGATGATTTCCTGGATTCCACTGCTCGGCAAGGAAGGCCTGATCAACCAGGCGCTGCTGGCGATCGGGCTGATCCATCAGCCGCTGGAAATTCTGCTGTTCTCCGACCTCGCTGTGGTCATCGCCTATGTCCACCAGCTCACGATCTTCATGATCGTGCCGATCTTCAATTCCATGGCACGGATCGACAAGAAGCTGATCGAGGCCGCGATCGACGCCGGCGCCAGCCGCTTCGACATCATGCGGCTGATCGTGGTGCCGATGTCCAAGAGCGGCATCGCGCTCGGCACCATCTTCGTGGTCTCGATCGTGATGGGCGACTTCTTCGTGGTGAAAGTCATGTCAGGCGGCGGCTCGGCTTCGGTGGTCAGCGCGTTCTATGAGGATGTCGGCGTGCTGCAATATCCGACCGCCGCGGCAAGTGCCGTGCTGCTGACGCTGGTGCTGGTTGCGATCGTCTCGCTGATCCTGCGCACCGTCGACATCAGGCAGGAGATCACGCGATGAGCGCGGTTCTCGCCGACATGCCCAAAGCCGACATATCCAAGACGACGACGCCTGCATCGACCAAGGCGATCGCGCCGAGCAAGGGCGGCCGTCCCTGGACCTTCTACGTGCTGGCAACGCTGTTCGCGGCCTACGTGATCGCGCTCTATGGCCCGATGTTCTGCATCTATATCCTCTCCTTCCAGGATATCCGCGGCGGCCTCGTGTTCCCGATGAAGGGCCATTCGCTGCACTGGTTCGTCGATCTCTTCACCCAGGCACGGACCGGCGACGTCAAGGGCTCGTTCGACCGTTCGATCAAGCTCGCGGTCATCGTCACCGTCATCACGGTGGTGGTATCGTTCCTCGCCGGGCTCGGCTTCCGCAAGCGTTTTCGTGGCGACACCTTCGTCTTCTACATGATGATCGGCAGCCTGGTCGCGCCCGGCCTCGTGCTCGGTCTCGGCACGGGGCTGCTGTTCCAGGCGCTGGGGCTGGATGCGAGCTGGTACACCTCGGCA
Organism: Bradyrhizobium campsiandrae; assembly: GCF_014529705.1. Classification (GTDB taxonomy): domain Bacteria; phylum Pseudomonadota; class Alphaproteobacteria; order Rhizobiales; family Xanthobacteraceae; genus Bradyrhizobium; species Bradyrhizobium campsiandrae. The sequence continues at coordinate 76,210 of NZ_JAANIH010000038.1, forward strand.
CTTGGTGCCCAGCTCTCATGGACGCTGCCGTTCGGCGTGCTCGTGATGTTCGCGGTGATGTCGCGCTTCAACCATGTCTGGGAGGAGGCGGCCTACGATCTCGGCGCCAGCCGCTGGCAGTCGATCTGGCTGGTGATGATCCCAGTGCTCGCGCCCGGCCTCGTCGCCGTCGCGCTGTTCGGCTTCACGCTCTCCTACGACGAGTTCGCGCGCAGTCTTCAAACCGCGGGATCACTGAACACGCTGCCGCTGGAGATCTGGAGCATGACGCTGAACGTTACCTCGCCCTCGCTCTATGCGCTCGGTACGGTGACCACGATCGTCTCCTTCGTGGTCATCGGCGCAAGTCTCGGCACCATCGTGCTGATCCAGAAGAAGCGCGGCAGCCAGGCCAAAGGTTGAGCAAGGGTTGATTCTCGAATGAAGAACGATCGCGGCGATATCGAGCTGGCAGGCGTCTGCAAGAGCTTCGACGGCGTCACCAATGTGGTCGACGGCGTCAACCTGAGGATCGCGGACGGCGCCTATTGCTGCTTCATCGGTCCGTCCGGCTGCGGCAAGACCACCATCCTGCGCATGATCGCAGGCCATGAGGACCCGACCGCCGGCGAGATCGTGATCGGCGGCCAGAACGTCGTTGGTCTCGCCCCGATGCAGCGCCGCACTGCGATGATGTTCCAGTCCTACGCGCTGTTTCCACACCTGACGGTGCGCGAGAACATCGCCTTCGCGCTACGCGTCCGCGGCCAGTCCAAGACGGATCGTTTGCGCGCGGCCGACGCCATGATCGAAAAGGTCAGGCTGACGCAGTTCGCCGATCGCCTGCCGGCGCAGCTCTCCGGCGGCCAGCAGCAGCGTGTTGCGCTGGCGCGTGCCGCGATCACCGAGCCGCGCGTCCTTCTGCTCGACGAGCCGCTGTCCGCGCTCGACGAGCAGCTCCGCGTCCAGATGCGCCAGGAGCTCCGGCGGATGCAGCAGGAGCTCGGCATCACCTTCATCCACGTTACCCACACCCAGCTCGAGGCGATCGCGCTCGCCGATCTCGTCGTGGTGATGGAGCAGGGCAAGATCAAGCAGGCCGGTGCGGCGCGTGATGTCTACGCGCATCCGCACGATCGCTATGTTGCCGAGTTCATGGGCGGCCAGAACGTGCTGTCCGGTCGTGTCGAGAAGGTCAACGGCGCGAGCTTCACGCTGGCGCAGGCGGCACCCTCGGGCATCGAGGTGCCGCTTCAGGCCCGCTCCACGGTCAATGTCGGCGACAAGGTCGACATCGCCGTCCGCCGCGACGATGTCGCGCTGGTCAGGCCGGGCAGGGATTTGCCGCCGGGCTATACCACCTCGCTGCCGAGCCGGGTGCTCGCGATCGAGTATCAGGGCTATTTCGTCAAGGTCATGCTCGACACCGTGCCTGACGATGAGTTCGTCGCCTATGTGCCGGAGAAGACCTTCTTCGCAGATCCCTTCACCGTCGGCGATGTCGTCATGGCCACATGGGCCACCGGCAGCGCGTTGCCTCTCGCCTAAAGCCCCGTCGCGCAGGAGTATGACCTTGCAGATATCCTTCACCCTCAACGGCCGGCCCACCACAGTCGATGTCGAGCCGGCGACGCTCGTCGCCGAGCTCCTGCGCGAGCAGCTCAATCTCACGGGCACCCATATCGGCTGTGACACCAGCCAGTGCGGCGCCTGCGTGGTGCATCTCGATGGTCTACCGGTGAAGAGCTGCACCTTACTGGCGCCGGCGCTCGCCGGCGCGACGCTGCTCACCATCGAGGGGCTGCAAGGCGCCCCCGGATCGAACCAGATGCATCCGATGCAGGAGGCGTTCCGTGAGCATCACGGCCTGCAATGTGGCTTCTGTACGCCCGGTATGCTGATGACTGCGGTCGCGCTCGCGACCGAAAAGCCTGACCTGACCGAGGCCGATGTCCGCCACGGCCTCGAAGGCAATATCTGCCGCTGCACCGGCTACCAGAACATCGTCGTTTCGGTCATGGCCGGCGCCGCCGCCATGAACGCCGCCAAGAACGCTGGGAACGGAGAGTGACCATGGGCAATGTGATCGGCATCGGCGCTGCACCGAAGCGGAAAGAAGACCAGCGCTTCCTCACCGGCCGCGGCAATTACGTTTCCGACATCAAGCGTCCGGGCATGACCGCTGGCGTGTTCGTGCGCTCGCCGCATGGCCATGCGGTGCTGCGCGGCATCGACAAGAGCGCGGCGCTGGCCTCGCCCGGCGTCATCGCTGTCCTGACCGGGGACGACGTCAAGGCCGACGGCCTGGGGTCGCTGCCCTGCGGCTGGGGCATCTCGGACGCCAAGGGTGTGCCGATGAAGGAGCCGCCGTTCCCGATGCTGGCGCAAGGCAAGGTGCGCTTCGTCGGCGACATGGTGGCGTTCGTGATCGCGGAGACGCCGGAGCAGGCGAATGCCGGCGCCGAGCTCTTGAAAGTCGATTATGAGGTGCTGCCCTCCGTGGTCGGCGTGCTCGAAGCCGTCAGGCCAGATGCGCCGCAATTGTTCGACGACGTTCCGAACAACATCTGCTGCGACTGGGAGCTCGGCGACAAGGCTGCGGTCGAAACCGCCTTCCGCAAGGCCGCGCATGTCGCAAAGCTCAGCCTCGTGAACAACCGCCTGATCGGCAACCCGATGGAGCCGCGCGCGGCGATCGCGGAATACGAGCCGGGCACCGACCGCTTCACGCTGTGGACCACCAGCCAGTTCCCGCATGTGGTGCGCTTCCTGATGGGCGCGCTGGTGCTGAACATCCCGCAGCACAAGCTGCGGGTGGTCGCGCCCGATGTCGGCGGCGGCTTCGGTGTCAAGCAGTTCCACTACGGCGAGGAGGCCGTGATCACCTGGGCGGCCAAGCGCGTGAAGCGGCCGGTGAAATGGGTCGCGAGCCGCTCCGAAGGTTACGTCTCCGATCGCCACGGCCGCGATCACGTCACCGAAGCCGAGCTGGCGCTCGATGAAAACGGAAAATTCCTCGCCTTCCGCGTCAACACGCTCGCCAACATGGGCGGCTATCTCTCGACCTTCGGGCCGAACATCCCGACCAATCTGTATGGCCCGCTGCTTGGCGGCGTCTACACCACGCCCGCGATCTACTGCAATGTGAAGGTGGTCTTCACCAACACCGTGCCTGTCGACGCCTATCGCGGCGCAGGGCGCCCCGAGGCCACCTTCGTGCTGGAGCGCATCGTCGACGTCGCCGCCAGCGAGATGGGCATCGACCGCGTCGAGATCCGCCGCCGCAACATGATCCCGAAGGAGGCCTATCCCTATCAGACGCCGGTGCTGGTGCAGTACGATTCCGGCGACCCCATGGGCTGCCTCGACGGCGCGCTTGTGGCCGCCGACGTCAAGAACTTTGGCGTGCGCAAGGCGGCCTCCGCGAGCAAGGGCAAGTTCCGCGGGCTCGGCTATTCCACCTATGTCGAGGCCTGCGGCCTTGCGCCGTCGCGCTTTGCAGGGCGGCTCGGCGCCCGCGGTGGCCTCTATGAGAGCGCCACGGTGCGCGTGCATCCGACCGGCCAGGTCACGGTCATGATCGGCACCCACAATCACGGCCAGGGCCACGAGACGACCTTTGCCCAGATCGTCTCGGACAAGCTCGGCGTCGCCTTCGAGAATGTCGACATCGTGTTCGGCGACACCGACCGCGTGCAGTTCGGCATGGGCACTTATGGTTCCCGCTCCCTCGTGGTCGGCGGCGCGGCGTTGTCCAAGGCGACCGACAAGGTGATCGCCAAGGGCAAGAAGATCGCCTCGCACCTGCTGGAGGCGGCCGAGGTCGATATCCAGTTCGAGAGTGGCAAGTTCTCGGTGGCCGGTACCGACCGCATGAAGACCTTCGAGGAGATCGCGGGCGCGGCCTATGTGCCGCACAATTATCCGCTCGAGGTGCTGGAGCCGGGCCTGGAGGAGCAGGCCTATTACGACCCCGTCAACTTCACCTATCCCGGCGGCTGTCACATCGCCGAGGTCGAGGTCGATCCGGAGACCGGCACGGTGACGCTGGTCAACTACACCGCTGTCGACGACGTCGGCACGGTCATCAATCCGATGATCGTCGAAGGTCAGTTGCACGGGGGTATCGTGCAGGGTGTCGGCCAGGCGCTGTTCGAGAACGCGGTTTATGACGAGGGCTCCGGCCAGCTGCTGTCGGGCTCGCTGATGGATTACTGCATGCCGCGCGCTGATCACCTGCCGATGATGAAGGTCGCGACGCACTCTACCCTCTGCACCCACACGCCGATGGGCGTGAAGGGCTGCGGCGAGGTCGGCACCATCGGCTCGCCAGCCGCCGTCATCAACGCCGTGGTCGACGCGCTGTCGCATCTCGGCGTCACGCATGTGGACATGCCGGCAACGCCGAACCGGATCTGGCGGCTGCTGCAGAACGCGTCGCTGCCCGTGGCCGCGGAATAGGGAGGACGACAATGAAGCCATTCGCCTATCACCAGCCAGAGCAGATCCCCGATGCGGCCAAGCTTCTGACCTCGATCGAGGACAGCAAGCTGGTCGCCGGTGGCATGACGCTGATCCCCACACTGAAGCAGCGGCTGGCGAGCCCGGTCGCATTGGTCGATCTGTCAAAGCTTGGATCGCTCAAGGGCATCACCGACGACGGCCCCAGCATCACCGTCGGCGCGATGACACAGCATGCGGTGGTCGCGGCCTCGAAGCTGGTGCAGACGAAAATCCCGGCTCTCGCGGCGCTGGCCTCGATGATCGGCGACCCCGCCGTGCGGAGCCGCGGCACCATTGGCGGCTCCGTCGCCAACAATGATCCGGCGGCCGATTATCCCGCCGGCGTGCTTGGCCTCGGCGCCACCATCGTCACCAGCACGCGCGAGATCGCGGCGGACAAGTTCTTCCTCGGCCTGTTCGAGACGGCGCTCGAAGCCGGCGAGATCATCACCGCGATTCGCTTTCCGGTGCCGCTGAAAGCGGGGTACGCCAAGTTCAAGGCGCCGGCGTCGCGTTATGCGCTGGTCGGCGTGTTCGTCGCGAAATTCGCCGATGGGGTCCGTGTCGCCGTGACGGGCGCGGGGCCGGGCGTATTCCGCGTGCCGCCGATGGAGGCGGTGCTGTCGGAGAATTTCGATCCGTCCGCGATCGCGGCGATCAGGATCGATACCGACGGCCTCACCTCCGATATCCACGCTGAAGCCGATTACCGTGCGCATCTCGTCACGGTCATGGCCAAGCGCGCCGTCGACGCGGCGCTTAGCTAGCTCCTTAGGGTTGATGATGACTGATGGTACCGGCCGAGCGGCCTTCCCGCCGGCGCCGACTGGCCTTGGCGCGCTGTCTGCAACCGAGATCATGGCTGGTTATCGCCGCAAGGCATTCACGCCGCGTGATGTCGTCGACGACACCATTGCTGCGCTGGAAGCTGCGAACAGAGCCTGCAATGCGGTGGTGACACCGATGTACGAGCAGGCACGGGCAGAGGCCGACCGTCTCACCAGGGAGATGCGCGCAGGCGAGGCCAAGGGACCCCTCGCCGGCGTGCCCGTCACGATCAAGGACCTCGTCTTCGTTGCGGGCGTGCCGGCCTATGCCGGCTCGCCGATGAACAAGAGTTTCGTGCCCGAGGCCGATGCCGCCGTGGTGTCGGCGCTCAAGGCCGCTGGTGCGATCATCACCTGCAAGACCACGACTTGCGAGTCCGGCTACAAGCTGACGGCCGACAGCCCCGTCACCGGCCTCACGCGCAATCCCTGGAATCCCGCGCGTACCAGCGGCGGATCGAGCGGCGGCGCGGCGGCCGGCGTTGCCGCCGGCTGCGGTCCGATCGCGATCGGCACCGACGGCGTCGGCTCGATCCGGGTACCGTCCTCCTTCTGCGGCGTGTTCGGGTTGAAGCCGACCTTCGGCCTCGTGCCGCGCTCGCCCGGCTTCTCGCCGCCGTCCTGGGCCTCGCTCGCGCATACCGGGCCGATCACGCGCACGGTCGCGGACGCCGCGCTGACATTGGAGATCATTGCCGGCTACGACACGCGCGATGCTGCAAGCCTTCCCGTGCCGTCGCGCCGCTTCGACACCACTCCCGGGCGCCTCGATGGCATTCGCATCGGCGCCAGCGCCGATCTCGGCTACGCCGCCGTCAGCGCCGATGTCTGCGCCGCCTTTGGCAAGGCGCTCGCGATTCTCGATTCCTGCGGCGCGCAGGTCACCATGGATGGCCCGGGTCTCGACCCCGGCATCCTCGAGCACACGTTGAAGCCGATCGCCTTCACCGAGCAGGCCGCGGCCGTCGCGACCAAGTCGCCGGCCGATCTTGCCGGCTCCGAAGCGGACTATCGCAATGTCGTCAGCGCCGGCCGGAACTACAGCGGCACGGATTACATCGAGGCGAGTTACCGCCGG
>NZ_JAANIH010000378.1 GCF_014529705.1 Bradyrhizobium campsiandrae
GCTGGTGGCGCGTACCTTGAGCTCGACCTGGCCTGCGGCGAGCTTCACCGGCAGCTTCCATTCGCGGAACGAGTAGTTGCCGAGATCCTTGCCGAGCTTGGCGGAAGCCCAGGTCTTGCCGCCATCGCCTTTGCCCTCGCCGTCACGCTAGGTTCGTCCCTTGCCGCGCCGGTCGACTACAAGACCCCTGACGAGACGGCAGCCTTCAGGCCGGGCCCCAATCTCGAAATGGTGCAGGGCAATTG
>NZ_JAANIH010000379.1 GCF_014529705.1 Bradyrhizobium campsiandrae
GGAGATGTCCAAACCGACGTACTGTTTCATAGCATTGCTCTCCCTTGCCATCATCCGCTGAGGCGGGATCCTACTGGATCTCGAGTCTTCGAGAAGCCGTCAGCCGCGATTACGCCATGTGAAGAACACTGGCTTCAAGCCGGAACGGTGTGAAGCGCGGCAGTGAGAGCCGAGAGGATTTGGCGCAGCAACAGGCTGAGCCAGCGGATGAGGCGGCGGAAGTTGTAGCCGGCGGCGGCGAGGA
>NZ_JAANIH010000380.1 GCF_014529705.1 Bradyrhizobium campsiandrae
ACCGGCGGCGTGCCGTGGGTGTGGAAGGACTCGATGGTCTTCAATCCCCAGGCCTGACCCTTCTTGCGTTCTTCCTCGGTCCATACGATCGGCTTCCAGTCCGGCGCGAGGATGAGGCGCGCGCCGGTGGAAGAGGCGACGGTGACTTGCGTTGCGCTCTCGAGCTTTGCCGCAAGTGCGGGCGCATCGGCGACGGTGTCGTTGAACGAGCCGAGATACGCCGCCATCGCGCGGATGTCGTGAT
>NZ_JAANIH010000381.1 GCF_014529705.1 Bradyrhizobium campsiandrae
GTCGAGCTGCGAGCCAAAGCTGTTCTTGACGAGCGCCTGCTTGCGCTCGACGTCGCGCTGCTTCAGGTCCACGCCCTTTTGGGCGAGATCCAGCATGTCGCCGTAGATCTTGATGTTGGCGCGCAGAAGGTGCTGGTGACGCCCGATATCTCCGGCAAGATCGACAAGGTCGTGGTGAGGGAGGGGCAGCTCGTCGGCCAAGGCGACGTGCTGTTCGAGATCGACCCCGTGCCGTACCGCCTCG
>NZ_JAANIH010000382.1 GCF_014529705.1 Bradyrhizobium campsiandrae
GGATCACCACGCTCGGCTTGTCGGCCGACGACAGGTCCCAGCCGGTCAGCGCATCATACATGGTCAGGCCGGTGAAGCGGTTGCCTTCAAAACCCTGATCGGGCTGGCCGAGCGTGCGCGGAATATCCGCCATCGAGATGCCGTAGCGCACCACCGTCTCAGCGCGCGCCGAGATTGCGGATAGTCCCAGCGCAAGCACGGCGAGACAGGTCGTCAAACGAATACGCATGGCCCAAAGCTCCCA
>NZ_JAANIH010000383.1 GCF_014529705.1 Bradyrhizobium campsiandrae
CAGCCGGTCGGCTGGTTCGCACCTGGCAGCCCCGAGACCGTGGTTCCCCGTCGTTTCCCGATCTTCATTCTGGACCGAGGTCCTGATGACATGGTCTACGGCTTTCCGGACTTCGAACAGCGCGGCGAGTGGCGGCAATGCGCGACCGAGCCATGGGCCCAGCGCCAGGATCGCGCGCTCGGCGAAGAACTCTTCGCTATCCGTGCGGATCGACACGCCGTCGTGGTGCGGCATGAAGCTCGCG
>NZ_JAANIH010000384.1 GCF_014529705.1 Bradyrhizobium campsiandrae
CCGCGACGCGCATGCCCACGCTCGTATCTGCCAAAAAGATCGACGACATGACGGTCGAGCTCACCACCAAGGAGCCCGACAGCTTCCTGCCGATCAACCTCACCAATTTGTTCATGGCGAGCCCGGCGCAATATGAAAAGCTCGGCAAGGATTGGGACAAGTTCGCGAGCCAGCCCTCCGGCACCGGCCCGTTCAAGCTGACCAAGCTGGTGCCCCGCGAGCTTGCCGAGCTGACGACGAATCC
>NZ_JAANIH010000385.1 GCF_014529705.1 Bradyrhizobium campsiandrae
GGAATATGTGCCGCTCGGCCCGTTCCTCGCCAAGGCCTTCGCGACCTCAATCAGCCCCTGGGTGGTGACGCGCGAGGCGCTGGAGCCCTTCCGGCTCAAGGGACCCGAACAGGAGCCGGTGCCGCTGCCGAGGAGATCGCCGACATTCATGGCGCAGCCCGACGACGCGTGGTGCATCAGCTGCTGCACCGAGGACCAGTACATGTATTTGAAATTGGTGCGGCTGATGCTGGCGGCCGCATTG
>NZ_JAANIH010000386.1 GCF_014529705.1 Bradyrhizobium campsiandrae
ACGATTGCGATCTGCGCGATACCCTCGCTCGACATCCGGATCTGGTTGTAAAAGATCGAGCCGAACTGCCCGTCGTCGGGAAAAATGTTGGGCTGGTCCGGCAGGTTGGCGCCGCCGGATTGCACCATGGTGATGCAGGGCAGCCGGTGTTGCCACGCAAACAACTGGGCGCGGGTATGCTTCTTCGTTGTCATGCCGAACAGCGTCCCGCCCTTCACTGTGGCATCGTTGGCGATAAGCATGC
>NZ_JAANIH010000387.1 GCF_014529705.1 Bradyrhizobium campsiandrae
GTCGTCGAGCCTTGCCGGCATCCAGGCCGCGGTCGCCGCCGGCATGGGCCTCAGCATTCTCTCGGAGATGTCGATCCAGGCAGATCATCGCGTGCTGACGGCCAGGGATGGCTTTGCGCCGATCAACGGCACCGAGCGCGCGTTGACGTCGACCGGATGGCTCTTGCTGGTAACCCAGTGCACCTCTTCCGGCCACACTGCAATTGCGTCCTTGCCGCCGGCCTCGCGCTTGTAGAGCGCGAGA
>NZ_JAANIH010000039.1 GCF_014529705.1 Bradyrhizobium campsiandrae
CGACGAGGTCGTCGGCCTGATGAACGGGCTCGCCAAGCCCGCGAAGGGACAAGTCGACCCGTCGAGCCCGTGGTTCGGCAAGCCGAGCTTTGACTTGAAGTACGATCTTGCCGCGGCGAAGAAGCTGGTCGAGGAAGCCGGCTACTCAAAAGCCAAGCCGCTGAAGACCACCTTCATCATCGCGCAGGGAGGCACCGGCCAGATGCTGTCGCTGCCGATGAACGAATTCCTGCAGCAGAGCTTCAAGGAAATCGGCATCGACGTCGATTTCAAGGTGGTCGAGCTCGAGACGCTCTACACCCATTGGCGCAAGGGTGCCGCCGACGAGATCAACGCCGGCATCACCGCCAACAACATCGCTTACGTCACGTCCGATCCGCTCTACGCCATCGTCCGCTTCTTCGCCTCCGACCAGATCGCACCCGTCGGCGTCAACTGGGGCGGCTACAAGAATCCCAAGGTCGACGCCCTGATCAACGAGGCCAAGCAGACCTTCGACACCGCCAAGCAGGACGAGCTGATCGCGCAGGCGCATGCGCTGGTGGTCGACGATGCCGTGCTGGTCTGGGTCGTCCACGACACCAACCCGCACGCGCTGTCGCCGAAGATCAAGCAGTTCGTGCAGGCACAGCACTGGTTCCAGGACCTGACGACGATCGGGGTGGAGTGAGGACACAGGCACAGCTACCGTAGGGTGGGTCAGCTCTGCAGATGCGCGAAGAGCATCTGCAGAGCGTAACCCACCATGCTTCCGCGAATGCCGACCGAAGTTGGTGGGTTACGCTCAACGGATTGCGCTTCGCGCATCCGCTGAGCTAACCCACCCTACAAACCACACATCCTATTTCGTCAGCAACGCATACGCGCCGGTCCAGCCCTCCGGCGGCGGATTGGCTTTGAACTCCTCGATGCGAGCTTCGTACAGCTTGAACAGCTTTTCCAGCGTATCGGCATCTTCGCTGCGGCGGCCGCGCTCGATGGCATCGAGTGCGCCCTGCCAGTCGCGGCCACGGTAGCAGCCGAGCATCTCGATGGTGATGTTGCGCAGGCGCTGGAACGCGGCCGACTGCATCACGTCCTCGCGGCCGGCAATGGCATAGATCACCTCCGGCTCGGTCTTGCCCTTGACCATGATGAAGTCGAGCTCGAGGATCGCGAACCTGTCCTTGGCGGCGAGCGCGGTGCGGGAGCCGACGATGATCGGGAAGCCGTATTCCTTGGTCTGGCCCTCCAGGCGCGAGGCCAGGTTGACGCTGTCGCCGAGCACCGAATAGTTCTTCTTCAGGTCGGACCCCATGTTGCCGACCACGCCGATACCGGTGTTGAGGCCGATGCCGACATTGAGCGGAATGTAGACGTGGCCGCCATGGGCCGCTTCCTGCTCGCGCTCGGCGTTGACGACGTCGATCTTCTCGAGCATCCGGATCGCGGCCTCGCAGGCATGGACCTGGTGCTCGGCATCGTCGAGCGGTGCGTTCCAGAACGCCATGATGGCATCGCCCATATATTTGTCGACGTAGCCGTTCTGTTCGATGATCACGTCCGTGAGCGGCGTCAGGAAGCGGTTCATCAGCGTGATCAGGCCTTGCGGATCGTGCTTGTAGCTCTCCGAGATCGTGGTGAAGCCGCGTACGTCGGAGAACATGATCGTGAGCTCGCGCTCCTCGCCGCCGAGCACGACCTTCTCCGGCGATTGCGCCAGCTGCTCGACCAGCACGGGCGACATGTATTGCGCGAAGATGCCGCGGATCTGCACGCGCTGGCGCTGCTCGCGCACGAAGCTCGCGAAGATGAAGGTCAGGTAGATCGCGGTGGTCGACAGCAGCGGATAGGTGAAGTCGATCAGATAGCGGGACTTCCAGTAGGAGAACCACGAGGTGCCGACCAGCACCGCGGCAAACATCGCGCCCGCCAGCACCAGCCGGACGGGACCGAGGTTCGGCGTGAAGATGATGACGAGGATGCCGATGATGACCGCGGCGAGCATCTCGACACCGAGCGCATAGCTCGGTTGCGAGATCACCGCTTTGCTCAGCACGCTTTCGAGCACCTGGGCGTGGATCTCGACTCCCGGCATGGTCGAGGACACCGGCGTGGTCTTGATGTCGTTCAGACCGGCGGCGGAGGTGCCGATCAGCACCAGCTTGCCGCGGATCATGCTCGGCGGCACAGTGTTGTCGAGCACGTCGGCCGCCGAGACGTAGATCGTGGGATCGCGGCGGGCGTAGTGGATCCAGAGCTGGCCGTTCTTGTCGGTCGGGATCTCGAAGCCCTTGAGGCGGATGGCGCGAATGCCGGTCTTCTCGGTCCTGAGCAGCAGTGTCGGCGTTCCCGTGATGACCCGCAGGATCTCCAGGCTCAGCGAGGGCATGATGTTGCCCTGGGCGCGCATGATCATCGGCACCCGGCGGATCAGGCCGTCGCGCTCGGTCTTGATCGAGAACAGGCCACGGCCGGCGGCAACCTTCTCGATGACTGGCACGTTGCGCAGCAGGCCGGGGAATTCGAACAGGAATTTGTCGGCATCCGCCTCGCCGACCGTCGCGACGCCGGTGAAGGGCAGCGTCTTGTCGAGCTCGCCCCCGACCTCCGGCTGGCCGGTCTCGCCCAGCACCACGCGGGAGCGCTTGATCGCCTCGGACAGAATCTGGTCGTTGCTCGGCAGCTCGCGCAGGCGGGTGCGGGTGACTTCATCCAGATAGCGCATCTGGTTGGCGACGAGGTCCGGATTGAGCCGATCGGCCTCCGAGAACACCACGTCGAAACCGATCGCCACCGCGCCGAGATTGGTGAGGTTGATGATCATGTCCGCGATCCGCGTTCGCGGCCACGGCCATTGGCCGAACCTGGCGAGGCTCTTGTCGTCGATGTCGATGATGGTGACCGGCCGCACCTCCTTCTTGTCGCGCGGATCGAGCAACTGGAATATGTCGAAGACGCGAAGCCGCAGCTCCTGGACCGGCGGCGGATCCCAGACGCGCAAGCTTGCGAAGACGACCAGCAGCCCAAGGCACACCAGCCGCGCCAAGCCGAACTTTCGCGCGAACCACCGGCGCAGAATTTTGAGACGTTTCATGCCGGATCAATATCACGCTTTCGCGACGAACGGCAGGGACATCGGATGGCCCCTCGTCAGGCGTGGAGAATGTCGTTCGCGGCGAGGTGCGTTATCCCCTTCAGGAGGATGGTGTCGGCCGCATCGATCGTGATGAGGGTATCCGCCGGGTTTGCCGGCGACAGGCTCACATGTTGCGCCATCCAGTTGGAAATATTGCCGGTCGTCACGACGGCCCTGAGATCGATCAGATCCACACCGGAGGTGAAGTTCACGATGGTGTCGTGGTTCGAGTTGGCTGCGAACACGAACTGATCGGGCCCGACCGTTCCGAAGAACACATCCTTGCCCGTCGTCCCGGTGACGGCGAGCCTGCTCATGTCCCCTTCTTCGCGAAGATTGAAGATCAGGTTGAGCGTGTCGGTCGCACCGTGACCATCGGCCACCGTCAGCGCAATCTTGTCAGTCGCGGGTTCGCCGCTGCCCTCATTGTAGGTCACGGTGCGCAGCAACGTATTGATGCTGGCGAGAGAACCCGATCCCGACGACGGACCGGCACTGCTGCCCGGACCCACGGTGGTCGCGTGAAGCGTGAAAGTTTCGCCCGCGACAGCATCCGTGTCGGTGACCTTGAGGCCGCGAACCACAATGAACTCGTCATCGTTCTGGACCACGCTGACATTGTCGATGTTGATCACGGGCGCTTCGTCGGCACCAGTGACGTTCACCTTGAACGCCGCCGTCCCCGTTGCACCATGCACGTCCGTGGTCTGGACCGTGAAATTGTCGGTGTAATTGCCTGCCGTGAGCGCGTTGATCGCCGCGGCATTCGGAACATAGCTGTAGCTGCCGTCGGCCGCGACGGTCAGCGAACCATAGAGGCCGGCAACCGTCGTCGTGGCATGGTGAGCTGCGTCGAGCACGGCATAGGTCAGCGTCGCGGTCTCGCCGCTGTCGGCATCGGTGCCGGCCAGCTTGCCGGTGAGATTGGAGAAGGTGTCGGTCGCGGCGGTGTCCACGAGGGGCCCCGTGGTGACCGGGGCCAGCGTCGGCGCATCGTTCGCGCCTGATATCGTGACCGTGACCTGCGCCGTGTCGGTGCCACCGTGATGGTCATCGAGCGTGATGGTCGAGACCACGGTCGCGGTCTGGCCCTGCCCGAGGAAATCCAGCGCGCTGTCCTTGATCGAATAGCTCCAGTCGGCGCTGCCGTTGTTCTTGCCCGATGTCAGGACCGAGAGCGCATTCTCCAGCGCGCTCGCCTGACTCGATGTCAGGGTGAGCTGGGTGTGGCCGTCGGTGTCGAGCCAGGTCGCGGACTGGCCGGTGACCGTCGCCGTCGGCCGGTCGGTCAGGTCGACATCGGTGAAATGGATCGTGCCGCTGGCCGGACTAGACTGATCCGGGCTCGAGGAGCCCGTGACGCCGGACTGCTCCGCCACGACCGCCGTCGGCGAGGTTTCGGCAGGATTGAAGGCCGGCTTGTCGTCGGCCGCGACGTCAGTGATCAGGGTGCCGCCATGACCGTCGCTGCTGCCAGCGAAATGCGCATTGCTGTAGTCACCGTTGAGCTTGATCGTGATGCTGTGGCCATGGGCATCGCTGACGACAAGATTGCCGGTTTTGGCGTCGTAGGTCGCCGAGGTACCGCCGTCGTAGACGATGTTCGCCAGGTCGAGCTTGTCGGTGGTCGCGAACCCCGCAACGGCACCGGCGAAGCTCGCCGTATCGATCTGAAGCTCGGCGCTGCCGCCGCCGAAGGTGATGGTCTGCGACACCGTGGCGCCGACGTCGAGCGTCGCGCCGGCGTCGATCTTGACAGTGCCAGAGCCCGACAGCGAGCCGAACAGCGTCAGGGTGCCCGTGTGGATTTCGATCGCGCTGGTATCGGTGGTGGTGATGGCGCCTTTGATGACCGTCGTGCCCCAACTCTCGATCTCGCCGGAATTGGTGATGGCGAATGCGACGCCGTCCGCACTTGAGACCAAGGCGCCGTCGAGGAGCTTGACGTCGCCGGCATTGTCGATCGTCGACAGCGTGCCGAACACGCTGGTGCCGGAAACCGTCCAGGTGCCGCCGCTCTCGTTGTCGAACGTCGCGCTTGCGACCGAGACGTTGCCGTTGATGTGCCCGCTGTTGTTGATCGCGATCGCGCCGCCGGTCTGGAGAATCGCGGAGGTCGTCGAGCCGACCGTCGTGGCATCGTCGGGCCCGATGGCGCCGGAATTGTCGATCAGAACGTTTCCCGTACCACCCGAAATCGAGATCGCGGCCGAGCCGCTTCCCGCAGCAATATGTCCGTGACTATCGTTGGTGATGTGAATCAGCCCGGTGCCGAGGAGGTCCTGATTCACCTCGATGCCGGCGCCAAAGGTGCCCGCGACGGTCCCATCGTTGCTGATGGTGATCTTGCCCGCGCCAAAGGCATCGGCCTCGATCCCGTATGCACCTGTGGCGAGGCCATCGTTGGTGATGGCGACGTCGCCGCCACCATGAGCAAAAGCGACGATCGCGTGATCCGCGGCGGTGATCGAGGATCCCGCCTCCGCAGTCACCGTGACGTTGCCAAGCCCCCAAGTGAAGGCCTGGATGCCTTCGCCCGCCGCGACGATTGTTGCGTCGCTATCCACCGTCACATCGCCATAGACGGTGGTCGGAGTGCCCGTCGAGAAGCTGAGGCCTGGCGTGTAGCCGGCGGCAATGCCGGCCGACGGCGAGCCGTCGACATTGACCGTGGGACCCGAATTGATCGTCCCATGCGCAATCACGGAGATCGTGCTGCCAACATCCTTGGCAATCGCCGTTGCCGAGTTGATCGCAACGATGCCGCCGGAGCCTGATGTGATGGCACTGCCGGCTTCGGTGGTGACGGTCACGTCGCCGGAGCCGAAGCTACGCGCGCGAATACCATTGGCCGAGCTGCCGGTGACCGCCCCGCCGGCATCGATCGTGATGTCGCCATCGCCGTGAGTCGTCGCCTCGATGCCGAAGGCGCCGCCGGCCGCACCGCCGTGCTGGGTGATCGAGATGTCGCCGGCATTGGCGGCGTTGAGGTTCTCGACGAGAATGCCTTCCGAATTTGCGCCGCTGCCGGTCGCCGTTCCGGTCAAATTGTCGATGGTGATGTTGCCGAAGCCCGTGGCGCTGTCGCGCAGCGTGATGCCGTTGCCGGCAAGGCCGGCGATGTTCCCGGTCGCGGTGAGCGAGATGTCGCCGGTGCCGTTCTCGGTGACGACAACACCATTGGCCGCGCCTTTCAGCGCGCCCGAGGGCGTCAGCACGATATTGGCGGGCTTTGCCGAGGTGCCGCCGCTCGCCGTGAAGTCAAGCGCGTCACCGCTCGACGCCGCGATATCGGCCGCGCCCGCGACCTTGAATATGCCGCCCTTCGACGACTGGCCGGCGATGGTGCCGGTGAAGCCCTGGCCGGCGACCTTGTCGAGCAGGAGCGTGTCGGCGCCGCCGGCGAAGGTCACGGTCTGCGCCGTCGCTCCCGCGAGCTCCAACGTTGCGCCGTCATCGATAACCAGCGTGCCGATGCCGGTCAGGCCGGCGGAGAGGTTCAGTGTCCCCGCCTCTACCTCGATCGTGCCGGTGTTGGTGACCCCGGCCGAGATCGTGTTGAGGCCGGAGACGCCGTAGAGATGACCGGAATTGGTAAGGCTGCCGCCGTTGATCGAGGCTGCCGTCAGATAGAGTTTCGAGACGCCGTCGACCGTGACGGCGCCGCCATCATTGGTCACACCAAGGCTCGACAGCTTCAAAATGCCGCCGTTGATCGCCTTGATATCAGCGGTGTTGACGATGTGCTCGCCAACGACATCGAGCTCGCCACCATTGGCCTGGAGAAGGTGGCTGTTGGTCAGCGTATGGATCAGGGCAGGGTCGATCGTCAGCTTGCCACTGGTGACCGATATCGTGCCGGTGTTGGTGATGTCGGCGTCGGTGATGGCGCTGGTGCCTGTCGATTCCAGCGTGCCCGCTATCGTCATCGTGCCGCCGGCGATGGTCGCATCGGAAAGATCGAGCGTCGAGCCGGTTTCGACAAACACCGCACCGTCGGTGTTGGTCACAGTCGTCGAGATCAGCTTCAAGACGCCGTCGTTGATCGCGGACAGCGCTCCGGTGTTGCTGACGGCTTCTCCGTCGATGTCGAGCTCGGCATTGTTGGCCCGGATCGTGCCGCCGTCGTTGGTGATCACAGGCGCGGGCGTCGTCGCCGCCAACGTCAGCAGGCCGCCGAGTGTGGATTCCAGCAGATAAGTGTTCGAGATGCTGGTATCGGTGATCGCGCTGATACCCGATGACACAAGCGTCCCGGCGATGGTGAGCGCACCGCCGGTCAGGGTAGCGCCAGCCAGCGTCAGCTTCCGGTCGGCCTCGACCTTGACGGTGCCGCCATTGGCGATGGCGCTCGCCGACACGGTTGCGTCGCCGAATGACAGAACGACGCCGCTCCCGACCGTCACGACTCCCTTGTTCAGGGTCGCATGGCCATCGATCGCGCTGTCGCCGGTGACACCAATCGCGCCGCCCGAGGCGCCGTTGTAGTTGTTGATGATGCCGCCGCTGATCTCGGTGCCCGACAGCGTGAGGATCTGGCCGTCATCGATCTGCACCGTCCCCTTGTTGGTCACGATATCATTGAGCAGCGCCGCAGCACCCGCGATCTCCAGCGTGCCGTTGTTGGCGACAGGACCGCCCTGGATCCTGGAACCACCCTTGAGCTGGACCGTACTATCGAGCTCGATGCCGGCATTGTCGGTGATGACCGAGCCCGACACCGTGATGCCGTTCAGGGTCAGCTTGGCGTCGGCGGTCACCACGCTGGTGCTCAGCGTTGCGCCCCCGTCGATCTTGCTGGCGACGGTCACGTCGATCGCGCCGGCGCCGTTGATCGCACCGCCCGAAATCTCCGTGCCGGACAGCGTCAGCGTCTGGCTGCCGTCGACTTGAAGGGTGCCGTTGTTGGTGACGACGTCATTGAGCAGCGCCGCAGCGCCCGCGATATCCAGCTTGCCGTTGTTGGTGACAGGGCCGCCTTGGATCTTGGCGCTGTCCTGGAGCTTGACGGTGTTGTCCAGCTCGATGCTGGAATTATCGGTGATGGTCGATCCCGACACCGTGATGCCGTTGAGCGTCAGTTTGGCGTCGGCGATGACTGCACTGGTGCTCAGCGTGGCACCGCCGTCGATCTTGCTGGCGACCGTGACGTCGATCGCGCCGGCGCCGTTGATCGCACCGCCCGAAATCTCCGTGCCGGACAGCGTCAGCGTCTGGCTGCCGTCGACCTGCACGGTGCCGTTATTGGTCACGACGTCATTGAGCAGCGCTGCAGCGCCCGCGATCTCCAGCTTGCCGTTGTTGGTGACAGGGCCGCCCTGGATCTTGGCGCCGTCCTGGAGCTTGACGGTGTTGTCCAGCTCGATGCTGGAATTATCGGTGATGGTCGATCCCGACACCGTGATGCCGTTGAGCGTCAGTTTGGCGTCGGCGATGATTGCGCTGGTGCTCAGCGTGGCAGCGCCGTCGATCTTGCTGGCGACCGTGACGTCGATCGTGCCGGTGCCATCGATGGCTCCGCCGGAAATCTCCGTGTTCGACAGCGTCAGCGCCTGGCTGCCGTCGACCTGCACGGTGCCGTTATTGGTCACGACGTCGTTAAGCAGCGTCGCAGCACCCGAGATCTCCAGCGTGCCAGCGTTGGTCACATGACCGCCCTGGATCCTGGCGCCACCCTTGAGCTGGACCGTGTTATCGAGCTCGATGCTGGCGTTGTCGGAGATGACCGAGGCCGACACCGTGATGCCGTCGAGCGTCAGCTTGGCATCGGCCGTGACCGTCGCGACGCTGAGCGTGGCACCCTTGTCGATGGTGCTGGCGCCGATGACATCGATGCTGCCGACGCCTTTGATCGCACCGCCGCTGATCGTGGCATCGTTCAGGATCAACGCGGCGTCGACAACGACTTTGCCGCTGGAGTTATCGACAGTAGAGCCCGGACCAATCGCGAGCGCGCCTGTGAGCACCTCGATGATTCCGGCATTGGTCACCGCCTCGTCATTGAGCGCATTGCCCGCGCCGCTGACATCGAGGGTACCGTTGTTTTTCAGGACACCGTTGCTCAGCACGGCATTGCCGGTGAGGTCGAGCTCGCCGTTGTTCGTGACCGTGCCGGTACCTGGCAGCACAAGGGTGAACGTGCTGTCGCTCTCGCCACCTTCGATCGCCGCCGCTCCGGGGAGGACAACGATCTTTCCGCCGTCGATGGTCGCACCGTTGACGATCAGCTTGCCATCGCCATCGACAGTGAGGTCGCCTTGATTGTTGACATCGGAGCCCTGGTCAATCGTCAATACACGATCGGCAAGAACCTCGATCTTGCCAGCGTTGTGGACGGCCTCGTTTGCGAACTCGGCCACGCCTTGGACGTAGACACCGCCGAAATTATCGACGTCCAGCGCACCGTTTTCGATCAGGCTGGCACCCTCCAGCACCAATGCACCCATAATGTTAAGAGTGCCGCCATCGATCGTTGCGCCGTCAACGATCAGATTCGCCGCGGAATCGACCTGCACGGTACCGCCGGCATTGGCAATGCTGGCGCTCAGTTGCAGCGGTCCGCCGGAAAGTGCAATCGTGCCGGAATTGACGATGGTGGTCAGCGTATCGATCGTCCCGCCCGCGGCCAGCGTGAGGTAGCCCGCATTGGTAATCGCGGCGGTATTGATAACGACCTCGCCGTTCGTCCTGGTGATCGTCTCGACATCGATCGCGCCGCCGACGAGAACAGTGCCATCTGCAGCATTGGTGAACTTGGCGTCGGCATTGAGCTTGAGCTCGCCGGCGAGCGTCAGCGTGCTGTGATTGACCACCTCCGGCGCTGTGTGGCCGGCCGTCTTGTCGTAATCGTCCATCGTCAGCGACTTGCCGAACGCCGCTATGTCGATGGTGACGGGATAGGACGGGGTCAGCCCATGCAGCTGATCGGTGATGACGATGACGTCGTCATCGATCGTCGGCGCGACGCCTGTTTCCCAGTTGGCGCCGGTCTTCCAGAAGCCGCCCGAGGGCTTGTTGGTCGCGATCCACACCACGGCAGGCGCATCGGTGCCCGTGATCGTGACCGTGATGGTCTGGTCCGAGGTTGCCCCTTGCGAATCCGTGACCGTGACGGTGTAGGTCAGGGTCAGCACCTCACCCTTCGGGATGAAGTCGGCGAGATAGACAGGAATATCTCCGAGCGACCAATTCACCGTCCCCGTGCCGGACCCGGTGCTGTCGTGGCCGGACGCGATCGAGACCGAGAGGTCGGCCGCGAAGAAGTCGTGGATGCTCTGGGGTACCGTCCCGCCGGGCAGGACCGCGCTGAATTTGGACACCGCCACCGTGTGCGTGTCGGTCAGGTCGACGTCGGTGAAGGTCAGCGTCCCCGCCGTCGGCACCTTGGTGGCGAGCGAGCCGCCTGCCGTGCTGGTGCCGCCCGAAAACGTGATGGTCGGAACGCTGGTGGTGATCACCGGCTTGTCGTTTGTGCCCGTGATCGTGATGGTGATCGGGAAGTCATTCGATTCAGGATTGATTGCGAAATTGTCGTTGACGTGGACCATGTAGGTCAATGTCAGCGTTTCGCCGGCCCCGAGGAAATCGAAGACGTGGTCGGGGATCGTGTAGGTGAGGGTCGCAGAACCGTTGTTGGTGTTGCCCGCGTCGGCGGCCACGCTGATCTGGATCTGCGTTGCCGCGATGTCCTGCTTCTGCAGAGCATTGAGCGAACCGGTGACGTCGTGTTTGCCGGCGTCCATGTAGACGTAGTTCGGTGCCGCACCGAGGTCCACCGACACCGTCGGTCGATCGCCCAGGTTTTGATCGACGAAGTTGATCCGGATCGTGACCGTGTCGGGACCGACGGCCGCGCCGTTCGCATCCGCGCGGTCGGCGGTCGCGCCCGCGTGTTCTTTCAACGCGAACGATGACGTCGCGGTGCCATTGGCATCGAGACTCGCCGCACGGGGTGCGCCGGGGAAGCGGTCGGCCCCCTTGTCCTGCCCGCTCTGCCCAGGGGTGGTGCCACTGTTGCCCGGGTTGGTGAAGGTCGCGGTCGCGGTGGCGCCGGTGTCCGTCTTGATCACGACGATGTTGCCGTTCTGCGTGATCGTGTCGGTGAAGTTGGTGGTGAGCTTGGTGTTGGTGTTGTTGTCCGTGAACTTGAGCGTGAACACGTCCGTGATCAGCTTTTGCACGTCAGGCGACAGCAGCGCATTGGTGACCGAGACGTTGCCGCCGCTGATCTGGATCATCTGGCCGGCCTGGTTGACCGTCGCGATCGGCAGCAGCGTCAGCTTGTCGAACAGGATGTAGGAGCCGGTGGTGCCGTTGGGCTCGACCAGCACCTGGAAATTCGCCTGCGGCTGCGGATCGCCGCCGCCGGAGGGGACGACGAAGTTGATCTCCGTCAGCACCGCCGTGCCGCGGATGCCCATGGTGGCGACCGGCGTGTCGATCTTCATGTCGCCGTGCTTGGCGGTCTCACCGGCGACGAAGGTGATGGTGCCGGCGACGAGACTCAGCAGCGAGGAATTGTTCGACCCGTTGGGGTCGTAGACCATCTCGTTCAGCACCATCCTGGCGTTGGAGGACAGGCCGAACACGGTGCCGTCGATGAAGGTGACGCCGAGTGTCGAGTCCGAGCCGGTAGAGACCACGTCGCCCTTCTCGACGTTGTCGCCATTGTTCAGGATCACCGAGACGCCGTTGCGGATCGCTGTCGCACTGCCGGTCAGCTTGGTGACGTGGCCGATGACCTGCGCGGCGGCGGCCCCGGGTGCGGCCTGCGCAACCTGGACGTAGCCGGTGAGGGCGTTGACGATGTCGCCGGTGAGATGGGCGCCGTCGGGCGAGGCGATCGCCGCGCGCTTGTCGCCCCTGAAATAGTCGTGAAGGACGACATCGTGGCCGTCATGGGACAGCACGAGATCGAGACCGCTGCGCTTGAAATCACCGTGGAAGATCAGATTGGGATCGGCAATGACGACCGCGCCGTCGGGCAAGTGGCCATGAGCCTTCGCAGTAAAGGACTCGGCGGTCAAGGAATCGACATGGCCGGAGGCGGGCGAGCGAGAGCCCTGGCCATCCCCGGAAAGCGCGGCGTCAAATTTGCCAGCGTAATTCAACCGGACACCCGAAAAGGGTTAAAATTTATGAAAGTATCAACTGCCTAAGCTTGCTTATCATTACCAAGTCCTTAGTGAAACCATCTATTGCTTGTGTGATTTGGCGTCACTTGGCTTTCGGCGACTATGCTTGTCGCGACACCCATAGAAGAAATTGAGTATTTATTGCCGACTTCACAGGTATGAACTCGTCTTTCTGAATACATTTTCGACCGTCCCCTGTATTCTGCTGTATAAATTCAACAACAGATACTTGCTTCGTCTTCGCATCGCGAAGCCCCGCGGCATAGTGCGGCAAATACGGGGCCAAATCTGTGAGCCAACTAACAGAACCCGTGAAATAGCAGGTCATTAGCCATAACAGGCAGAATCGCTCCTCCCGCAACCTCCGCATGCAATTGCCCCTCTTTCGCGGCGACCGGACCTCCGCCGGCGCCCGACGCCTAAAATTTTAGGCAATTCCGGCAGACCCGCTTCAGCGTGCCACACGGTTTTGGCGGCCCGCCCCGGCGCGTTAAGCAGAACAAAACGGCCCGTCTCGCACTATCTCCGCGCAAGCAACAAGCCCGGCACGTCGAGGTCGAGGGGACCTGAGCGAAGCCGGAAGGGGATGTCAGATGGAGACCGCCGCTCACCGGCGCGCCTGGCGCGCCATCATTGCTCTGTGCGGATTGATCCTGCTCGGGTCGGCCGCCGATCTTCGTGCCGGCACCTTGCTGTCGCCGGGCGCAGGCGTGCTCGTGCGCAAATCCGCCGAGCCATTCGGCGTGTTCGCCTACGCCATTTCCGCCGGCAATCTCCGGCAGAAATGGCTCGCGCTGAAGGAGAAGCTCGACGACGACATGGTGCAGCTCGCACTGTGCGACGGCGACCGCGACAATTGCACCTCGCCCGCGGCGCTGAAGCTGCTCGCCATCGTCGACCAGGCCCGTAGCCGCGACGGCCGCGCGCGGCTCGGCGAGGCCAATCGGGCCATCAACCTCGCCATCCGCGCAACCGATGACGGCATTGACGACATCTGGAGCTCGCCGCTCGCGACCTTCGCGCGCGGCGCCGGCGACTGCGAGGACTACGCCATCGCCAAGCTCGCCGCGCTGCGGCTTGCCGGCGTCGCGGCGGAAGACCTCCGCATCGTCGTGGTGCGCGACGTCAGGGCCGGTGAGGAGCACGCGGTTGCCGCGGCAAAGCTCGACGGCCACTGGCTGATGCTGGACAATCGCCGCATGGCAATGGTCGATGACGACAATGCGCGCATCTATCAGCCGCTGTTCGTGCTCAACCAGTCCGCCGTGCTGAAATATGTCGGCGAACCCGTGCAGTTCTCGATGGCAGGCCCCGAGGCGCACTAGGTGGCCTCGTAGCCCCTTCATAAACCCATTCCGTCGCGCCATCAGGGACGCTAGCATGCCGTCCGGCAATGGCGGGGAACGATGGAATGCGGTCGATCGTGCTGACTGTGCTTGCGCTGCTGGCCTGGCCGGCAGCATCAGGCTTCGCGCAATCGGGCACATCAGCCCCCTCCATCGCCGGCCGGCTGCCGCTGTTTTCCAAGAACAACTGCCAGGCGATCCGCGACCCCGGCAATCAATTGGTCTGCGGTGACGCCGAACTGTCCGCGGCCGCCGAGAAACTGAGCACGGCTGTCGAGGCACGGCTCGCCCGCCTGCCCGACCGCCTGCCCGCGATCGAGGAAAACGCGGTCTGGAATCGCCAGCGCAATCTCGGCTGCGGCATCGTCGGCCAGACCGCAGTTCGCGCCGAGGATTTCGACCGGGTGAAGACCTGCCTGCTCAAGGTGACCGAGGAGCGCGCCGCAATCCTCCGCGATCCGGATTTCGACTGTCTCGCCGCCAACACGGCGGCCGGCGCGCTGATCTGCGCGGACCCGGCGCTGGCGCTGACCGAGACCGAGTTGAACAGCCAGGTGCTCGGCCTGATCGGGAAGCTGGACCCGACCGCCGCGCGCTTTGCCTTTGCGGAATACGGCCGCTGGACGCGCGAGCGCGACCGCAAATGCAATCTGGTCGGCAAGGAGAACGTGCCGCTCGAGGAGCTGGGCTCCGCGGAAGCTTGTCTCGTCGATGATCTCAAGCGCAGGGCCGACGAGATCGCGGCTGCCAAGGGCGATCCGAAGAAGGTGTTCGGCCGGCAGGTTGCAGCGAGAGAGCCCGACACCGACGCCGTCGATTTCTGCGCCGCGCGCATCCACGCCGCCAATTCGTGCGGCAATTTCCTGCGCATCAACCGCGTCTATGCCCTCGACAGCCAGGTGACCGATCAGGAGGCCCAGGTCACCGGCGAAATCGAGATGGTGGTGCTGGCGCCGTTCGCCACCTGTAGCAAAGTGGCCTCGACCTGCACCGGCACCTGCTGGGACGCAGCTACCGGCCTTCCGCGACCGGGCGCCGCCAACAAGGAGCGCTCCGCAGCAGCTTTCAATGTCACGCGCCGCCTGCGGATCCAGCGGACGTTTGCTTTCGTGAAGGCCGCCGACGGCTGGCGCTGCCGCGAGGACGAGCTGGCGCCGGTGAATGCGGGGACGGCGAACGGGGGATCGTAGGGAGCACTCACCCTCCCCTGGTGGGCCTCCAGGGGAGGGTGAAAGCGACACCGCATCAGAACATCAGATTGTCCTTCACCAGCACCCAGCGGCCGCCCCTGACTTGCTGCACCTGGGTGATAGTGTTGGCGAGGTGGTCGGTCTTGGAGAATTTGGTCGGCGGCGAGTTGAAGATGTCGAGGAATTTTTCGCCCGACTCGAGTGAGTCGAGCATCTTCTGTCCGGTCAGATCCTTGCCGGCCTTGTCGGCGTAGAACGCAAACGTCGTCACCGCGTTGTAGCCGATGATCGCCTGCGTGTTGGCGTCGGTGCCGAACATCTTCTTGTAGTTGACCAGCCAGTCGTGGACCTTGCCCTTGGCGGTGTCCTCATAGGGAATCTCGAAGCCCGAGGCCGCATAGAGGCCTTCGACGGCCTCCTTGCCCAGCGTCGGCACCTCCAGCACATTGGTCGGGGTTGCGCCGAGGAAGGTGACGTCCCAGCCGAGCTTCCTGGCCTCCGTCATCGCGCCAATGGTCTCGCGGATCACGGTGCCGAGCACGACGAGATCGCAGCCGTCGGACTTCATCTTGGCGATCTGCGCGCTGAAATCAGAGGCGCCGCGCTTGTAGCTCGTGATCGAGGCGGGCTGCACCTTCATCGCGGCAAGCTGCTGGTTGAAGCCGTCGAGCACGTTCTTTCCGTACTCGTCGTCCTGATGCATGATGCAGGGCTTCCCAAAGTTCTTCCACTCCATCATGTATTTCAGCGCGGCGCGCGTGCTCTCGACATAGGGCAGCAAATTGTTGAACTTGAGCCGTTCCTGGGGCTTGGCCGGATCGAACTTGAAGGTGAATTCGGCGGCCGTCAGCGGAAACAGCTGGAGCACGCCGGCATCGAACAGGATGTCCTGGGCGGCCAGCGTCGGCGCCGACCCCATCGAGCCGATCATGGCGAAGATCTTGTCGCGCTCGACCATTTTCTGTGAGGCCAGCACGCCCTTCTTCGGATCA
Source organism: Bradyrhizobium campsiandrae (assembly GCF_014529705.1). Classification (GTDB taxonomy): domain Bacteria; phylum Pseudomonadota; class Alphaproteobacteria; order Rhizobiales; family Xanthobacteraceae; genus Bradyrhizobium; species Bradyrhizobium campsiandrae. Next base: position 15,781 of record NZ_JAANIH010000039.1, read on the forward strand.
TAGCCATTGTCCTCGAGGATCATCCTGATCTTGCGGCCCTGGATTCCGCCGGCCGCATTGATCTCCTCGACTGCCATCTTCATGCCGTTGGAAACAGGCACGCCCCAGACCTTGATCGGGCCCGACAGGTCCTGATGCGTGCCGATGACGATCTCGCTGGCCGAGATGCCTTCATTGGTGACCTTGGTCTGCGCCGCGGCAGGCAGACAGGTGAGCGCCAGCGCACTCCCAACAAGGCCGACCGCCTTCAACGATTTCGACATTGACGTCTCCTCTCCTCAAGGCCCCGTATGACGCGAAGGGCGGGGCCATCGCCGCTTCGCTGGTTTGTTCCGCTAAGCCACCGCGCGCTCGCGATACATCGCGTCGATCTCGGCGGCGTAACGCTTGTTCACGAAATTGCGTTTCAGCTTCATGGTCGGCGTCAGCTCCTCGTCCTCCGGCGTGAGCTGGCGCTCGATCAGGTAGAATTTCTTGATGGTCTCGACGCGCGCGAAGTTGGCGTTGACGCCTTCGATCTCGCGCCAGATCAGGTCCTGGATCTCGCTGGCCCGGCACAGGCTGGCGTAATTGGTGAAGGGGATGTCCTGATCCTGGGCGAATTTTTCGACGTTCTCCTGGTCGATCATCACGAGGCAGGTGAGGTATGGGCGCTTGTCGCCGATCACCACGGCATCCGAGATGTAAGGCGAGAACTTCAGCTGGTTCTCGATCTCCGACGGCGTGATGTTCTTGCCGCCCGAGGTGATGATGATGTCCTTCATCCGGTCGGTGATGCGGACAAAGCCCTCGACATCGATGGTGCCAACGTCGCCGGTATGCAGCCAGCCGCGGGAGTCGATCGTTTCCGCCGTCCGCTCCGGCTGGTTCAGATAGCCCATGAACAGGAAGTCGCCTTTGATCAGGATCTCGCCTTCGGGCGAGAGCGCGACCTCGCCCCAGCGTACGGCCGTTCCGACCGAGCCGAGCTTGATCCTGTCCGCCGGCATCATGGTCGCGACGCCGCAATTCTCGGTCTGGCCGTAGACCTCGTGCATGTCGACGCCGAGCGCCAGATACCAGCGGATCAGATCCGGTGCGATCGGCGCCGCGCCGGTGAAGGCGATGCGACAGCGGTCGAGCCCGATCATGCGGCGGATGTTGCGAAAGACCAGCTGATAGGCGACGCTGTTGGCGATGCGCAAACCCAGCGGCGGGGCCCTGCCTTCGATCCGGCAATCGACCATGCGGTAGCCGATCGCGATGGCGCGGCGATAGACCCATTGCTGGAACGGCGTCGCATCCTTCAGCGCAATGGTGATGGCGGAATAGAATTTTTCCCAGATCCTGGGCACCGCGAGGAACACGGTCGGCTGCACCTCGCGTAAATTGTCAGGCACGGTCTCCGGGCTCTCGGCAAAGTTCATCACCGAGCCGAGCGCGACCGAGATGTAATAGCCGCCGACGCGCTCGGCGACGTGACAGAGCGGCAGGAAGATCAGCCGGTCCTCGTCCTCGCGCGCCGGAATGAAGTCGCCCGCGTGCCGCATCTGATGCGTGACGCTGCGGTTGGCGTGCATCGCGCCCTTGGGCGGACCTGTCGTGCCTGACGTATAGACGAGCACGGCGAGATCATCGGCGCTGCGGCTGTCGATCATCTCCTGCCACAGCGCCTCGTGGCCGACCATGGAGTTGCGGCCGAGCGCCCGAAACTCCTCGAACGACATCACCATGTCGTCGAAGAAGCCGCTGAGCCCTTCCATGTCGAACACGACGATCTTGTGCAGGCTGGGACAGCGGGTGCGGCAGGCGAGGATCTTGTCGAGCTGCTCCTCGTCTTCGGCGAAGATCACGCGCGTGGTGGAATCATTGACGAGATACTCGACCTGGGCAGCTGAATCGGTCGGATAGATGCCGGAGGAAACACCGCCGGCGCAGAGAATGCCCATGTCGGCGTAGATCCATTCCGGCACGGCGTTGGCGATGATCGAGGCGACGTCGCCGGGCATGAAGCCGATGGCGCGAAGGCCGTAGGCGATCTCCTTCGAGATCTCAAGCCATTCGCGCCAGCTGGTCGGTTGCCAGATGCCGAATTTCTTCTCACGGATCGCTGGTCTGTCGCCGCGCAACTCTGCCGCGCGCAAGAAGCTCTTCGCGATCGTATCAGCGACCGTCAGCACCGCCGGCCGGGCCATGCACGTCTCCTTCTTGTCGCCCCTAATGGTTCATCGCCGAAACTCTCGCCGCCAAGTTCTCATCTCCAAGTTCTCATCTCCAAGTCTTCTTCTTTTTCCAGCGCCGTTCGCCCCGCGCGCCGGCCTCCTTGGCGCCGAGGTAGAATTCCTGGATGTCCTGCGAATGCATCAGGCGGTCGCAGCTGTCGTTCATGACGACGCGACCGATCTCCAGCACATAGCCGTAATGCGCCGTCTCCAGCGCCACCCGCGCATTCTGCTCGACCAGCAGGATCGACATGCCCTGCTCCTCGTTGACGCGGCGGATGATCGTGAAAATCTCCTTCACCAGCAGCGGCGACAGGCCGAGCGAGGGCTCATCGAGCAGCAGCAGCGTCGGCCGGTTCATCAGCGCGCGTCCGATCGCGAGCATCTGCTGCTCGCCGCCGGAGAGCTGGCCGGCCGGCTGGTCGATGCGCTCCTTCAGCCGCGGGAAATAGCCGTAGACCCGCTCCAGATCTTCCGTCACGCCGTCGCGATCGCGGCGCGGATAGGCGCCCATCATCAGGTTCTCGCGCACCGAGAGGAACGGGAACACCTCACGTCCCTCGGGCACATGGCTAAGGCCGAGACGGACGATCCTGTCCGCCTCCATGCGCTGGATCGGCCTGCCCATGAACTCGATCGAGCCTTTCTGCGGATCGAGAATGCCGGAGATGGTCTTCAGCACCGTCGTCTTGCCGGCGCCGTTGGCGCCCAGCAGCGTGACGATGCGGCCGCGCGGCACCTCGAGCGAGATGCCCCGGATCGCCATGATCGGCCCGTAGTAGCTCTCGATGTTGGAGAGTTTCAAGATGATATCGGGCGCCGCCGTCGCATCCATCGCGTCAGGCTCCTAGATACGCGGCGACGACGTCGGGATGCTGCTGCACCTCGGACGGCGAGCCCATCGCCAGCACCCGGCCGTAGTTCAGCGCGATGACGCGATCGGAGACGCGATTGACCAGCGACATGTCGTGCTCGACCATCAGCACGGTGACGCCGAGCTCGCTCTTCATGTCGCGGATCCAGAACGACATGTCGTCGGTCTCCTCGACATTGAGGCCGGAGGAAGGCTCGTCGAGCAGGATCAGCTTCGGCTCCGAGCACAGCGCACGCGCCAGCTCGATCACCTTGCGCACGCCGTAAGGAAGACCCGAGATCAGCTTGTCGCGATAGGGCTCGAGGTCGAGGAACTCGATGACCTGCTCGACCCGGCGTCGGTGCAGCTTCTCGTTGGCGCGTACGCTCGGTAGGAACAGCAACTCCTGCCAGAGCTGCGTGGTGGAATGCCGGTGACGCCCGACCAGCAGGTTGGACAGCACCGTCGCATTCTCGAACAGCTCGATGTTCTGGAAGGTGCGGGCGATGCCGAGTTTTGCGATGTCGTAGGGCGGCTGCTCGGTGATGTCCTGGTCCTCGAAGAAGATACGGCCCGAGGTCGGGCGGTAGATCCGCGAGATCAGGTTGAAGATCGAACTCTTGCCGGCGCCGTTGGGGCCGATGATCGAGAGGATCTCGCCCCTTTCGACCGCAAAGGACACCGCATCGACGGCCTTGAGGCCGCCAAAGTGCAAGGACAGGTTCTCGGCGCGGAAATAGGTCATCGGTTCCGCTCCGACTTCACGTAGATCTTCTGCCGCTTGAAGGTGGCGCGCTTGTAGAGCGGGAACAGCTGGAAGAAGAGCTTGATCTTCAGCCAGCGGCCGTAGAGGCCGAGCGGCTCGAACAGCACGAACAGGACGATGATGATGCCGTAGATCGCGCCCTTCAGCCCGTTGAGCGCGGCGAAGGCCGCCACTTTCGATTGGATATTGGCCGCGGTCGCAGCGCCTGCGCCGAACGTCGCGGCAATGCCGGCGATGATGCCGGGCATGTCGTCCTTGAGGTAGGTCAGGAACGGGTCGATCATCACGATGAAGATCGCGCCCAGCACGGCGCCGTGGAGGCTGAAGGTGCCGCCGATCAGGATCACGATGATGAACTCGATCGACAGCTGGAGCGTGAACATCTCCGGCGAGATGAAGGAGAGCTTGTGCGCGAACAGCACGCCGGCAAAGCCGGTGATCGCCGCCGAGATCGCGAACGACTTCACCTTGTAGAGCGCGACGTTGACGCCCATGCTGCGCGCGGCCGTCTCGGAATCGCGGATCGCGACGAAGGCACGGCCCGTCGGTGAGCGCAGCAGATTGAGCGTACCGACGATGGTCAGCACCAGCACCGCAAGGCAGAGGAAATAGAAGGTCGGGCTGTCGCGCGAGACCGTCACGCCGAGCAGTGACAGCGCCTTGACGCGCATGCCCTCATTGCCGTTGGTGACGCTCTCCCAGCGCGCCAGGATCTCCTCGACGATGAAGGCGAAGGAGATGGTGGCGATGACGAGGTAGATGCCCTGCAATCGCAGCGCGGGAAAGCCGACCAGCGCGCCGATGCAGCCGGTCAGCGCGCCAGCAGCGAGGAAATAGACCGGGAACGGCACATTGTACTTCTGCAGGTACGCGGCCGTGTAGGCGCCGATCGCAAGGAACGCGGCGTGTCCGAGCGAGGCCTGCCCGGTGAAGCCGGTCAGGATCAGCAGCGCCACACCCACGGTCGCGTAGATGCAGACGAAGACGAGCTGGCTCATCAGATAGCTGGAGAGCAGGTAAGGTGCGATCAGCAGCACCGCGAGCAGCAGACCATAGGAAACGACGTAGCCCGAATGCGGGAACAGCCTGATGTCGTCCTCATAGTCGGTCTTGAACAGGAAGCGCATGCGTTCAGACCTTCTTGCGGGCGTGAAGGCCGAACAGGCCCTCGGGCTTCAACAGCAGCACGACCAGCAGCACGATGTAGGGCGCGACGTCCTTCCAGCCCTCGGGCAGATAGAACCCGGCCATGCTTTCGATCACGCCGATCAACACGCCTCCGACGACCGCGCCGGGGATCGAGCCGAAGCCGCCGAGCACCGCGGCGGGAAACGCCTTGAGACCAAGCACGAGACCGACGTTGGAATGAATGAAGGTGATCGGCGCCAGCAGGACGCCGGCGCAGGTCGCGACCGCCGCGCTGATCGCCCAGACGATCGACACCACGCGCTTGACCGGAATCCCCATGTAGTAGGCCGCCAGCATGTTCTCCGAGCTGGCGCGCATCGCGGTGCCGAGCGTGGTCTTGTTGAAGAACAGCCAGAGCAGCGTGCACAGGATGATCGTCGCCGCGATCACCGAGAGCTTGTCATGGGCGAGCACCAGCGAGCCGACGCGCAGCACGCCCTGGCTGAACGGCGTCTCGATCTTGAAATCGTCGGTGCCCCAGATCATGCCGGCGACCGAGCGCAGGAAATAGCCGAGGCCGATGGTGGCCATGATAATGGAGAATTGCGGATAACCGAGGATCGGCCGCACCACGATCCGCTCCGCCAGCATGCCGAACAGCGCCATGGCGGCCACCGCGCCGGCAAAGCCGATCCAGTAGTTCAGACCCATCATGCCGATGAAGGTGAAGGCAAAGAAACCGCCCAGCATCATCAGATCGCCTTGCGCGAAATTGACGACCTCGGTGGCCTTGTAGACGAGCACGAAGCCGAGCGCGATCAGGCCGTAGACACAGCCGAGTGCAACACCGCTGACCAGCTGCTGAACGAAATCCAGCATCGCCGCGTCCTCCCGATACAACCAGCGGTTCTAACGACCGCCTTGCCGTATCTTGTGTCCAGCCGCTACGCAGTGGGTGCACCGCGCGCGGCATTTGTCCCGGCGCCAATTCAGCCTGAACCGCCAAGCGCTGTCAACAAACGGTGACTTTCAGGATGGCTTGCCTTTGGTCCAAGGTGGATGCCGGAATTTGCGGCAGCGCGATTCACCGTGCCGAAACGTCTTCCGGTCATGGTCGCGACCGATGCAAAACCAGATAGTGTGGCCGTCATGAAGCCGGACAGCTCGGCGCTGGAAGTCCGAGGGTTAACGAAGCGTTTTGACCGTTTGGCGGTCGATAATCTCGATCTCACCATCCATGCCGGCGAATTCTATGCGTTGGTCGGCCCCAATGGCGCAGGCAAGACAACCACTTTGCGCATGGTCGCAGGTCTGCTCAGGCCCGACGCGGGCCACGTCTCCATCTTCGGCATCGATGCGCTCCAAAACCCTGTGGCAGCCAAACAGGCGATGGCCTGGGTGTCCGACGAGCCCATGATCTATGACAAGCTCACCCCGCTCGAATATCTCGAATTCGTCGCCGGACTCTGGGGTATCGCGCCCGCCGTCTCGAAGCCGGTCGCCGAGGAACTCTTGACATCACTCGGGCTCGCGCCGCACCGGCACGAACGCTGCGAAGGCTTCTCCAAGGGCATGCGCCAGAAGGTCGCGCTCGCCGGCGCGCTGGTGCACGACCCCCGCCTCATCATCCTCGACGAACCGCTGACCGGCCTCGATGCCGTCTCGGCCCGTCATGTGAAGGGATTGCTGGGCGATCGCGTCCGCGCCGGCTGCACCGTCATCATGACGACACATATCCTCGAGGTCGCCGAGCGCATGTCCGACCGCATCGGCGTGATCGCCGCAGGCCGTCTCGTCGCCGAGGGCACGCTGACGGAGCTGCGCCAGCAGAACGGCCATGCCGACACCAGCCTGGAAGACCTCTTCATCGCCCTGGTGACGCTGCAGGACGCCGCATGATCTCGGCGACCGCGCTTTCGTGGTTTGCCCGTCACGAGCTCAGGCTCGCCTGGCGCGAATGGTTTGCCATGATGACCGGCGGCAGGCGCCAGCGCGCCCGCGCTGCCGTAATCGGCCTATTGTTCTTCGCCGCGCTCCTGCACGTGCCGGCCTGGGCGGTGATCGGCCGCTTCGCCGATCTGCAACTGCCGCTCGACAAATCCTCGCTGATCGTGATCTCGGCGACGATCTTTCTGGCCTGGACGCTCATGCTGTCGCAGGCAATCGAATCCGTCACGCGGGTGTTCTACGCGCGCGCCGATCTCGACCTCATCATGTCCTCGCCGGCAACGCTGGCCAATCTGTTCTCGGTACGCATCGCCGCCATCGCGCTCACCGTCACGGCGATGGCGCTGCTGTTTTCAACGCCCTTCATCGACGTGCTTGTCATCGGCGGCGGCGCGCGGTGGCTGGCAGCGTTCGGCGTGGTCGTCGCCATGGGGCTGTCGGCGGCGGCGATCGCGATTGCCGTCACCATTCTCCTGTTTCGCCTGATCGGCCCGGCGCGGACACGCTTCGTGGCCCAGATCCTGGCCGCGATCATCGGCGCGGGCTTCGTGATCGCGCTTCAGGTCGCGGCGATCATCTCCTACGGCACGCTGTCGCGCTTCACCATCCTGACCTCGGGTACCCTCGCCGCGCACGCACCCGATGTCGACAGCATCTGGTGGTGGCCGGCGCGGGCGGCCATGGGCGACAGCGAGGCGCTGCTGCTGCTCCTCGCGCTGGGGCTGGCGCTGCTCGGATGCGTCATGGCGATCTTCTCGGGCCGCTTCGCCGACACCGCGATCGATGCTGCCGCCTATGGCACATCCAGCCGCAAGCGCGCCAAGGAGCGTCCGTTCCGCGGCGGCTCGCGACAGCAGGCACTCCGCCGCAAGGAGTTCGTGCTGCTCTGTCGCGACCCCTGGCTGATCTCGCAAACGCTGATGCAGTTGCTCTATCTGGTGCCGCCGGCGCTGCTGCTATGGCGCAGTTTTGGCGACAGCTCCGCGGCACTGACGCTGATCACGCCCGTCATCGTGATGGCCGCAGGCCAGCTCGCCGGCGGGCTCGCCTGGCTGACGATCTCGGGCGAGGACGCCCCTGATCTGGTCGCGACCGCGCCGCTGACACCGTCCAGCGTCATCCGCGCCAAGATCGAGGTGGTGCTGATCGCGATCGCCGTGATTTTCAGCCCGCTGGTTGCGGCGCTGGTTTTCGCCTCGCCGTTCCAGGCCGCGATCACAGCCGCCACGATCATCATCAGTGCGACCTCCGCCACCGCGATCCAGCTCTGGTTCCGAGTCCAGGCCCGGCGCAGCCAATTCCGGCGCCGGCAGACCTCGTCCAGGCTCGCGACCTTCGCCGAAGCCTTCTCCTCGATCGGCTGGGCCGCGACCGCCGCGCTGCTGCTCACGTTGCCGACCGCCGGCATCGTCAGCGGCCTGATCACCGCGGGCCTGGTGGCGATGACCTGGAAGTTCAGCCCGAGACGTGGGTAAAAGTGCGACACTGACGCGCTGTTGATCGCATCCCGTTGGCGACCCGCTGCGTTGCACGCTAGACTTTCCCTGAAGATCATTGGGGACTGGATATGCGGCGATTCATTTCGGCGGCCTTTGCGCTGTTGAGCGCGTGTCTCTCGCCTGCCCTGGCCCAGCAGCCGCCCCAGCGCAGCGAATGCCTGGCAATGGCCAACGCTGCGCCTCGCATCACACCCGTCGCCTTCCGGCAAGCCGCTGCCGCGCCCGAGGTCGAGATCACCTATGCCGGCCACTCCACCTATTTCATCGACACGCCGGGCGGCGTGCGCATCGCGACCGACTATAGCGGCGCCTACCAGGTCGGCAGGCTGCCCGACGTCGTCACCATGAACCGGGCGCACAGCACCCATTATTCGCTCAATCCCGACAAGCGCATTCCCCACGTGCTGCATGGCTGGGGCGAGGACGGCAAGCCGGCGATCGTGTCGGAACGGATCGGCGACACCTTCATCCGCAACGTCACGACCGACATCCGCCGCTATTTCGGCGACGATTCCGGCGCCGACATGATCCGCGATGGCAACTCGATCTTCATCTTCGAGGTCGCTGGCCTCTGCATCGGACACCTCGGCCATCTCCACCACAAGCTGGACGACAGCCATTTCGCCCAGATCGGCCGGCTCGACATCGTGATGGTGCCGATCGACGGCACCTACACCATGTCGCTGGACGGCGTCTCGGAGATTACCAAGCGGCTGCGCGCCTCCGTGGTGCTGCCGATGCATCGCTTCGCCACCCCGCTCGACGAGTTCATGCAGCGCATCGGCAAGCAGTTCGAGATCGACCGCCGCACCGAGCACTCCTTGCGGATGTCGCGGGACACCCTGCCATCGACGCCGACGGTGATCATTCTCGACGGGGTCTGAGGATCGATCTGTCCCCGCGCAAGCCGTGAGGTCGAGCCGGTCACGTCGACCGATTGGCAGCTGGTGGTCGATGTACGGGCGACACGGCGGCAGAACTGACGCCCCCCTGCGCTCGCGACGGAGGGCGCGGTTGCGCAAGGCGCACTGCTGCGTGACGAGACGAGGTGCTAGGCTCCCGCCATAAAAAACATCAGGGAGCGAATTTCGATGGCTGCAAGCGGTCTGCCCGCAAACACCAGCGGGCTCTTCGTCGAACCGCGCGAGGACTGGCTCGCGCAACATCGGGAAGAGATCATCGATCCCTCCCGACCGATCGTCGATCCGCATCATCACCTCTGGAATCGCGGCCATCGCTATCTTATCGAGGAGATGGCAGCCGACATCGCCTCAGGGCACAACATCATCGCCACCGTCTATGTCGATTGCCGCTCGATGTACCGCGCGCACGGGCCAGAGGCGTTTCGGCCCGTCGGCGAGGTCGAGTTCGCCAATGGCGTGGCCGCGATGAGCGCGAGCGGCGGTTACGGCAAGGCTGCGATCTGCGCCGGCATCGTCAGCCATGTGAACCTGCTGCTCGGCGATGCGGCCAGGCCCGTGCTGGAGGCGGAGATTGCCGCCGGCAACGGCCGCTTCCGGGGTATCAGGCATTCCTCGGCCTGGGACGAAGATCCGATCGTTGCCGGCATGTATGCGACCCGGCCGAAGGGGCTGTTGCAGGATCCGACCTTCCGCAAGGGCTTTGCCTGCCTTGCGCCGCTTGGCCTCAGCTTCGATGCCTGGCTGTTTCATCCGCAGATCGGCGAGCTGACTGAACTCGCCCGCGCCTTCCCCGACACCAGGATCGTGCTCGACCATTGCGGCGGTCCGGCCGGGGTCGGCCGCTTCGCAGGACGGCGCGAAGAGGTGTTTGCGCAGTGGCGCGCCGCGATCCGGCAGATCGCGCGTTGCGAGAACGTCGTGGTGAAGCTCGGCGGGCTCGCGATGTGCCTGCTCGGCTACGACTTTCATCTGCGCGAAAGGCCGCCGTCATCCGAGGAACTCGCCGCAGCGTGGAAGCCTTATGTCGAAACCTGCATCGAAGCGTTCGGCGCGAAGCGGGCGATGTTCGAGAGCAATTTCCCGCCGGACAAGGGCCAGTGCAGCTACCAGGTGATCTTCAACGCCTTCAAACGCATCGCAGCACCGTTGAGCGAGGCGGAGAAAACTGCGCTGTTCTCGCAGACTGCGACCGAGTTCTACCGGCTCGAATTGCCGTCATGACGCAAAAGAGGGGCCGGGATGTTGGTCCCGCCCCCTCTCCCGTCGTGGCCGCTGGGAAGCGTCCTTGAAACTCGATCAATACTGTTAGCCGGCACCCATGAGGCTCGCGGGGCGGCGTTCGCCGGCCGACAGCAACATCCGCTTCAGCTTGTTGATGACGCGGACCATGAAGCCAATGACCGCCGGATTGGTCTTGCGGCAAAAGGCGATCTTCTTGACGTGGCCTTCGACATGCCATTTGGCATGCGCGCCGTCGCGGAAGAAGATGACGTCGCCAACGCCGTAGCGCTTCGGCTGAAGCCCGTCGCTTTCCAGTACGATCGATCCTTCCAGGATCATGATCGTCTCGTCGAAATCATAGTACCAGTTGAAGCGGCCTTCGGTGCAGGACCAAATGATGGTCGAGGACGTGCCGTCCGAGCTGGTCGAGAGGATGTGCGAACGCGAGACCGGGTTACCCTCGATGATCCAGGCCGGCTCGATCGGCCGCAGCTCCAGATCCACATTGCAACTACCGATTTCAATCAATGCCCGCGACATCTGCTTCCCCGAGAGGTATAATATAATTAACCGGGCTTAATCCCGGATTGTTTCGAAAGATGTTGGGAACGCTAGTAGCCGGTTTTTAATTCTTCCTTACGCAGGCCCCGACAATCAGCCGCAAGTTGCAGATGCGAAGCCGATAACGTCAGGATTTCCCTGCAAATTCGCGCACATGAACCCGTCTTTTCGGGGGTGCGACAAAGTGCGCGAGACGACCCAGAAGGAGCCCGATCGATGCCCCTGACCCCAGAGGTTCTGACAGCCGACAGCGAGGTCGTCGCCTGGCTCGGCGGTCTCGATGTCTCGTTCGCCGCGGACGACGAACCCTGGTTCACAATCGACGGCCTCGACAGCCCCCGGCAGGTCGGCAGCGACAGCTCGGGCGGCGCCTTCGTGCTGCTGCCGTCACAGGATGTGCTCTACGTCTCATCGGAAGGCCGGGCCGGGATCATCGCCGGGAGTTTTGACGCGTTCGTCCAGCTCGTCGTCGCCCGCCCCTATTGGCTCGACATCCTCAAATTCTCCGCCGGCGGCGATCTCGCGGAAATGCGGCGCGCGGCAGATGCGCTGGAAGCAACACTCGAGGACGAGGACGACGTCAACGAGGCGAGGGAGGAAATCCGCGCGCGCCTCGATCTGCCGGAGCCGGACGATCCGGTCGGCGCGCTCTACGACGCCGTCGCGGCGTCGGACGCCATCGTGCGGGCCACCGACGGCAGCCCGTTCACGACCCTGTTCAACCGTTTCAGCATCGACAACAACCCGACGCTGCGCAACGCGGCGGCGTGAGGCGCGAAGGGCCTACTTCGCCCACTCGCCCTTGCGGAACACCGGCACCTTGCTGCCGTCGGCCAGGATGCCGTCGATGTCGGTCTCGGCCGAGCCGATCATCCAGTCGATATGGATCAGGCTCTGGTTGCCGCCTTGCGCTGCAATCTGCTGCGGGGTGAGCTGCGCGCCGTTGATGAAGCACTTCGAATAGCACTGGCCGAGCGCGATGTGCGAGGCCGCGTTCTCGTCGAACAGCGTGTTGTAGAACAACAGCCCGCTCTGCGAGATCGGCGAAGAATGCGGCACCAGCGCCACTTCCCCGAGGCGACGTGCGCCCTCGTCGGTGTCCAGCACCTTGCTCAGCACCTCGGCGCCGCGGGAGGCCTTGGCATCGACGATCTTGCCGTCCTCGAAGCGCACCGCGATATTGTCGATCAGCGTGCCCTGGTACGACAGCGGCTTCGAGCTCACGACGTGGCCGTAGACCCGCCGGCAATGCGGCGTGGTGAAGACCTCTTCGGTCGGGATGTTGGCGTTGCAGCTGATGCCGTTCTTGGAGAGCGAGGCGCCGCCTTCCCATTCATGGCCGTCGGCAAGCCCGATGGTGAGGTCGGTGCCGGGACCCGAATATTGCAGCGCGCGGAAGCGCTGGCCGTTGAGCCAGTTGGTGCGCTCGCGCAGCACCGCATTGTGGCTGGCCCAATTGGCCGTGGCGTCCTCGCGATCGACGCGGGACGCCGCGAAGATCGCATCCGCGAGCTTGCCGACCGCGACCTCTTCGGGATCATCAGGGAAGACCTGCTTCGCCCAGGACGCGCTCGGATAAGCGATGATGTTCCAGTTGGTGTCGAAATTGACGATTTTCTCCAGCGCGGGCTGATAGGCCATCGAATTGGCCTTGCTGGCGCGCGCCACTTTCGAAGCATCTTCGCCGGAGAGCAGCATCGGGTTGTCGCCGACGATGGCAAGACGCGCGGTGTTGTCGGAGAACGCCTTCGCCATGCCCTCATAGAGCCAGCCGGCGGCACGATCGAAGCTGCTGTCGTGGCCATAGCGATAGCGCGCCAGCGTCATCTCCTCGTCGGAGAGGATGGGCGTCACGATGCCGGCACCGGCCTTGTAGGCGTGCACGGCGATACGCCGCACCAGCGGCAGCGCGATTGCGGGCGCCGTCAGGAGAAGATCCTGTCCCGGCCGCAAGCCCAGCCCCACCTTCACCGCCACCTCGGCCAGCCGGTCGAGTTTCACGGGATCGATGGGCGTGGAAGTATTGCGGTGATCGGTCATGCCGGGTCCTCTGCCGAAAGTCTGTTATTCAACATAAGTGTAACATCATGAGACACAAGTATGCGAGCGTCTTGCAGGACCTGAAAGATACGGAGTTTCACGCATCTTGGTTTTCAACGCGTTGCCGATTCAGCGCCCGACCGGCCAGTGACGGCGCATGGTGCAGGTCATTTTTCGGTGAAGTGAGGACATCGAACCCGGCACGACGAATTCTGGCCGCCGCATATGGCCGGAATGCAGCATCGGCATCCCATCACATCATCCTGTCAAAACTTTAATTCAGCGCACCTCGGCAGTTGCACTATCACTTTGCATGCGGCGCGCAGGGCCGCCGCATGACGAGGAGACCACAATGTTGAAATCGTTTCGCCTGGTCGCGGGAGCTTGTCTGCTGGCGAGCCTGTCGGCTGCGACATTGACCGCGGCATCGGCGGCGCCGCTCGGCCAGCCGCTCGCCATGGCGCAGGCGACGCCCGGTCAGGTCGAGCAGGTGCGCTGGTACGGACGTCGGGGCTGGGGCTGGGGTGGCGGCGCGTTCGTCGGCGGGCTCGCGGCCGGCGCGATCATCGGCGGCGCGGTTGCTGCGCCTTATTACTACGGTTCGCCTTACTATGACGGGCCGGCCTATCCACCGCCGCAAGCGGCCTACGGACCGCCGCCAGAAGGCGACATCCAGTACTGCATGCAGCGCTACAAATCCTACAATCCGAATACGGGCCTGTATCTCGGCAATGACGGCCGGCGCCATCCCTGCCCCTAACGCGATGGCCGCGGCGAGAGCGGCCGGCCTGGGCACTTGATCACGTTCTGCCGAAGCTTCATCCACCCTGTTCCCTCGCCGGGACAGGGTGGATTTGCGTCAACGCGTCGGCGTAGCCCCTATTCCCGCAGCATTTCGCCGCTGCCGCCGAACTCGGCGGGAAAATCCTTCAGCTTGGGCAGACCGTCGCGCATCGGCAGGACCGTCTCCGCGTAGTTGATGTGGACGCCAGGCGTGAATTTGAGCGTCGGAATCGTGGCGCTGAAGACATCCATCATCCCGAGCTCCGGATGACTGGACATGAGATGGCCGCCACATTTCCTGCAGAATTGTCGCTGGGTGCCCGGCGTCTTGGCGTAGGTCGCGATATGCTCGGCGCCCGCGGTCACACGCACGGCCTCGGGCTTCCACAGGCTGAACGCATTGACCGGACCGCCGGACCACGAGCGGCAGGACCGGCAGTGGCAATATCCCATCGCCTCCGGTTCCCCCGTGACCTCGATTGCGACCGCGCCGCAGAAACAATTCCCGACATGTGTCATCGTCATCTCCGTTTGTGAGTCTTTGTGAGTTGGCATTTCCCCCGTGCCTCGGTGCCGCATCCTCCTTTCGATGGACGCGGCGGAGGCACGCGAAGGTTACACCGATCTCCGCCAGGGAATAAGCATCGACACACGTTGTTTGTACTGCCGATATTCGTCGCCGAAGAGATCGACGAGATCATGCTCCTCCAGCGCGATGCCGACGAAGATGTAGGCCGTGGTCACGGCCGCGAACAGCAGATGGCCTGCGGTCATGGTCGGTGCCGCCCAGAAGGCGATGATGAAGCCGAGATAGATCGGATGGCGGACGAATTTGTAGAGCAGCGGGGTCCTGAATCGCGGCGGCGCGGCCTGCTTGCCGACGAGATGATTGGTCACCTGATGCAATCCGAACAACTCGAAATGATTGATGATGAAGGTCGAGGTGAACACCAGCACCCAGCCCGCGAGCGACAACGTGATCAACGTCACGGCAAGATCCGGGTTGGCAACGTTCCATATGACCGTGGGCAATGGACGCCACTGCCAGAACAGGAGGAGCAATGACAGGCTCGCGAACAGCACATAGGTCGAACGCTCGACCGGCTTGGGGATCAATTGCGTCCACCACGCCTTGAACCCCCGGCGCGCCATCACGCTGTGTTGAACGGCGAACAGCGTCATCAGCAGGAGATTGATGATCACGGCCTCAGTGGCCGGCGTGTTGGCCCCGGTGTCGATGGTCTTCGGCACCACGAGCCCCATCACGAATCCGATGGCGTAGACGATTGTAACGAAAAACACGAGATACGCAGCAATTCCGTAAAGAAAGGCGATGAGCTTGAACAGGCGCGAGCCCGCAGCCTCGGGATTGATCGAATGAATCTGATGATCGAGTTGGGTCATGGAAAGCTCCATTGTGCCGAAGCATCGGCACTGTCTGTCGCTGCACCATGCCGAACCGAAGGACGGAAGACTTTCGCAGACGATTGATTTTCGCCTGAGACGACTTTGATTTTCGCTTGAGACGACGGAAACGTGCGATTTATCTTCGAAAACAACGTGCTCGACGGGAACCTGCGCGAATTGACCTGCGCCGGGACGAGCGTGCCGCTGCAGCCGCAGGTGTTCGATCTGCTGCTCTACCTCGTCGCGGAGCGCGCCCGCGTCGTCAGCAAGAGCGATTTGATCAGCCGGATCTGGAGCGACCGCATCATCTCGGATTCAGCGCTGAACAGCCGGATCAATGCCGCACGCAAGGCGCTCGGCGACGACGGCGCGACGCAGAAGCTGATCAAGACGATCCCGCGCAAGGGCTTTCGCTTCGTCGGCGAGGTCCGGGAAGAAGCGGCAGCAAAGCCGGCGTCGACCGAAGCCGCGCCGGGGTCGGCGCGCGGCGCAACCAACCGGCCGGGCATTGCGGTGCTCGCCTTCGACAACATGAGCGGCGACCCGACCCAGGACTATTTCGGCGACGGAATCAGCGAGGACATCCTCACCGCCCTGTCGAAGCAGCGCTGGTTCGTCGTGATCGCCCGCAACTCGTCCTTCACCTACAAGGGACGCGCCGTCCACATCAAGCAGATCGCCGAGGAGCTCGGCGTCCGCTACATCGTCGAGGGCAGCGTCCGCAAGGTGGATAACCGCGTGCGCATCACCGCGCAGCTCAACGACGCCACCACCGGCGGCCATCTCTGGGCGGAGCGCTACGACCGCGAGCTCAACGACGTCTTCGCCGTGCAGGACGAGATCACCGAGCGGATCGTCGCGGCGATCGAACCGCAAATCCATGCAGCGGAAAATTTCCGCTGGACAGACGCGGACGTGCGGGATTGACCGCCGTCACGCACCCGACGCAAACGCGTCGAGCAGCGCGTTGAAGGCCTCCGGCCTCTCCCATTGCGTGGAGTGGCCGGCGCCCTCCACAACCTGAACCGCACCGCGCCACAAGGTCGGCGCGGCCAGGCGCTGGAGATAGCCGAGATCGACGATCTGCTCTTCCGCGCCCTGCACGATCGCGATCGGAATCTTCAGATTGCGCACGATCTCGGTTTCGTCGGCAAGGCCGCCGCTTTGCGCGACGGCGCCGAGGCATGCGCGCGCATTGCCGTCGGTCCTGCGGAAATCCTCCAGCACGAAAGCGGGGATCGGCGCGTAGCCGGGCGCAAAAGCCGTGTGCATCCATTCCTCGATCTGCGCCTCGGTCGGCGCGGCCGTGAAGGCTGTGGGCGACAGGTTCTTGAAGCCGGCAAAGCCCGCAGGCCCGCTGCCGATCGGCGGCGTCCCGAAGATCATCAGCCCGCCGCCATCGGCAGCGACGCCGCTGCATTCAGCACCGCATGGCCGCCGAGGCTCCAGCCGACCACGATGGCGCTCGCAAGATCGAGCGCGCGGGCAGCGGCCGCGATCGCCGCGGCATACCCATGGCCGGAATAATCGGTCTCCGGATGGGGCGCCGGCGACGAGGCGCCATGGCCGGGCAGGTCGATCGCGATCACGCGGTATTTGGCGCCAAGCGGCCCCTGCAACTGCTTCTGCCAGATTCGCGACGAGGAGGAATTGCCGTGGACCAGCAGGATCGGACGACCCGTGCCGGCGCTCTCATAGCCCGCGAGAGTCTGCGCGCCCAGTTGCAGCTGAAGGGGACGAAGCGCCGGACCGGGAAAGACCTGATCACTCATGCTGACTTGCTCTGGTTCTCGTTCATGATCGCGAACCAGTCTGGCACGCCGCGCAGGACGGCGCTACGGCCAAGCCGAGTTATGATCGCTTGCGGCGCAGATGGACGATGACATCGAGCCGCGCGATCTCGTGGCCGGGCAGTGCGTCCGGCACCTTGCTGAAGGGGAGGCCGCCGGCGAGGTCGACCAGCACATCCTCGTCCTCCAGATAGAAGTGCGGATGGACCGACGTGTCGGTATCGAAGAACGATTTGATGCCGTCAGCCGCGATCCGGCGCAGCAGGCCGGCTTCGGTGAACTGGTTCAGCGTGTTGTAGACGGTGGCGAGCGACAGTCGCAGATTGGCGGCCAGGGCCTCCTCGTACAGGCTCTCGGCGGTGACATGACGATGAGGGCCCAGCAGCAGCATTTTGCCGAGTGCCAGGCGGTGCCGCGTAGGCCGCAGGCCGGCATCGCCAAGCAACCGGGCGCAACGGGCCCCCGCTTCGTCCGCGGCTGTCGCAGCGAAATCGTCCAAATCCGCTTCGGGAAGGCTCGCGAGGATGTCCAATGCCAATCGTCTCCGCGCGCCTGTCGCTGCGCGTCCAGCAATCGGATCGCAAATGCATCGAACCCGCTTTGATCCGGATCAAATTTTCCGGCGCCCGCCTCTGACCTATCGCAAGGCGCAGCCGCTCGGTTCTGCCAAAATGTTGGCATACGACGAGGCCAGCATGTCAAAACCCATTCCCGACAGGGCGGAAATCGCGCTCGAATACCCTGACAAGTTCTACGCCGGCACCTTCGAGCATTCATCGCGGTTCGAGGCGCGGCTCGACGGCAGCGGCGTGGCGCTCATCCTCGAGCACCCCGGAGCCGAGGACGTGCGCAAGTCCGTGCATCTGCACCTCAATTTCGGGTTGCTCGCCGGCATTCTGCGCGAGCTCGCGGCGAGCGTTGCCGCGATCCCGAAGGACGACATCGCGCATCGCAAGCTGCTCGCCGACGCGGTCGACGAACTGCGACAGGCGCTGAAAGCCCCCTAGAGACGATCTGGCTTTGGTGTGGATTGGATTTTCCCCTCGCCGGAACCGACCAGTCGGTCTTTCAGAATCTCGAAACGACGCCTTGGCGCATTTGGCCGCAGGCGCGACTTTGGGCAGTTTCGAGCCCGGTCTCCTGCGCCTCGTCGAGCAGACCTGCGAACGGCCGCGAGCGCCCGTCGGTGACAGCACAATGATCAAGGAAAAACAGGACGGGCTGTACATTTTTTGTGCGGATACTGTCGAGACTTTCATCTTGCGGCGCGGAACGGGACCTGTGAGCCTCACCTCCGGATGGGGACTGGGATGGGCCGGCCGTCGTTTCGCGCGCGGGGACGCGACGAAACGTTTGCGGCCGGTCGCGCTTGAGAAAGATACGACATGTCGAAACGAGTGTTGCTTGGTCTCCTCCTGGCTTGCGGCCTTTCGGCCTCAGCGCTGGCGCAAGAGCCGAAGACGGGGGGCGTGATCAACGCGGTGATCCAGCCCGAGCCGCCCGGCCTGATGCTTGCGATGATCCAGAACGGTCCGACCCAGATGGTGTCGGGCAACATCTTCGAGGGTTTGCTGCGCTACAGCCCCAAGCTGGAGCCGCTTCCGGAGCTCGCCGAGAGCTGGACGGTCAGCGAGGACGCCAAGACCTACACGTTCAAGCTCCGCAAGGGCGTGACCTGGCACGACGGCAAGCCCTTCACCGCCGCCGACGTGCTGTTCTCGATGGAGATGCTGAAGCAGACGCACGCGCGCGCCCGCACCAATTTGGCGCAGGTCGACAAGATCGAGGCGCCCGACGACTATACGGTGGTGTTCACGCTGAAGCAGCCGTTCGGCCCGTTCCTCGGCATTTTCGAGGTCGGCTCGATGCCGATCGTGCCGAAACATCTCTATGAGGGCACCGACTGGAAGACCAACCCCTACAACAACGCGCCCGTGGGCACCGGCCCTTTCATGTTCAAGGAATGGCAGAAGGGCTCGTTCATCCGGCTGGTCAAGAATCCGAACTATTACGAGAAGGGCAAGCCCTATATCGACGAAATCTACTGGCAGATCATCCCCGACGCCGCGGCTCGCTCGGTCGCCTACGAGACCGGCAAGGTCGACGTGCTGCCCGGCGGCTCGGTCGAGAACTTCGACGTGCCGCGGCTGTCCAAGCTGAAGGATACCTGCGTCACGGGCGCCGGCTGGGAGTTCTTCTCGCCGCTGGCCTGGCTGTGGCTGAACAACCGTCAGGGGCCGCTGGCGGACAAGCGGGTGCGGCAGGCGATCATGTACGCGGTCGATCGCGATTTCGCCAAGGACGTGATCTGGAACGGGCTCGGCAAGGTTGCGACCGGCCCTTCGTCCTCGGCGATCAAATACTATACCGACGACGTGAAGAAATATCCGTACGATCCGGCCAAGGCCAAGGCGCTGCTGAAGGAGGCCGGCTACAAGGGCGAGAAAATCCGCCTCTTGCCGCTCGCCTATGGCGAGACCTGGCAGCGCTGGGGTGAAGCCGTGAAGCAGAACCTGACGGACGTCGGCATGAACATCGAGACCATCTCGACCGACGTTGCCGGCGGCAACCAGAAGATCGGCGACTGGGATTACGACATCGCCTTCACCTACCTCTATCAGTACGGCGATCCCGCACTGGGCGTCGGCCGCAACTACATCTCCAGCAACATCGCCAAGGGCCAGGTGTTCAACAATGTCGAGGGTTACTCCAACCCCGAGATTGACAAGCTGTTCGCCGACGGCGCGATTGCCACGCCCGACTCCAAGCGCAAGGAGATCTACGACAAGGCGCAGAAGATCCTGGTCGAGGACGTGCCGGTGGCCTGGATGCTCGAGCTGCAATTCCCGACCATCATGCGCTGCAAGGTCAAGAACCTGATCACGACGGGGATCGGGGTCAATGACGGCTTCAAGGACGCATGGCTCGACAAGTGAGGAGCCGTTCTTTCACCTCTCCCCGCTTGCGGGGAGAGGTCGAATATGCGCAAGGCGCATATTCGGGTGAGGGGGAGTCTCCGCGAGACCAACTGCCAGCACCCCTGCGGAGACTCCCCCTCACCCCAACCCTCTCCCCGCAAGCAAGGCGAGGGAGGCGCACCGTCTCTGTGGCTACAGGTCACGTCACCAAGATGACTCCCTAATATGCTCTCCTTCGTCGCTCAGCGTGTCGTCAAGGGCGTGGTCGTCCTGCTTGCGATCGTCGTTCTCAATTTCTTCCTGATCCGGCTGGCGCCCGGCGACCCCGCGGTCGTGATGGCGGGTGAGGCCGGCGCCAGCGATCAAGTCTTCGTCCAGCAGCTCAGGGAGAAGTTCGGCCTCGACAAGCCGGTGCCCGAGCAGCTCTTCATCTACGTCAAGGGCATCGCGACCCTCGACCTTGGCTTCTCCTTCCGCCAGCAGGCGCCGGTGGCCAAGCTGATCGCGGAACGGTTGCCGGCCACGCTGTTGTTGACGCTGACCGCATTCGCGATCTCGCTCGTGCTCGGAATTGCCTTTGGCACCTTCGCCGCCCGCTTTGCCGGGACGTTCCTCGACACCGGCATCACCATCTTTGCGTTGATCTTCTACGCCATGCCGATCTTCTGGGTGGCCCTGATGGGAATCCTGCTGTTCTCGGTCACGGTCGATTGGCTGCCGAGCTTCGGCTACGAGACCGTCGGCGCCAACCTCACCGGTTTTGCCCATGTGGTCGACGTCGCAAAACATCTGATCATGCCGGCGATGACGCTCGGCCTGTTCTTCATGGCAACCTACACCCGGATGACGCGCGCCTCGATGCTGGAAGTGAAGCGGCTCGACTTCGTCAAGACCGCGCGCGCCAAGGGCCTCTCCGACGCCGTGATCCAGCGCCGGCATGTGCTGCGCAACGCGCTGCTTCCCGTCGTGACGCTCGCCGGCGTCCATGCCGGCACGCTGATCGGCGGCGCCGTCATCACCGAGACGGTGTTCGCCTGGCCCGGCATCGGGCGGCTGATGTACGACGCCCTGCTGCAGCGCGACTACAATCTCCTGCTCGGTGTCTTCGTGACCTGCTCGGTCATGGTGCTGATCTTCAACCTCATCACCGACCTCGTCTATCGCCTGGTCGACCCACGCATTGAATTCGCCGCATGAAACAGTTCTGGAAATCCATGCTGAGGAGCCCGAGCGGCGTCATCGGGATCATCATCCTGCTGCTCGCGATCTCGGTCGCGGTGTTCGGGCCGCTGCTGTTCCCGAATTCGCCCTGGCGCATGGTGCAGCGGCCGTTCCTGCCGCCCTTCACGCTTTCGACCGTGCCCCTCGGCACCGACGCGCTCGGCCGCGACGTGTTCGCCGGCATGATTTTTGGCGCGCGCGTCTCCTTGCTGGTAGGCCTCGTCTCGACGCTGGTCGCACTGGTGGTTGGCGTCCCGATCGGCGCCATGGCCGGCTATTTCGGCGGCAAGGTCGACGACGCCCTGATGCGCTTCACCGAATTCTTCCAGACCATTCCAAGCTTTGCGCTGGCGATCGTGCTGGTGGCGATCCTGCAGCCCTCGATCTATTCGATCGTCGCCTCGATCGCGGTGGTGAGCTGGCCGCCGGTCGCGCGCCTCGTGCGCGGCGAAGTGCTGTCGCTGCGCACGCGCGAATATGTCCAGGCGGCGGTTGTCACGGGCCAGAGCAACAGCTGGATCATCCTGCGCGAGATCCTGCCCAACGCACTGTCGCCGGTCATCGTGCTCGCCTCGCTCATGGTGGCGACCGCGATCCTGCTGGAATCCTCGCTCTCCTTCCTAGGCCTCGGCGACCCCAATCTGATCTCCTGGGGCTACATGGTCGGCGCCGGCCGTACCGTGATCCGGCAGGCCTGGTGGATCACCGTGTTTCCCGGCGTCGCCATCCTGATCTCCGTGCTCGGGCTGAACCTGATCGGCGAAGGCCTCAATGACGCGCTCAATCCGCGCCTGTCGCGGGAGGGACGCTGATGATGACCGCCCCGCCCGCCGTCTCCATCAAGAACTTGCGGATCGCCCTGCCCAGGGGCGCCGAGCGGCCCTTCGCCGTCGATGGCGTCTCGCTCGATTTGCGGCCGGGCAAGATCGTCTGCGTCGTCGGCGAGTCCGGCTCCGGCAAATCGATGTGCGCGCATGCGCTGATGGGATTGCTGCCGGACACCGTCTCGATCGCCTCCGGCGAGATCCAGTTCGAAGGCCGCGATTTGCTCAAGCTCGACGACGACGGCTGGCGCGACCTGCGCGGCCGCCGGCTCGCGATGATCTTCCAGGAGCCCATGACCGCGCTCAATCCGTTGATGCGGATCGGCGACCAGATGGCAGAGATGTTCGAGGCCCACGGTCTGCTAACGCCCAGGGAGCGACGTGCGAAGGCGCTGTCGCTGGCGCGCGAGGTCGGCCTGCCCGATCCTGAGCGCATCGTGCGCGCCTATCCGCACCAGCTCTCCGGCGGCCAGCGCCAGCGCGCCATGATCGCGATGGCGCTCGCGCTCGAGCCGGCGGTGCTGGTCGCGGACGAGCCGACGACGGCGCTCGACGTCACCACGCAGGCGCAGATCCTGAAGCTGATCCGCAACCTCCAGCGCAACCGCAACATGGCGGTGATGTTCATCACCCATGATTTCGGCGTCGTCGCCGATATCGCCGACCAGGTCGTGGTGCTCCGGCATGGCAAGGTCGTCGAGGAAGGCCTAGCGGCGACCGTGTTCAGCAATCCGCAACACGACTACACCAAGGCGCTGCTCGCCGCCGTGCCGTCGATGCACCCGCCGGCGCGCGCGCCACTCGATGACCAGGCCAGGGCGGTCGAGGTGATCGGGCTGGACAAGACCTACGTCACCCCGGGCGGCTGGTTTCGCGAGGACCGCCGCGTCGATGCCGCGCGCGCGGTCAATTTCAATATCCTCAAGGGCGAGACGCTCGGCCTCGTCGGCGAATCCGGCTCCGGCAAATCGTCGGTGGCGCGCCTCGTGATGCGGCTGATCGAAGCCGATCGCGGCACGGTGCGGATCGGCGACACCGATCTCACAAGCCTTTCGGGCAAGGCGCTGCGCGCCGAGCGGCATCGCATCCAGATGATCTTTCAGGATCCGTTTGCCTCGCTCAATCCCCGGCGCAAGATCGGCCACATCATCGCCGACGGCCCGATCGCGGCCGGCACCGATCCCAAGGTCGCGTTCGAGCGCGCCCGCGATCTGCTCAGGATGGTTGGGCTCGATGCCGGCGCGCTGGAGCGCTATCCGCACGAATTCTCGGGGGGCCAGCGCCAGCGCATCGGCATTGCCCGCGCACTCGCGCTCGACCCCGAGATCATCGTCGCGGATGAAGCCGTCTCGGCGCTCGACGTCTCGGTGCAGGCGCAGGTGCTGAGGCTGCTCGAGGACCTCAAGGCGCGCCTCGGGCTCTCGATGCTGTTCATCACCCACGACTTGCGCGTCGCCGCGCAGATCTGCGACCGCATCGCGGTGATGCAGCGGGGCGCCATCGTCGAGCTGAAGCCGACGGCACAGCTCTTCGCGTCTCCCGAACATCCCTACACGCGCGAATTGCTCGCGGCCGTGCCGGGCCAAAACGAGCGCGCGCCGGCGGCGTGAGGCCGCCAATCGCGACTATCGCTTGGTCGAAGGGTTGGTGTTGTTCCAGTTGGGGACCGAATTTGTCACACCGACGGACGGCTGGTTAGACGTTCCGATCGATGGCGCGGTGACTGTCCCCACAGTCTGTCCAGAACTTCCATATGTGCCCTGTTGTGCCGGCACACCCGGGCTGAGACGCGTGCTGCTTTGTGCACCCGACGACGATTGCGCGCTTGCGGCGAGCGGCGCAGCTGCCAAGCCGAGAGCGACGAGGGTGGCGATGGCGGATTTTATTGTTATCATGACTGATCCTTTCGAGCGCGACCCCCGACAACTCCACGCGCGCGAAATTGTGCCGCGACAGGACCGCCGCGCGAGTTCACCGTTCATCACGATGCCGCGAAGCGCCATCAACCAAGGTCAGGACGACCTCGTACGGGACATTCTTTTCGGCTTTGAAGCCGACGCCCCCTGTTTGCGCAAGCTGGTCATCACGCGCCTGGCATTGTCGCCGCAACTCAATCCATCGGGCTTGGTCTCGATGGTCTCGATGATGGCGTGCAGACGCTCCAGGCTCTCGGCGAGGCGTTCTCGTAGCGCCTCGATTTCCGCAGCCTTGCGCTTGAGCGCGCCCACGAGTTCGTCGTGGCGCCAGGCATCGAACCGCGGCGGCATCAAACGGCGAATCTCGTCGAGCGAGAACCCCGCGCTCTGCGCGCTGGTGATGATTTCCAGCAGCAGAACCGCGTCCGGTGTGAACTCGCGATAATTGTTGGCGCCGCGCTCGACGGCGCGGATCAGGCCGCTCGCTTCATAAAAGCGGATCCGCGACGCGGTCAGGCCGCTGCGGGCCGCCAGTTCACCAATTCTCATGCCGCGCCTCGATGGGGTTGACCTTAAAGTTAACTTTAAGGGTAGGGTCGGGCCACGATCAAGACAAGGCATCTAACGGCATGAACTCTGCGAAAGTCTTCGAAAAGCTGACGCTCCCCAACGGCTCCGTCATTCCCAACCGCATTGCCAAGGCGGCGATGGAAGAGAACATGGCCGACGCGGACCAGGCGCCGTCGCCGGAATTGATGCAGCTCTACAAATCCTGGGCCGACGGCGAAGTCGGCTTGATCATCACCGGCAACGTGATGGTCGACGCCCGCGCGATGACGGGTCCGGGCGGCGTCGTATTGGAGGATGACAGGCATCTCGACCGGTTCAAACGCTGGGCCGAGACCGGCCGCTCCAGGGGTGCACAGATCTGGCTTCAAATCAATCATCCGGGCCGCCAGATGCAGGCCAATCTCGGCCAGAAGACGTTCGCGCCATCCGCAGTAGCGCTCGACCTCGGCAAGATGTCGAGCCGCTTTGCGATGCCAGAGGCGATGACCGAGGACGTCATCGCTGATGTGATCAGACGTTTTTCGCGGGCGGCGCAACTGGGCGAGCAGTCCGGATTCACCGGCGTCGAAATTCACGCCGCGCACGGCTATCTGCTCAGCCAGTTTCTCTCGCCGCTGGCCAACCGGCGAACAGATGTGTGGGGCGGCCCGCTCGAGAACAGAGCTCGCCTGTTGCTGGAGATCGTGACGGCGGTTCGCGCCAAGGTCTCTCCGGGATTCGCGGTCGCAGTCAAACTCAATTCGGCCGACTTCCAGCGCGGCGGGTTCAGCACCGACGACGCCAGACGAGTAGTGCAGATGCTCAACCATCTCGCTGTGGATCTCGTGGAGCTGTCCGGCGGGAGCTACGAGGCGCCGGCCATGCAGGGACAGTCGCGCGACGGAACGACACTGGCCCGCGAGGCCTACTTCCTGGAGTTTGCCCGCGACATCAAGACCGTGGCCAGGATGCCTCTGATGGTCACGGGAGGCATCCGCCGTCGTGCCATCGCCGACCAGGTGCTGGACAGCGGCGTGGACATGGTCGGCATGGGCACCGCGCTCGCGATCAATCCGCATCTGCCGCGCGACTGGCGTCTCGGCAAGGACGTTGCCCCTGAACATCCCCCGATCACATGGAAGAACAAGACGCTGGCCTCGCTCGCCAACATGGCCGTCGTCAAATTCCAGTTGCGGCGATTGAGCCGCGGCGGAAGTCCAGTTCCGAAGGTGTCGCCGCTCTGGGCGTTCGTGCTGCAACAGGCCGCCACGGCATGGCGGACGCGACAATACCGGCGGTGGATCGCGCAGCGTTCGGCGCCGAAATCGTCGATCACCGCCGCGTCAGACCTGCCGGCGCCCCGCACCAATTGAGGCCGATGCAGCCAATCTCGCATCGGTATCCCGTTCTGGCCTCAGTCACGCGCTTTTTATCCCCTGTGAACGGGCGCGGGCCTGCAGACCCGAGGTCTTGCCCCCACATCCTCATGGAATGATTTCCATCATTTGATGATGGATCGAGGATCAATTGGAGGCCGATATGGGCCAGGTTGTTCAGTTCGTTTCGAAGTCCGAGCGCGAGCGTCTTCGCCTCATCCAGGAAGCACGTGCGATCTACGACAGCATCTTCCCGCCGGTTGATCCGGCGGGCGAGCCGTCAAGCGGAGCCACCGCGCACCAGAGCGACAGGGGCAACCTCGCGTGATCAAGATTATCGCCGTCCTCTGCAGCCTCGCCTCGCCAGGAAGCTGCCACGAGCAACTCGTCACCAGCTCGGACTTCGCCGACGTCTCGATGCAGTCCTGCATGATGGGCGCCCCGCAACTCGCCGAATGGATGAACCAGCATCCGGCCGAACGGCTGGCGGGATGGCGCTGCGTGATCGGTCAACAGACCGGCAGAGGCGCCTGAGGCCGCGCGCCGCTCGACACGCTCGCCGCGGTCGTCTGCGCCGGATCGTTGTCGCGCAACCCCGCGGGCCGCGCCGACGATTGTCGCCGTCTATCGCACCGGTGGATTCGTATTGCTCCAGGTCGGGACGGCGTTGGTCACGCCGACCGACGGCCAATTATACGTGCCGATCGAGGGGGCGGTGACCGTACCGACCGTCTGTCCTGACGACCCGTAGGTCGGCCTCGGCTGCGTCGCGATCGCGCCGGAGCTTCCATAGGATGGAGCCAGCACGCCCGTGCTGATGTACCTGGCGTGCCGGTGCCGCTTTGCTTCAGCCGCAAAGGGCGCCACCGCGAGCCCGGTCGTGATGAGTGCGGCAATAACGAGCCTGATTGTCGTCATGGCTGGTCCTTTCATGGGCGCGGCGCTTCGGAAACCGTTTCCCAACGCGCCATGGGCGGAAATGTGCCCGACGTCGCAAGGCCTGGTCACGGCCGCTTCGGGCGATACGCCTTGCGCTTGTGGCGCTCCTTCACGGCCGCGACCGCATGCATCAACTTCTTGAAGTCGGCGATCGCCTCGTCTTCTCCAAGCGGGTGTCCATGCTTTTCTTCCAAATGCTCGATCACCGCCAGTAACGCATCCGCGACCTGGCCGATCTGCTTGCCGTAGCTGGCGACGTCCGACAGCACGTCCATCTCGACCTCGGGCGCCGAGGATTGCCCAAGCGTGATGTTGACGAGGCCGAACTGGCTACCAGTTGGGCTGAAGAATGAGGTGATCGGGTTGATGGACTGCACGACGTCCCCCGACAGGGGCAGCTTGAACACGGGCATGACAATTTCCCTCGCTGACGCTCGACCGGCACGGGGATGTTACACGATCATGCCTGCCTTCGGATGGACCCGAATCAGCGCTAGTGGATTGGCTCTGGCAGCTTCCACCGATTGCGATTGACATGACCGGCCCCGAACTGAAGCAACTCCGCGACGACCTCTCCGACGCGATCGAGCGGAAGCTCACCGCGGCCGACATGGCGAAGCTGTGCGGATTGCCGGAGACCGGCGGCGCCGACACGATCCGGCGCTGGGAGGTCCGTGGCCCGACGCTCGCCGCGACCAAGGTGCTGCGCGTACTGGCGATGGCGAGCGAGCGCTATCCGATCCTGGAGAAGTTCGACATCTTCGATCGCCACGACGTGCGCGAGGACGAGCGTCCCGCAAAGCGCGCGGCCTTCCGCGCGCAGATGCGCGACGAGGTGCGGCGCCGTCTTGGTTAACGAGACGCGCGCGCAGGTTACCGGAAGAGGCGCGGGTTAAGCCTTCCTTCACCACTTCTTAAGCCGCCATTAAGCACGAAAATCAATTGCAGGCCAATAAGTTAGGTTGGGCACACTTGTGCCACGCATGTGACAGCATTTTCGTCAAAAGCGAGCTATCTGCAAAACCCAACGCGGCGCGGACAGCGCGCTTGCCGGGGACCTTAGTGTTGGAGTTAGGACGATGAAGAAGATTCTGTTTGCGACCGTTGCACTGCTCGCGCTGGGCGCGGCTGCGCCGGCGATCGGCGCCGATCTCGGCGCCCGCCCCTATTACAACAAGGCGCCGGCCTACGCCGCGCCGATCTACAACTGGACCGGCTTCTACATCGGTGCGCATCTCGGCGGCGCGTTCTCCAGCGACAATAATTTCAGCGGCCTGTCCACCGGCAACAACGGCAACGGCCGTTTCCTCGGCGGCTTGCAGGCCGGCATGGACTGGCAGGTCAATCCGAACTTCGTGGTCGGCGCCGAAGCTCAGTATTCCTGGCTCTCCGGCAGTGTGGGCGCGGTGTTCCCGGGTGGCACCTACACCAACGACCAGCGCGGCCTCGGTTCGATCACCGGCCGCGTCGGCTACACCTGGGGTCCGGGCCTGGTCTACGTGAAGGGCGGCTACGCCTATTCGGACAACAACGAGAAGGTGACCGTCGGCGGCGTGCCGGCCGCCTTCATCATCTCCGGCGATCATCGCAACGGCTACACCGTCGGCGCCGGCCTCGAATATATGTTCGCGCCCAACTGGTCGGCCAAGGCCGAGTACCAGTACTACAATTTCGGCGACGCGCGCTTCACCGCGGGTCCGCTGGTCGGCACCGGCAACTTCACCACCGACGACCACACCTTCAAGGCGGGCGTCAACTATCGCTTCAACTGGGCCAGCCCGGTCGTCGCGCGCTACTGATCGCGCCTGAAATCATCCGTTCGAAATCAAGGGCCGGCAGCGATGCCGGCCCTTTCCGCTTTCGCTCTGCGGAACTGCCAAGCATTTGTGCAACTTGCGATTTTTTAACCCGGCCCGAGGATACTGCGCGGCGAAAATACAAAGATTACGGGTGTGGGGGAATTTTCGATGGCGTTTCGTCTGGGCCTTGGCCGTGTTCTTGGCCGTTTCATTCCTCGCTTCAAAATGCCCAGATGGGGCCTGCGCGGCAGCCTGATTGCGGCCTTCGCCGTGATCGCTGGCATGGGCCTCGTGATCGCAGCCGGCGCCGGCTTCGTGTTCAACCATCTCGGCTCGACCATGATGGATTTGAGCGGCCGTGACATCCCGCGCCTCTCCGCCAGCCTTCAGCTCGCCTCGCAAAGCGCGACGCTCGCGGCACAAGGCCCGGGCCTGCTCGCATCGCCCAGCGATGATGCGCTGAAGGAGCGCACCAAGAACGTGAAGGACATCCAGCAGCTCGCGATGGCCAAGCTCGGCGAGATCATCGAGCTCGGCGCCGACCCGCAGATTGCCAATGCGCTCCGCGACACCGCCAAGAGCATCGACGAGGCGACGCAGAGCCTGGTCTCGGCGGCGCGCGAGCGGCTCGATACCGGCGCGCTGCACGACAAGCAGTATGAAGCGCTACGCAAGGCCCAGCTCTCCTTCGTCGGGGCCGCGGGCCCGGCCATGCTGGATGCGCAGACGCGCCTCAACGCGATCCTCGGCGCGGCGGAAGTGTCCGCCGACGACGCGACCGAAGCGGCCCGCACCGTCTCGCAGATCTCGACCGTCTCCGCCAACGGCAATCTGATGGCCGCCGACATGATGGCGGCCCTCTCGGCCAACAACAGCGATACGCTCGAGGCGATCGAGAAGGAGTTCAAGGCCACGCGCGACCGCGTCAAGTCCAACCTCGAGGACCTCCCGAACATTCCCTCGATACAGGCCGTGCGCGATGCCGTGCAGAAGCTGTTCGCCTTCGGCGAGGGCAAGACCGGCGTGTTCAAGATCCGCCAGAAGGAGCTCGATGCCATCGACTACGGTCAGACCATCCTGGACGAGACCCGCAAGCTCAATGTCGGCCTCGGCATCAGCGTGCAGCAGCTTGTCGACGGCGTGCAGAAGGAGACCAACGCCTCGACCTTCCAGGCCCGCCAGGAGATCTCGCTCGCCACGACGGCAATGCTGGCGCTCGGCGGTCTCACCCTGATCGGCTCGGCGCTGTTCGTCTGGCTCTATGTCGGCCGCAACATCCTGCGCCGCATCCGTGAGCTGCAGCGCGCCATGCAGCTGCTGTCGGCCGGCGACCTCGACACCGAGATCGTCCGCTCCCGCCAGAACGACGAGATCGGCGCGATGAAGGAAACGCTGACCGTGTTCCGCGACAGCATGATCGAAGCCCGTGCACTTGCGAGCGAGCAGGACAAGGACCGTGCCGCCAAGGCCGAGCGTGCCGCGCATGTGGAAGCGAGGATCGCCGAGTTCGAGAGCACCGTGCGCGCCGCGCTCGACAACCTCGCGCAATCGGCCAATTCGATGCAGGCAACGGCGCAGAGCATGTCGACCACCGCGGACCAGTCCAACGCGCTGGTGAACGCGGTTGCCTCCGCCGCGGAGGAGACGTCGGTCAACGTGCAGACCGTGTCGTCCGGCACCGAGCAGCTCTCCTCCTCGATCGAGGAGATCAGCAAGCAGGTCGTCACCTCGGCCGCGATCGCCAAGAAGGCGGTGGACGAGGCCGGCGCCACCGACACCACGGTGCAGAGCCTTGCCGACAGCGCGAGCCGCATCAGCGTCGTCGTCGACCTGATCCAGACCATTGCCTCGCAGACCAATCTGCTCGCGCTCAACGCCACCATCGAGGCGGCACGCGCGGGCGAAGCCGGCCGCGGCTTTGCGGTGGTCGCCTCCGAGGTGAAGAGCCTGGCGAGCCAGACCGCGAAGGCGACGGAAGAGATCCGCACCCAGATCGCCAGCATGCAGCAGGTCACGACCTCGGCCGTCGGCGCCATCCAGGGCATCGGCCGCATCATCGGCGAGATCAACGACGTCACCACGACCATTGCGGCCGCCGTGGAGGAGCAGGGTGCGGCAACCCGCGAGATCGCCCGCAACATCCAGCATGCGGCCGGCGGCACCAGCGAGGTCTCCAGCAACATCGTCGGCGTCTCTACCGCCTCGGCCGAAGCCGGCGCTGCGGCGACCGAGGTGCTGAGCGCGTCGGACGCGCTCCGACGCGAGGCCGACATGTTGCGCAGTGAGATCGACGCGTTCCTCAACAACATGCGGGCGGCGTAACGACGCCTTCCCGTAGCCCGGATGGAGCGCAGCGAAATCCGGGGCGGTCTCGCTTGCGGCACGAGCCCCGGATTTCGCTGCGCTCCATCCGGGCTACGGAAAATACGGCCCGGTATGACCGCCATGCGGAGACCACGGCCCCCCCTTTTTCGGCTGGCGCCCTGCCCGCACTGGGTTTAAGCCGGTAGCATGAACGCGAAAACCGACACCGTGCAGTCCTCCGCCGAGGCCCTGCGCTACCCCTGGGAACAGCACCCCGGCCCCGAGGAGATCG
Organism: Bradyrhizobium campsiandrae; assembly: GCF_014529705.1. Taxonomy (GTDB): domain Bacteria; phylum Pseudomonadota; class Alphaproteobacteria; order Rhizobiales; family Xanthobacteraceae; genus Bradyrhizobium; species Bradyrhizobium campsiandrae. The sequence continues at coordinate 47,038 of NZ_JAANIH010000039.1, forward strand.
TGGAGATCAGGCCCGGCGTGCTGTGGGCGCGGCTGAAGCTGCCGTTCCGCCTCAACCATGTGAACATCTATCTGCTCGCCGACGGCGACGGCTATGCGATGGTCGATGCCGGCTTCGGCAACGAGGAGACGATCGAAGCCTGGACAAAACTGTTCGACGGCCCGCTGAAGGGCGTCAACATCACCCGCCTGATCGTCACGCACTCGCACCCCGACCATGTCGGCCTCGCCGGCTGGATCGTCGAGCGGTTCAAATGCCCGCTTCTGATGTCGCAGGTCGAATATCTGCAATCGGTCTACCACCAGAACCGCGGCACTGAGGAACGGCGTAACGCGCAGCGGCTGTTCTTCCGCCGCCACGGCATGGACGAGTCGCTCACCGAGAAGCTGCTCGGCCGCGGCCAGGATTATCTCAAGCAGGTCTCGGTGCTGCCACCATCCTACCGCCGCATCTCGCATGGCGACGAGGTCGTGATCGGCACGCGCCGCTTCAAGGTGATCACCGGCGGCGGGCACGCGCTCGACCAGGTGATGCTGTATTGCGCGGACGACAAGCTGTTCCTCTCGGCCGACCAGGTGCTGAGCAAGATTTCGCCGAATGTCAGCGTCTGGGCGGTCGAGCCCGACCAGAACTCGCTCGGCGAATATCTGGCCTCGCTCGCAAGCCTCACGACGACGCTGCCCTATGACCTGCTGGTGCTGCCCGGACACGGGGTGCCGTTCTACGGCCTGAAGACCCGCATCAAGCAGCTCGCCGACCACCACGAGGAGCGCTGCCGCCTGATCGCGGAGGCCTGCCGCGAGGTGCCGCAGACCTCGCGCGCGCTGGTGCCCGTCGTGTTCAACAAGCACGTGCTGGACGAGCACCAGATGGGCTTTGCCGCCGGCGAACTCGTCGCCCACGTCAACTACATGATCGTCGAAGGCCGGCTGACGGCCGAGACCAAGGACGGCGTGCTGCAGTTCAGGACGACGTGAGCTCCGGTCTTCGCGTCCCCCCGCAAGAAGGGCAAGGAGCGACCTGATGCTGCAGAGCAGCATCGGATCTCGCGCCAACTTGATTCGGATCAAGTTTCAAATCGCACGATAGGGCATTTTGCCCAGATGCCCCTCATGGCCAAATGTGGGATAGCGCATAGACATTGGAGCCGGAAAAGCTCTAAGAAGATGCGGCTCTTTTGGTCAGTTCCGTCTTAGGTTTTGCCGATGGATTACGCCCAGTTCTTCAGTTCAGCCCTCGATCGCCTCCATACCGAGCGCCGCTACCGCGTGTTCGCCGATCTGGAGCGCACCGCCGGCCGCTTCCCGCACGCGGTCTGGCACTCGCCGAAGGGCAAGCGCGACGTCGTGATCTGGTGCTCCAACGACTATCTCGGCATGGGCCAGCACCCGAAAGTGGTTGGCGCCATGGTCGAGACCGCGACGCGCGTCGGCACCGGCGCGGGCGGCACCCGCAACATCGCCGGCACGCATCATCCGCTGGTGCAGCTCGAAGCCGAGCTCGCCGACCTCCACGGCAAGGAAGCGGCGCTGCTGTTCACCTCGGGCTACGTCTCGAACCAGACCGGCATCGCGACCATCGCCAAGCTCATTCCGAACTGTCTCATCCTCTCCGATGAGCTCAACCACAATTCGATGATCGAAGGCATCCGCCAGTCCGGCTGCGAGCGGCAGGTGTTCCGCCACAACGATCTCGCGCATCTCGAAGAGCTGCTGAAGGCGGCCGGCCCGAACCGGCCGAAGCTGATCGCCTGCGAGAGCCTCTATTCCATGGACGGCGACGTCGCCCCGCTCGCCAGGATCTGCGACCTCGCCGAGAAATACAACGCGATGACCTATGTCGACGAGGTCCACGCCGTCGGCATGTACGGCCCGCGCGGCGGCGGCATCGCCGAGCGTGACGGCGTCATGCATCGCATCGACATCCTCGAAGGCACGCTGGCGAAGGCGTTCGGCTGCCTCGGCGGCTATATCGCGGCGAACGGCCAGATCATCGACGCGGTGCGCTCCTATGCACCGGGCTTCATCTTCACCACGGCGCTGCCGCCGGCGATCTGCTCGGCCGCAACGGCCGCGATCAAGCACCTGAAGGCCTCGAGCTGGGAGCGCGAGCGCCACCAGGACCGTGCCGCCCGCGTCAAGGCGATCCTCAATGCCGCAGGTCTGCCTGTGATGTCGAGCGACACCCATATCGTGCCGCTGTTCATCGGCGATGCCGAGAAGTGCAAGCAGGCCTCCGACCTCCTGCTCGAAGAGCACGGCATCTACATCCAGCCGATCAACTACCCGACCGTCCCCAAGGGCACCGAGCGCCTGCGCATCACGCCCTCGCCCTACCATGACGACGGCCTGATCGATCGGCTCGCCGAAGCCCTGCTGCAGGTGTGGGACCAACTGGGACTGCCGCTGCGCGAGAAGTCGCTGGCCGCGGAGTAGGCGCTCCGCCTTCTTCGATCTAACTTTCACCGCCTTCGGAGCTACCCCCCTCCCCAACCCTCCCCCACAAGGGGGGAGGGAGCGATAGAGGCGTGCCCGCCTCACTTGGTCTGCCACCCATGCTGTTTCGTCCCATCGCAACAATCAAAGCTCTCTCCGTTCTCTCCCCCCTTGTGGGTCAGGGAGGGGGTGCCACACGGGGACTCTTTCGGTACCCGCGAGCGACGTGCACCTTAACGACATCAGCAGTTCCCGCCCCACCCAGCCATTTCGCTGTCGCCTCTACCCCGACAACGCGCTAGATTTTCTGGGAAAATGAGATCGGGCGCCTTTGCGCCCAGGGAGACGCACGCTCGCCATGCTGCACGACTGGGGCGTGATTGCTGCCGCCTTCGGCTATATCGGCTTTCTGTTCCTGGTGGCGAGCCATGGCGACCGCCGCTCGCCGGCCGGGCCCGGCCGCGCGTCCGGGCTGATCTATCCACTGTCGCTGGCGATCTACTGCACCTCCTGGACCTTTTTCGGCTCGGTCGGCTTCGCCACCCGCACCTCGACCGACTTCCTCGCGATCTATGTCGGCCCGGTCCTGATGATCGGGCTTGGCGCCGGCGTGCTCCGCCGGGTGATCCAGCTCGCCAAAGCCCACAACATCACCTCGATCGCCGACTTCATCGGTGCGCGCTACGGCAAGAGCCAGGCGGTGGCGGCAACGGTGGCGCTGATCGCGATCATCGGCTCGGTGCCCTACATCGCACTCCAGCTCAAGGCCGTCGCCTCCTCGCTCGAAGTCATCCTGAGCGAGGACCAGGCGTTCTCCCACATCCCGATCCTCGGCGACATTGCGCTGATGGTGACGCTCGCGATGGCGGCCTTCGCGGTGCTGTTCGGCACGCGGCAGACCGACGCCACCGAGCATCAGCACGGCTTGATGCTGGCGGTTGCGACCGAGTCCATCATCAAGCTGGCGGCCTTCCTCACCGCCGGCATCTTCGTCACCTTCTGGATGTTCTCGCCGCACGAATTGATCGAGCGCGCGATGAAGACGCCGGAGGCGGTGCGCGCCATCGACTATGCGCCGTCGATCGGCAACTTCCTGACCATGACGCTGCTGTCGTTGTGCGCGATCATGCTGCTGCCGCGGCAGTTCCACGTCAGCGTGGTGGAGAATTCCTCGGACGCCGAGGTTAGCCGTGCGCGCTGGCTGTTCCCGCTCTACCTCGTCGCCATCAACGTGTTCGTAATCCCGATCGCGCTCGCCGGCCTCATCACCTTCCCGTTCGGCGCGGTCGATCCTGACATGTACGTGCTGGCGCTGCCGATGGAGGGCGGCGCCGGGCTTCTCAGCGTCGCCGTCTTCGTCGGCGGCCTGTCGGCGGCCACCGCCATGGTCATCGTCGAATGCGTCGCGCTCTCGATCATGGTCTCGAACGATCTCGTGGTGCCGCTGGTGCTGCAACGCCGCCCCGAGGGCCGCGCCGGAGCTACCGATTTCGGCGACTTCCTGCTGCGCGCGCGCCGGCTCGCCATCTTCGCCATCATGGTGATGGCCTATTTCTACTATCGCGCGCTCGGCAACACCCAGCTCGCGGCGATCGGCCTGCTTTCCTTTGCCGCCATCGCGCAGCTGGCGCCGGCGTTCTTTGGCGGCCTGCTGTGGCGGCGCGCGACCGCGCGTGGCGCCATCGGCGGCATGCTGGTCGGCTTCGCGGTGTGGCTCTACACGCTGTTCATTCCGAGCTTCATGGATTCCTCGACGTCGGGCATCCTGCTGCTCCAGCATGGTCCGTTCGGGATCGAGGCGTTGCGGCCGCAGGCGCTGTTCGGCGCCGATCTGCCGCCACTGATGCATGGCGTGGTCTGGTCGCTCTCGCTCAACATCCTCACCTATGTGCTGCTGTCGCTGGCGCGGCAGCCTTCGTCCATCGAGCTCGTGCAGGCCGACCTGTTCGTGCCCAATACGCTCGCCCCGATCGCCCCGAGCTTCCGCCGCTGGCGCACCACCATCACGGTGCAGGACATCCAGGCCACGGTCGCGCAATATCTCGGCCCTGAGCGCGCCCAGCATTCGTTCGAAGCCTTCTCGGCACGACGCAATATGCGGCTGGAGGCGGGAGCGCCCGCCGATTTCGAGCTGCTGCAGCACGCCGAGCACCTGATCGCCTCGTCGATCGGGGCCGCGTCCTCCCGCCTCGTGATGTCGCTGCTGCTGCGCAAGCGAACCGTGTCCGCGCAAGCCGCGCTGAAACTGCTCGACGATTCCCATGCGGCGCTGCATTTCAACCGCGAGATCCTGCAAACCGCACTGAACCATGTGCGCCAGGGCATCGCGGTATTCGACGCCGATCTGCAGCTGATCTGCTCCAACAGGCAGTTCGGCGAACTCCTCAACGTTCCGCCGCATTTCATCCAGTTCGGCACGCCCTTGCGCGAAATTCTCGAATTCATGGGCGTGAGCGATCCGGCCAATGAGGGAAATCGCGAGGCGATGATCGAGCAGCGGCTCGTGGCCTACACCACCGACAGCGAGCCCTATCTCGAACGCCTGACCGAGCGTCACATGGTGATCGAGGTGCTCACCAACCGCATGCCCGGGGGCGGCTTCGTCATCACTTTCACCGACGTCACGCCGACCTTCGAGGCGGCCGAAGCGCTGGAGCGCGCCAATGCGACGCTGGAGAAGCGCGTGCGCGACCGCACCGAGGAATTGACCCGGCTGAACTCCGAGCTGGCGCTGGCCAAGAGCAGCGCGGAGGACGCCAGCATCTCCAAGACGCGCTTCCTTGCGGCCGCCAGCCACGACATTCTCCAGCCGCTCAACGCCGCCCGGCTCTATGTCACGAGCTTGGTCGAACGCCAGCACAATGGCGAGGAGACGCGCCTCGTCGAGAACATCGACGAATCGCTGCAGGCCATCGAGGAGATCCTCGGCGCGCTGCTCGACATCTCCAGGCTCGATGCCGGCGCCATGACGACCTCGATCTCGAGCTTCAAGATGGCCGACCTGATGCGCTCGCTGGAAATCGAGTTCGCACCGGTCGCGCGCGCCAAGGGCCTGGACCTCACTTTCGTGCCCTGCTCGCTGCCGGTCGAGTCGGACCGGCTGCTGCTGCGGCGGCTGCTGCAGAACCTGATCTCGAACGCGATCAAATACACCCCGCGCGGGCGCGTGCTGGTCGGCTGCCGCCGCCACGGCGCTTCGCTCAAGATCTGCGTCTACGACACCGGCGTCGGCATTCCCGCGGTCAAACGCGGCGAGATCTTCAAGGAATTCCACCGCCTCGAGCAGGGCGCGCGGATCGCGCGCGGCCTCGGCCTGGGGCTCTCGATCGTGGAGCGGCTGGCGCGCGTGCTGGGCCACAGCATCGCCATCGACGCCAATGCGAGCGGCGGCTCGCTGTTCTCCGTGACGGTGCCGACGGCAAAGGCCGTGACACTCACGGCCGCGGTGACCAGCGCAACGCCGCTGGCGCGCACACCGATATCAGGCGCCCTGATCGTCTGCATCGAGAACGACGCCGCGATCCTCGACGGCATGCGGACCCTGCTCAAGGCCTGGGACGCCGAAGTGATCGCCGTGGCCGATCCCGAAGGCGCGATATCGGCCATCGAGACCGCCGGCCGGCGCGTCACCGGCCTCCTTGTCGACTATCACCTCGACCGCGGCAACGGCATCGCCGCCATCCGCGAGATTCGCCGCCGCTTCGGCGACACCATCCCAGCGATCCTGATCACCGCCGACCGCAGCCCCGCCGTGCAGACGGCGGCGCGCGACGAAAAAATCGCGGTGCTGAACAAGCCGGTGAAGCCGGCCTCGCTGCGCGCTTTGCTCGGGCAATGGCGGACGCAGCAGATGGTGGCGGCGGAATAAGCGTCAGTAGTCCGTCGAGACGCTGAGCGCGCGCCACGTTTCCAATTCGTCGAGCCGCTGCCGGTCCGCCGCCGCGATGGCGTTGACGGCATCACTGCCGAGCGCGATCCGCAGCGGTGGCTGATCCATGGCCGCGAGCTCGAGCACGACGGAAGCAGCTCTCTTCGGATCGCCCGGCTGCCGGCCGTCATAATTGCGCTGCATCCTGACGGTGGCACCGACGACCGCGTCGTACTCCGGGCGGCCTTCGTCCGTATCATGCGCGGTTTGGGCAAAGCCTGTCCGGAAGCCGCCGGGCTCGATGATGGTCACGTGCACACCGATCAGGGCCATCTCACGGGCGAGCGACTCCGAGAAGCCCTCGATCCCCCATTTCGCGGCCGAATAAGCCGCGCGCGCCGGCGCACCGACTCGGCCGCCCACCGACGAGATTTGCACGATGTGCCCGCGGCGCTGCCGGCGCAATACCGGGATCGCGGCTTTGGTGACGATGATGGTTCCGATCAGATTGGCGTCGATCTGCCGACGGAACGATACCAAGCTGGTGTCCTCGACCGATCCGAGGTCGCCATAGCCGGCGTTGTTGACGACGACATCGATGCCGCCGAATGCCCCGACGGCAAGACCGATCGCAGCTTCTGCCGCCGCCTCGTCGGTCACGTCGAGTGTTGCGAGCCGCACCTGGTCGCCAAAGCGGCCGAGCAACGGTTCGAGCGGACCGAGACTACGGGCCGTTGCGACCACTTGATCTCCGGCGGCGAGCGCAGCTTCCGTAATGGCGCGCCCGAGCCCTCGCGCGCTGCCGCTGATGAACCATGTCTTCACGATGAGGCCTCCGGGTTCAGGGCGCGAGCCGCGTGAAGACGTAGTCATGGCCCTTGGCCCGGGCTTCATGGCAGGCGAAGCAGGTGCGGTGTTGCGCCTCGTCCACCGGCTTGCCGTTGACGAAGCGGCCAAAGCCCCAGCCGCCGCTCGCGGCGTATTTCTTGGCATCCTTGACCATGACCTGGACCGTGGTGGGGACGCCCGGAATGGTCGCGGAGGCGAAGTCGGGAGACTGCGTGCGTTTCCAGGCGCGCTTCACCAGAATGGTGCCGTCGGGGAATGGCAGCTTGCCGTCCTGGTAGGCGTCGACGGCGGTCCGGTTGCCGACGACCGCACGCAACTCGTTCAAGGGCGCCGCCTCTTCAGCCGGCGCAACGAATTCCCACTGCTTGTAGCCCGCGGGAATCGTGACGCCGAAGATCGGCGAGGCTTCCGCCGTAGCAGCGCTTTCCGCAAGCGCGATCGAGACCAGATAGGGCACGCAAGTCAGGAGAACGACGAGCAGCGCCACGGCCAGCGCGATGACCGTAACATAGGGCGATTTCTTCTTTTCAGGTTCGATTGACGTCATGACGCATCTTCAGGCTGGAGGCGCGGCGCAGCTTCGGTCCGACTCGTGCCGGACCGAAGCATCGAACGAACGCTCAGGCGCCACCGTCGGCGTCCATGACGGCCTTGGCAAAGGCCTGCGGTGCTTCCTGCGGCAGATTGTGGCCAATGCCGCCGGTGATCAGGCGATAGTCGTAGCGGCCCGAAAACTTCTTGGCATAGGCGCTGGGATCGGGGTGCGGCGCGCCGTTGGCGTCGCCTTCCATCGTGATTGCAGGCACCTCGATGACGGGAGCTGCGGCGAGCTTCTTCTCGATCTCCTCGTACTTCGCTTCGCCCTTCGCGAGCCCGAGCCGCCAGCGGTAATTGTGGATCGAGATCGCGACGTGATCCTTGTTCTCGAAGGCCTTCGCACTGCGATCGAAGGTGGCGTCGTCGAACTTCCATTGCGGCGAGGCCAGCTTCCAGATCAGCTTGGCGAAATCATGCGTGTACTTCTCGTAGCCGGCGCGGCCGCGCTCGGTCGCGAAATAGAACTGGTACCACCATTGCAGCTCGGCTGCCGGCGGCAGCGGCGCATTGCCCGCAGCCTGGCTGGAGATCAGATAGCCGCTGACCGACACCAATGCGCGGCAACGCTCCGGCCAGAGTGCCGCGATGATGTCGGCGGTGCGCGCGCCCCAGTCGAAGCCGGCGATGACAGCCTTCTTGATGTCGAGCGCATCCATCAGCGCGATGATGTCGACGGCCAGCGCCGCCGGCTCGCCGTTGCGCGGCGTCTCGCTGGAGAGGAAGTTGGTCGAGCCGTAGCCGCGCAGATAGGGAATGATGACGCGATAGCCTGATTGCGCCAGGATTGGGGCAACCTCGACGAAGCTGTGAATGTCGTAGGGCCAGCCGTGAAGCAGGATCGCCACCGGACCGGTCGCGGGACCAGCTTCCGCATAGCCGACATCGAGCACGCCGGCACGGACCTGCTTGGTCGTACCGAAGGACGCGTTCGCTGCAGAAGATCGCGGCGTCTCCGTTTCACCACGCGCGAGGCCGATCACGCCGAGACCGACGGCGGCCGTCCCGGCTGCGACGCCCAGGAAGTAGCGGCGATGCTGGTCGATAGTCTGTGTCATGGTCGGATACCTTCTTGATGGTTGTCGGAACAGTCAGATCAGTTCGACGCTGACGTCGATGTTGCCGCGTACGGCCTTGGAATAGGGACAGGTCTGGTGCGCGTCATGGACGAGGTCGCGAGCGACCTCGCGATCGAGACCGGGCAGGCTGACGCCGAGGCGCGCTCTCAGCGCATAGGATCCCTCGTCGAGCACGAGATCGATTTCCGCATCGATCGCGCTTTTGCTTGGAAGCACGATCTTTCGCTTGCGGGCCGCGATCTCCATCGCGCCTTCGAAGCAGGCGGACCAGCCGGCCGCGAACAATTGCTCGGGATTGGTGCCGATGCCGGCGCCGCCAGGCGGTGACAGCCGCACATCGAGACGGCCGTCGGAGCTGCGGGACATGCCGTCCTGGCGCCCTCCAGAGGTATGGGTCCGGGCGGTGTAGAGCAGTTTTTCCGTTTGGCTCATGAAGGTCTCCTTAGCGTCACGCCATTGACTATCAGCGCCTCCCGCAGGAGGCCCGTTTGGACTTGTGAGAAGTTGTGAGGCCATTGCGGAACCGGCTTTCGAGGCCTGCAAACGCGGCGCGATGCCGCTGCAAGGCCGGCCTTGCGGGATCGCCGCGCGCTGGCTATGCGATGCTGCAAATGAGCAAGATTTCGTGATGACCGAGCCGGTCAAGCCCGCTGCCGCAACACTCTCGTTCGGACCATTCACCGTGACGCCGCAGGAGCGGCTGGTGATGCGCGACGGCGTCATGCTGCCGCTGGGCGCCAAGAGCTTCGATACGCTGATCGCGCTGATGTCGCGGCCGAACGAGGTCGTCAGCAAATGGGACCTGATGGGCCTGGTCTGGCCCGGCATGACCGTCGAAGAATCCAATCTCCGCTTCCACATTGCAGCGCTACGCAAGGCGCTCGGCGACGGCAAGGACGGCGCCCGCTACATCACGACGTTGTCCGGCCGTGGCTATTGCTTCGTGGCCCCGATCTCGCAAGCCGGCGTTCAATCAGGGCCCCTCCCTGCGCCGCGCCCGGAATTGCCGCCCGTGAAGCTGCCCAACCGATTGCAGCGAATGGTTGGACGGACCGACGCGGTCGCCGCGGTCTCGGACAAGCTCGTCACATCCCGCTTCGTCACGATCGTGGGCCCTGGCGGCGTCGGCAAGACCGCCGTCGCGGTCGCGATCGCGCATGACCTGCTTCCGGCATTTGCGGAAGCCGCACATTTCGTCGACCTCGCCGCGCTCAGCGACCCCGATCTCGTGATCACCTCGCTGCTGCTGATGCTGGGGCTGCCTGATCAGACCGACGATCCGATGCCGGCCCTGCTTGCGCATCTGCACGACAAGCGCATGCTGCTGATCCTGGACAATTGCGAGCATGTGATTGCGGCGGCCGCGCCGCTCGCCGCGGAGATCTTTCAGGCGGCGCCGCAGGTGCACATCCTGGCGACGAGCCGCGAGGCGCTTCGCGTCGAGGGCGAGCAGGTCTACCGGCTGCCGCCGCTGCAAGTTCCACCCGATGATCCCGTGCTGACGGCTGCGGTCGCCCGCACCTATCCCGCCGTCGAACTCTTCCTCGAACGTGCCGAGGCGAGCGGCGCCCGGATTGCCCTCGACGATACCAATGCCGCCATCGCCGCCGGCATCTGCCGCAAGCTCGACGGCATGGCGCTCGCGATCGAACTCGCCGCCGGCCGGGTCGAAGCTTATGGTCTGGAGCAGACCGCATCGCTGCTCGACGAGCGTCTCAATCTGCTCTGGCAAGGGCAGCGCACCGCCTCACCGCGGCAGAAGACGCTGCAGGCGACGCTGGACTGGAGCTACGGGCTGCTGTCCGATCACGAACGCCTGGTGCTGCGCCGGCTTGCGGTCTTCGCCGGCCATTTCACCATCGACGCCGCGCTCGACATCGTGCCCGACGAACAAGTCGACCACTCGCTTCTGTTCGACGCCATCGACAGCCTCGTCGCCAAATCGATGGTCGCGCCGCGCCCCGTTGGCGCGATGATGCGCTACCGTCTGCTCGACACCACGCGCGCCTATCTCCTGGGACTCGCGGACGACGGACCGGCCCTCGCCGCTCGCCACGCCGGCTACTATCGGCAATGGCTGCAACATGCCGGCACCAAATGGGCGACGGTGCCAAGCGCCGACGAGCGCGCCATCCATTTTTCGGCGCTTCACAACGTGCGCGCCGCGCTCGACTGGTGTTTTGGCAGTGGCGGCGACGTCGGCATCGGCATCTCGCTCGCCGCTGCGGCAGCCCCCATCTTCCTGGCGATGTCGCTGCTGACGGAATGCCGCCGCTGGTCCGAGCGGGCTCTGCTGGCGATCGACCCGCCTTCACGCGGCAGCGCCGATGAGATGCACCTTCAGGCAGCGCTCGGCCTGACCTTGATGTTCACGCGCGGCGGCAGCGACGCGGCGCGTAGCGCATTGACACGGGCCCTTGCCATTGCAGAGACGCTCGGCGATGCGCCGAACCAGCTCCAATTGCTGGGCCGGATGCACATCTTCCACGAGCGGATCGGTCAATTCGAGACTGCGCTCGACCACGCACGACGAAGCCTCGTCGTCGCCGAAGGGTTGGGCGACGCCGTCTCGCTCGGCCTCGCCCAGTCGCTGCTGGGCGTCTCGCTGCATCTCGGCGGCGAGCATCGCGACGCCGCGAGGATGCTGGAGGCCGCCTGGCGCGGTCCCGGTACGGAACGGATCAGCACGGTCTACGGCTTCGACCACCGTAACCGCGCCGGCATCTCGCTGGCGCGTGAATTGTGGTTGCAGGGCCACCCTGCGCAGGCGCGGCAGCTGGCGCAGCAGACGGTCGCCGAGGCCGCGCAGATGGATCATCCAATCACGCTGTGTATTGCGTTGATCTGGGCGGTCTCGATCGATCTCTGGAGCGGCGATCTCGATGCCGCGAACGAGAACATCGACCGTTTCATCGCGCACGCCGAGTCGCGTTCGATGGGGCCCTATCTCGCCGTCGGCAGGGGCGTCAAAGGCGAGCTCGCGATCCGGCGCGGCGATGCAGAAGGCGGCGTCGCGACGATCCGGCATGCGCTGCAGGAGCTGCACGAATCCGGTTACGAGCTGCTGACCACGACGTTCAACATCGCACTGGTGCAGGGACTTCTTGCGCTCGGGCAGATCGAGCAGGCTGCGCAATTGATCGATGAGGCGATGCAGCTCGTCGCGCGGAGTGGTGACCATCTGTACATGCCCGAGCTGCTGCGGATGAAGGGCAGGGTCCTGCTGTCGCTGCCGCAGCCGAATAGGGAGCCGGCGGAACGCAATCTCAGGGAAGCGCTGGAGCTGAGCCGCTGCACCGGCGCGAAAGCCTGGGAGTTGCGCGCCGCGATCGACCTCGCGGCGCTTGTCGCCGACCGCGGCGACGCCAGGCGATTGCTGCAAGGTGCGCTCGCGGGCTTTGCCGAGGGCTCCAAAACGGCAGACATCAAGGCGGCCAGCGAGATTCTGGGGAGATTGTAGCGTGCCAGGGCCGAGCTGCATTGGATCAGCTACGTCATCCCGAGGTGTACGGCACCGTGCGGGGCTTCGAAGGGCGATGGATGACCAAGAACGGATCACCCAACGCGGAACGTCACCCCACCGAGCAAGAACTCGTGACCTGCCACCGCCAGCCCCCTGGCCTTTGCGACATGCAGCAAGCTCGCGGGATCAGTGACCCGAAACTCCAGCGCGCTCATGATCTCGCTCGCCCCCTCCACGAAGCGGAAGGTCGCATTGGGCAGCTTCAGCTCGGCCCCAGCATTCGGCGGAATCCCGATGATCCTGCCCCAATGCGCCGCCAGCTCCTGGGGATCCGGGCTCTGCATCTCCACGGTCGTGAGCGCCTGCGTCACATCCTTGCGGATGTACTTCTGCCAGTCGGGGCCGGCCGGCGGATACGCACCCAGAATATCGTCGCTGCCTTCGGTATGGTTGAATTCGATGAAGGCGGCGCGGCAGTCGCGGGGATGGAGCTGGACGCCGTGATAGGGCGCGTGGTCGATGACATTCGCCGTGCGCACGCCCATCGCATTGGCATTGCGGCCGCGCTCATCCGGATCGTTGCAGCAGAAGATCGCCATATAGCCGCCGCGGCCGCCGGTCTTCTCGATGAAGCGGCCGGCCGTGGTTCCATCCTTGAACGGCGCCACCACCTCCAGCAAAATCGTATCGACCGGGAGCAATGCATTCTCCAGGCCGTATTTTGCAACATTGCCGTCGCGGTAGCAGACGGAGAGGCCCATGATCTCGGCGATATCGGCGACGACGGGCGCGAGCTGCGGCGCGACCAGACAGATCTGCCGCAGCCGCATATAGGGCGCCATCGTCATGCGCCCCTGAAGGCCGGCTTGCGTTTCTCGACGAAGGCCTTTGCAGCTTCCTTGTGATCATCGGTGTCGCCGCAGCGGGTGTGGTGGATCGCCTCGCCATCGAAGCAGTCCTCGAGCGGCAGATGCTCGGCATTGTTGATGTTGCGCTTGATGTAGCCGAGCGCGATCGACGGTCCCTGCGCCAGCGAGAGCGCGAGTTCGTGCGCGGCGGCATCGATCTCGGCGTCGGGGACGACCTTCGTCACCAGGCCGATCGCATGGGCTTCCCGGGCGGTCAGCACCGGCGACATCAGATAGAGCTCGCGCGCCCGCGCGCTGCCGAGCAGCTGGGTGAGAAAATAGGTGCCGCCATAATCGCCCGAGAACCCGACCTTGGCAAAGGCGGTGGTGATCTTGCAGGTCTCGGAGGCGATGCGGAGATCGCACGACAGCGCCATCGAGAGGCCGGCGCCGGCCGCGGCGCCATCGAGTTGCGCCACCACCGGCTTTGGCATCTGATGCAGAATGCGCGAGACCTCCATGCCGCGGCGAAGGTTTGCGAGCTTCTGCTCGAATGGCAGTGGTGCGCGGCCCGCCGCCATCGACTTGACGTCGCCGCCAACGCAGAACGAGCCGCCCGCGCCCTTGAACAGCACCGCCCGCACCTCGGGGTCATCGGCCGCCCGCCGCGCCGCCTCGACCAACCCCGCGACCATCTCGGGATTGAGCGCGTTCTTTCGCTCGGGGCGGTTCATGGTGATGGTGAGCAGCCCGCCTTCGAGCTTTTGCAGAACCATGTCGTTCATGGGGACGTCTCCCTTGTTGTTTGTTTGACCGAGTTCTCACCATATCGGCACTGCGAGGAGCTCTTGCGACGAAGCAATCCAGACTGTCTCCGCGGAAACATCTCTGGATTGCGTCGCTTCGCTCGCAATGACGAGGCTTATTTCTTCACCAGTGGGCAGCGCGACTGCTCCAGCGACTGAAACGCCTCGTTGCCGGATACGGTGGCGAGCAGCTTGTAATCGTCCCAGCGGCCCTTGGATTCCGATGGCTTCTTCACCTCGAACAGGTACATGTCATGCACCATGCGGCCGTCCTCGCGGATCTTGCCGTTGTGAGCGAAGAAGTCGTTGATCGGCGTCTCCTTCATCACTTTCATGACCGCGGCCGAGTCCGTCGTGCCCGCCGCCTTCACCGCCTTCAGATAGTGCGTGACGGACGAATAAACGCCGGCCTGCGCCGAGGTCGGCATCCGCTTCATGCGCTCCATGAATCGTTTCGACCACGCACGGGTCTCATCGTTCAGATCCCAGTAGAACGCTTCGGCCAGCAGCAGGCCTTGCGCGGTCTCCAGACCGATGGAGTCGATGTCGGAGACGAAAGCGAGCAGCGGCGAGAGCTTCTGGCCGCCCTTGGCGATGCCGAACTCGGCGGCCTGCTTGATTGCATTGACGGTGTCGCCGCCGGCATTGGCCAGCCCGATCACCTTGGCCTTGGACGACTGCGCCTGAAGCAGGAACGACGAGAAGTCGGACGTGTTGAGCGGATGACGTACGCTGCCGAGCACCTTGCCGCCGGTCTTGGTCACGACCGCGCTGGTGTCCTTCTCCAGGTCCTGGCCGAAGGCGTAATCTGCGGTCAGGAAGAACCAGGTGTCGAGGCCCGACTTCACCGCCGCAAGGCCGGTCACATTGGCCTGGCCGTAGGTGTCGAAGACGTAGTGCACGGTATAGGGACCGCAGGCCTCGTTGGTGAGACGGATCGAGCCCGGGCCGTTGAAGATGATGATCTTGCCCCGCGCCTTTGCGATCTCGCCGGCGGCAAGCGCAGTGGCGGAGGCCGCGACGTCGTAGATCATCTCGACACCCTGATTGTCGAGCATGTCGCGCGCGATGTTGGCGGAGAGGTCGGCCTTGTTGAGATGGTCCGCCGCCAGCACCTGGATCTTGCGTCCCAGCACCTCGCCGCCGAAATCTTCCACCGCCATCTTGGCCGCGGTCTCGCTGCCGGGTCCGGTGATGTCGGCATAGAGGCTCGACATGTCGAGGATGCCGCCGATCTTCAGCGGTGGCTTGTCCTGGGCCTGCGCGGCGCTCGCGCTGAGGGCAAACGCGGCGGCAAAAATGCCCGACAAAATATGCTTCATGGAAAAGAGCTCCCTTGATCGCCTTGCTCTGAATGGCGGCTTGGTTGTCGTTATTCCCGCAATCATGCCGCATGCGCAAGAGCGCAGCAAGCGCAGGTGCGTCACGAGAGCACGATCGTCGCGCATGTTTTCCGCAAAACGGAAAGACGTATGGATAAATATCTCCACGTCGTTTGCGAGCGATCACGGAGTGTGAGCAAGCCTCTTCGCGCATCACCGCGCTTGAGTTAACATCAACGCGAAACGCAACCTCTTCGGGTATCGTGACACGACCGCTTCACCTCATCGTCGTATTTCTTCTCGCCGCAAGTCGCTCGGCGGTCGCGACACCGTGCCAGTTCGCGTCCCAAGGCGAAGGTCGTGTCGCTGAAATCGTCGATGCGCGCAGTTTGCGTCTCGACGACGGCCGTGAAATCCGCCTCACCGGGATCGAACCGACCGCGACGACAAAGCAGGCGCTGATCTCGCTGCTCGTCGGCCGCGACGTGACGCTGCGCAGCGCCGACGACACCCCCGACCGCTATGGTCGGCAAAGCGCGCTGGTGTTCATCGGCGAAAGCGACATCTCAGCGCAGGCCATGCTGCTCGCCCAAGGCGACGCCCTCGTGTCCGCCGAAATCGCCGACAAGGAGTGCGCGACCGCCCTGATGACGTCCGAGGCCGAGGCGCGGCGCCAAAAAAAGGGCAACTGGGCTGACCCGTCGGCCATAAAAAACGCGGAAAGTCCGGACGATATTTTGGCCGGGATCGGGCGCTTTATGGTGGTCGAGGGCAAAGTCCTGTCGGTCCGGCAAGCTGGGGCAATGACCTACCTCAACTTCGGCCGGAACTGGACACACGGCTTTGCGGCGACTATTTCAAGGCGCAATCTGCCGGCGTTCGAAAGTGCCGGAACGACCCTTAAGTCCCTGGAGAATAAGCGAGTTCGCGTTCGGGGCTGGGTTGAGGGGACGACGGGGCCGCGTATCGATCTGCGGCTCGTGGGGCAGGTCGAGTTGCTGGGCGCAAACGAGCCGACAGGGGTAAGGCCTTAAACCAGGGCCGGGCACGGGTTAAACGACGTGAATGGGGTGCTAGAACGGCACGGACGAGGTGATGGCCGCCGCCTGCGGGCTGCGCCGGCCGCGCTTTGCCTCGTGCTGGCTACAGCGCTGGCCGGTTGCGGTGATATGGGCCGGTTCCAGACCGCAGCAGCCCCGCCAACCGTCGCCATGCCGAAGCCGAAGCCGGCTGTCGCCCAGACCCCCGCGACGGAGAGAGAACACGAGCGAATCCTGGCGAGCTACGGCGGCACCTATGACGACCCCAAGCTCGAATCGCTTGTCAGCAAGACCGTCGACCGGCTCGTCGCGGCGTCGGACCGTCCCGACCAGGGCTACAAGGTGACCATCCTCAATTCCGGCGCGGTGAACGCCTTCGCGCTGCCGAACGGCCAGCTCTATGTCACGCGCGGGCTTCTTGCGCTCGCGAGCGACACCTCGGAATTATCCTCGGTGCTCAGCCACGAGATGGCGCATGTGCTGTCGAAGCACGCCGCGATGCGCGAGGACCAGGCCCGCCAGGCGGCGATCGTCACCCGCGTCGTCACCGACATGAGCAACGATCCCGATCTGACGGCGCTCGCGCTCGCCAAGACCAAGCTCACGATGGCGAGCTTTTCGCGCAACCAGGAATTCGAGGCTGACGGCATCGGCGTCGGCATCTCCGCGAAAGCGCATTTCGACCCCTATGGGGCGGCCCGCTTTCTCTCGGCGATGGAGCGAAATGCCGAGCTGAAGGCCGGCAAGAGCTCGCTCGATCCGCGCGCCCAGGATTTCACCTCGTCGCATCCGGCCACGCCCGAACGCGTGCAGAATGCCCAGACCATCGCGCGGCAATATGTTGTCCCCGAAGGTGGCGAGCGCGACCGCGAGACCTATCTCGCCGCGATCGACAATCTCGTCTATGGCGAGGATCCCAGCGAAGGCTTCGTCCGTGGCCGGCGTTTCCTGCATCCGAAGCTCGGCTTCACCTTCCAGGCGCCTGATAATTTCACGCTCGACAACACCGCGCAGGCGGTGATCGGCGTGCGCGACGGCGGCTCGCAGGCGATGCGCTTCGACGTCGTGCGCGTGCCGGCCGAGCAGTCGCTCGGCGATTACCTCAATTCCGGCTGGATGGAGGGCGTCGAGAAGGCCTCGACCGAGGACCTCACCATCAACGGCTTTCCGGCCGCGTCCGCCACGGCCAAGGGCGACCAGTGGCAGTTCAAGGTCTATGCGCTGCGCTTCGGCAGCGACGTCTATCGCTTCATCTTCGCGACACGACAGAAGTCGACCGAGAGCGAGCGCAATGCGCGCGAAACCGTGAACTCGTTCCGCCGACTGACACTCGAAGAGATCCAGGCCGCCCGTCCGCTGCGCATCAAGGTCATCACCGTGCAGCCCGGCGACACCGTGGAATCGCTGTCCCACCGCATGGCCGGCGTCGATCATCCCACCGAGCGTTTTCGGGTGCTGAACGGCCTCGATCGCACCGCGCAGGTGAAGGTGCGAGACCGCGTGAAGATCGTGACGGATTGACGAAACGGGCGGTGCCGTAGGGTGGGCAAAGCGAAGCGTGCCCACCATCCGTTCATGTTGTCGACAGATCGTGGGCACGGCGCTGACGCGCCTTTGCCCACCCTACGAGACCGGCTAATTACCGCGCCTTTTCCTTCAGATACGCGATGATATCGGCGCGGTCCTGCGCGTCCGGCACATCGAAGAACATCTTGGTCTCAGGCACCATGGCCTGCGGCCCGGTCAGCCATTTGTCGAGATTTTCTTCGGTCCAGACGATCCCCGAGTTCTTGAGATCGGGCGAGTAGTCGTATCCGGCAACGCTGCCCGCCTTGCGCCCGACCACGCCCTTGTGCATCGGGCCGACGCCGTTCTCGTTGATCGCGTGACAGTCCGCGCAGCCCTTGTAGAGCGTCTGGCCGCGCGCGGCATTGCCGGTCGCGCTGGCGGGGCCTGCTGCACAGAAAAGTGCAATCGCAATGGTCGCGACGGCCAGGCTTGTTGTGCCTGGCGAAAAGACGGAATTCGACCGGACGTTCATGTGATCTCCTGTTTGCGGCAGCAAACAGGATCGCCCGAGCCCGATTTTATTCCCGTCAGTTCGACGATTCGCCAGCGTCCATGTCGCCCGCCTCACGCTGGCCACTGAGCCAGAGCGCGAGCAGGGTCCAGAACGCGCCCGAGAGCAGATACGCGCCCGAAGCGATGACGCCGAGATTGGTGGCGAGCAGCAGCGCCACCAGTGGCGCGAAGCCGGCGCCGAACAGCCAGGCCATGTCAGAGGTCAGGGCGGACGCCGTGTAGCGGTACATCTGCCTGAAGTTCGAGGCGATCGCGCCCGAGGACTGGCCGAAAGAGAGCCCGAGCAGGATGAAGCCGATCACCATGTAGATGGTCTCGCCGAACGCGCCGGCGTCAAGCAGCTGGGGAGCAAAACCGCTGTAGATCGCGATCGCGATCGCCGATCCCATCAAGAGCGATTTGCGGCCGACGCGGTCGGCGATGATGCCCGAAGCCACGATCGCGGCGACGCCGAACACGGCGGCGACGATCTCGATGATCAGGAAGCGCACCGGGCTTTCGCGGGTGAACAGGAACACCCAGGACAGCGGGAACACCGTCACCATGTGAAACAGCGCGAAGCTCGCCAGCGGCGCGAACGCCCCGAGCATGATGTTGTGGCCTTCGCGGGCAACCGTGTCGGAGATACGCGAGGGCTGCAGCTCGCGGGTCTCGAACAGCGAGGCATATTCTTCCGTCGTCACCATGCGCAGGCGCGCGAACAGCGCCACGACGTTGATGGCGAAGGCGACGAAGAACGGATAGCGCCAGCCCCAGTCGAAGAAATCGCCGGCCGAGAGATTTCCGGCGAAATAGGCGAACAGCGCGCTCGCCACGATCAGTCCGAGCGGTGCCCCGAGCTGCGGCACCATCGCATACCAGCCGCGCTGCGAGGCCGGCGCGTTCAGCGCCAGCAGCGAGGCCATGCCGTCCCAGGCACCGCCCCAGGCCAGACCCTGCGCGAGACGCGCCAGCGCCAGCAGCCAGATCGCGGCCACGCCGATCTCGGAATAGCCGGGCAGGAACGCCAGCGCCACGGTGGCGGTGCCGAGCAGGAACAGCGCCGAGACCAGCTTGGCGGTCTTGCCGTACTCCCGGTCCACGGTCATGAAAATGACGGTTCCGACCGGCCGGGCGATGAAGGCCAGCGCGAAGATCATGAAGGAGTAGAGGGTGCCGGTCAGTTCGCTGGTGAACGGGAACACCAGGCGCGGAAACACGATCACCGAGGCGATCGCGTAGACGAAAAAGTCGAAGAATTCCGAGGTACGGCCGATGATGACGCCGATGGCGATCTCGCCGGGGCTGGCCTGGTCGTGGCCATGCTCGCCCGAGTGGATATCCGCCATTGCGGGGGTCTGTGCCGTCGCCATGCGTTAAGCCCTTAACGTCCTGAAAACCAAAGCCGACCGCCCGGCAGTCCACCAGGCAATCGGGCCCTGTCTGACCCAACATCCCGCAGTGCAACATTGGACAAATTGTCCAATGTCCGGATTGCTGCGCCGCAGCTACCCGTTGGCCCCGCAAAGGAAACTCATTCTCATAAGGCTCGGCCCGTGTCCCGTCTCAAGATCCTGGCGCTGCTACCCCTGGCAGTCGCGCTCAGTGGCTGCAACTACGTTGTGCTGGCGCCAGCCGGCGATATCGCGGCGCAACAGCGCGACCTCGTCATCATCTCCACTGTCCTGATGCTCCTGATCGTCCTCCCCGTGATGGCGCTGACGGTGCTGTTCGCCTGGCGCTACCGCCAGTCCAACACCACGGCCCGCTACGAGCCGGATTGGGATCACTCGACCAAGCTCGAGCTGGTGATCTGGTCGGCGCCGCTTTTGATCATCGTCTGCCTCGGCGCGCTGACCTGGATGGGCACCCACCTGCTCGACCCCTATCGCACGCTCGGCCGCATCCATGCCGACCGCGCCATAGACCAGTCGAAGGCGCCGCTCGAGGTCGATGTCGTCGCGCTCGACTGGAAGTGGCTCTTCATCTATCCCGACTACGGCATCGCCACCGTCAACGACCTGGCCGCTCCCGTCGATCGGCCGATCAACTTCCGCATCACCGCCTCTTCGGTGATGAACTCGTTCTACATCCCCGCGCTCGCCGGCCAGATCTATGCGATGCCGGGCATGGAGACCAAGCTCCACGCCGTCGTCAACCACGCCGGCACCTACAAGGGCTTTTCCGCCAACTACAGCGGCGCCGGCTTCTCCGGCATGCACTTCAACTTCCAGGGCCTCGACGACAAGGGTTTCGACGGTTGGGTCGCGCAGGCCAAATCGGCCGGTGGTTCGCTCGGCCGCGCCGAATATCTCCAGCTCGAGAAGCCCAGCGAGAACGAGCCGGTGCGCCGCTGGGGCACTGTTGACTCCGATCTCTATCGCCTGATCCTCAACATGTGCGTCGAGACCGGCAAGATGTGCCAGAGCGAGATGATGGCAATCGACGCCAAGGGCGGCAACGGCCATGAAGGCCTGAACAACACCCTGCCGCTCTCCTACGACAAATACGCCCGCCGCGGCACGGCCCTCGGTCCCGAGCCGAGCTTCGTCGTCGGCACCTGCACGCCCGATGCGCCGCAAGGCCAGACCACGGCCGCGATCAAGGCGCCGCTCGACACCGCGCCGCTCCTGGGTGCCGGCCTGAAGCGGCCGACCTTCACGCCGCTGAGGTCCTCGTCCTTCTTCCTGGGGCAGCGTCCCAAGTCCGATTCTTAAAGAGATCCAGCAATGTCTCCTGATCTTCTCAAGCTCATCTTCGGCCGGCTCGGCATCGACTCGCTGCCGCTGCACGAGCCGATCCTCGTCGGCACGTTCGCGGTGGTCGCGCTCGGCGGCGTCACGCTGCTCGCCGGCCTCACCTATTTCCGCCTCTGGGGCTATCTCTGGCGCGAATGGTTCACCAGCGTGGACCACAAGCGCATCGGCGTCATGTACATGGTCCTCGGCATCGTGATGTTGCTGCGCGGCTTTGCGGACGCGCTCATGATGCGAGCGCAGCAGGCGATGGCGTTCGGCGGATCGGAAGGGTTCCTCCCGGCCCATCACTACGACCAGGTCTTCACCGCCCATGGCGTGATCATGATCTTTTTCGTGGCGATGCCGCTGGTCACCGGCCTGATGAACTTCGTCGTGCCGCTGCAAATCGGCGCGCGCGACGTGTCATTCCCGTTCCTGAACAATTTCAGCTTCTGGATGACGGTCGGCGGCGCGGTGCTGGTGATGCTCTCGCTGTTCATCGGCGAATTCGCCCGCACCGGCTGGCTGGCTTATCCGCCGCTGTCGAACATCGGCTACAGCCCTGATGTCGGCGTCGACTATTACATATGGGGTTTGCAGGTCGCGGGCGTCGGAACGACGCTGTCCGGCATCAACCTGATCTGCACCATCGTCAAGCTGCGCTGCCCCGGCATGACCATGATGCGGATGCCGGTGTTCACCTGGACCTCGCTCTGCACCAACATCCTGATCGTGGCCTCCTTCCCGGTCCTGACCGTGGTTCTTGCGCTCCTCTCGCTCGATCGCTACGTCGGCACCAACTTCTTCACGAACGATTTCGGCGGCAGCCCGATGATGTACGTGAACCTGATCTGGATCTGGGGCCACCCTGAAGTCTACATCCTGGTTCTTCCCGCCTTCGGCATCTTCTCGGAAGTCACCTCGACCTTCTCCGGCAAGCGCCTGTTCGGCTACACCTCGATGGTCTACGCCACCGTCGTCATCACCATCCTGTCGTACCTGGTGTGGCTGCACCACTTCTTCACGATGGGCTCGGGCGCCAGCGTCAACTCGTTCTTCGGCATCACCACGATGATCATCTCGATCCCGACGGGCGCGAAGATGTTCAACTGGTTGTTCACGATGTATCGGGGCCGCATCCGCTACGAGCTGCCGATGCTGTGGACGATCGCCTTCATGCTGACCTTCGTGATCGGCGGCATGACCGGCGTGCTGCTCGCGGTGCCGCCGGCCGACTTCGTGCTGCACAACAGCCTGTTCCTGATTGCGCACTTCCACAACGTGATCATCGGCGGCGTGGTGTTCGGCGCGTTTGCCGGCATCAACTACTGGTTCCCGAAGGCGTTCGGCTTCAGGCTCGATCCGTTCTGGGGCAAGTGCTCGTTCTGGTTCTGGGTCACGGGCTTCTACATGGCCTTCATGCCGCTCTACGTGCTCGGCCTGATGGGCGTGACCCGCCGTCTGCGGGTGTTCGACGATCCGTCCCTGCAGATCTGGTTCGTCATCGCCGCGATCGGCGCCGGCCTCGTCTTCCTCGGCATTCTCTCGATGCTGATGCAATTCGCGGTGTCCTTCCTCAAGCGCGAGCAGCTCAAGGACGTCACCGGCGATCCCTGGGACGCGCGCACGCTGGAATGGGCGACCTCCTCGCCCCCGCCGGACTACAACTTCGCATTCACCCCCGTCGTTCACGACAACGACGCCTGGTGGGACATGAAGAAGCGCGGCTATCAGCGTCCGCTCACCGGGTTCAAGCCGATCCACA
Source organism: Bradyrhizobium campsiandrae (assembly GCF_014529705.1). GTDB lineage: Bacteria > Pseudomonadota > Alphaproteobacteria > Rhizobiales > Xanthobacteraceae > Bradyrhizobium > Bradyrhizobium campsiandrae. The sequence goes on from NZ_JAANIH010000039.1 coordinate 69,906, forward strand.
TGCCGAGCAGCACCGGCACCGGCATCATCCTCGCCGGCTTCGCCACCGCGATGGGTTTTGGCCTGATCTGGTACATGTGGTGGCTGGCCGCCTTGAGCTTCATCGCGATGCTCGCCGTCGGAATCGGTCACACCTTCAACTATCACCGCGACTTCGATATTCCGGCTGACGACGTCATCCGGACCGAGGACGCGCGCACCAAACTGCTCGCCGGAGCCAAGTAAATGACTGTCGCTGTCAATCCCACCCAAACCGGCGAGCCGGTGTTCTACCTCGCCGACGAACATCCGCATCCGGAAGGCTACAGCACCTCGCTCGGCTTCTGGATCTATCTGATGAGTGACTGCCTCATCTTCGCGATGCTGTTCGCCGCTTTCGGCGTACTCGGCGCCAACTACGCCGCCGGGCCCGCACCGAAGGACCTGTTCGACCTCGATCTGGTCGCGGTCAACACCTCGATGCTGCTGCTGTCGTCGATCACCTATGGCTTTGCCATGCTGACGATGCAGCAGAACAAGGTCGCGCAGACGCAGATGTGGCTCCTGATCACCGGCCTGTTCGGAGCCGCCTTCATCGGCATCGAGCTGACCGAGTTCGCCCACATGATCCATGAAGGCGCCACGCCGCAGCGCAGCGCCTTCCTGTCCGCCTTCTTCACCCTGGTCGGCACCCACGGCCTGCACGTCTCTTGCGGCCTGATCTGGCTCGTGACGTTGATGGTGCAGGTCTGGAAGTTCGGCCTGATCGAGGCCAACCGCCGCCGCCTGATGTGCCTGTCGATGTTCTGGCACTTCCTCGACGTGGTCTGGATCGGCGTCTTCACCTTCGTCTATCTCCTGGGAGTTCTGCGATGAGCACCGATACCCACGCAGCCGGCGCGCACGACCATCACCACGACGACGGCCACGCCCACAGCACGTTCTCGGGCTACATGCTCGGCTTCGTGCTCTCGGTGGTGCTCACCGCGATCCCGTTCTGGCTGGTGATGAGCGGCACGCTGCCGAGCAAGCAGATCACCGCGCTCGTCATCATGGCCTTCGCGGTGGTGCAGATCGTCGTGCACATGATCTACTTCCTGCACATGAACACCAAGTCCGAGAACGGCTGGAGCATGATGGCGCTGATCTTCACCATCGTGATGGTGGTGATCGCGCTGTCAGGTTCGCTATGGGTGATGAACCACCTCAACAGCAACATGATGCCGATCCACGAGATGACGGGAATGAAGTGAACGATCCGGTGAGGCCAGAGGACGACGAAACGCGCAGCCTGCCTGTGGCTGCGCGTCCGCGCCTTTGGCTCACGGTTCTCCCCCTCGCCGCTTTCGTCGTTCTGATGGCCCTCGGCGTCTGGCAGGTCGAGCGCCGCGCCTGGAAGCTGGCGCTGATCGACCGGGTCGAGCAGCGCGTCCATGCCCCGGTGCAGCCCATCCCTGCGGCCGCCTCGTGGCCCACGATCTCCGCCGCGAGCGACGAATACCGCCATGTCGGCGTCTCCGGCCGTTTCCTGCACGACCGCGAGACGCTGGTCCAGGCCGTCACCGAGGAAGGCCCCGGCTATTGGGTGCTGACGCCGCTCCAGCGCGCCGACGGCACGACTGTCTTGATCAATCGCGGCTTCGTGCCGTCGGAGCGGCGCGACGCATCGACGCGACAGGATGGCAATCCGGCCGGGCAGGTCGAAATCACCGGCCTCCTGCGCATCACCGAGCCAAAAGGCGGCTTCCTCAGGGACAACGTACCCCAACACAACCGCTGGTACTCGCGGGATGTCGCCGCGATTGCGGCCGCCCGCGATCTCCGGAATGTGGCGCCCTTCTTCATCGATGCCGACGCCGGATCACAATCCGCTGGCGGTCCCATCGGCGGATTGACCGTGATCCGCTTTCCCAATAACCACCTGATCTACGCGCTGACGTGGTTTGCCCTGGCTTTCATGCTGGCCGGCAGACTTTTCGTCACATTTCGCGGCGGGCTGTTCCGCCGCCAACGCTTCGTCCACGAACCGGCCGGCGACCTAGACGCCTCCGCCCGCAGGACGGGATCAGATGCTGGAACGATCGTCGAACCGACCTGACGACAGGACTAATCTTGGCGAGCTGGCCGTCACGCTGCAATCGCAGGCGGACGCGCGCGGCGAGCTGATCGGCGCGGCCCCCACCGACGACGAGACCAACCGCAAGAACATGGCGTTGCTGATCCAGCTGCGCTGGACCGCGGTGGTCGGCCAGATCGTGACCATCGGCGGCGTGCATTTCTGGCTCGGCATCCCCCTGCCCCTGACACGTATGGGCGCGGTGATCGGCGCGCTGGTATTGCTCAACGTCTCGAGCCTGGTCTGGGTGCGCCATCGCGCCGCGATCACCAACAACGAGCTGCTGGTCGCCTTGATGCTCGACGTCGCCGCGCTGACCGCGCAGCTTTACCTCAGCGGCGGCGCGACCAATCCCTTCACCTCGTTGTTCCTGCTCCAGGTCACGCTCGGCGCGGTGCTGCTCGATGCCCGCTCGACCTGGTCGCTGGTGGCGCTGAGCTGCGCGAGCTTCGTGTGGCTGACCATGGCCTACCGGCCGCTCGATCTGCCGCCAAATCCGCTGAGCGAGACCTACACGCTCACTGTCGCCGGCATGCTGCTGGGCTTCGTCCTCAACGCCGTACTGCTGGTGGTGTTCGTCACCCGCATCAACAGGAATTTGCGGGAGCGCGACGCGCATCTGGCGGCGCTGCGCCAGCACGCCGCCGAGCAGGATCACATCGTCCGCATGGGCCTACTCGCCTCCGGCGCGGCTCATGAGCTTGGCACGCCGCTCGCCTCGCTCTCCGTCATCCTCAGCGATTGGCGACGCATGCCCGACCTCGCCGCCGATCAGGAGCTCGCGGAGGACCTCACGGAGATGGAAACCTCGCTGCAACGCTGCAAATCCATCGTGACGGGCATCTTGGTCTCAGCCGGCGAGGCCCGCGGAGAGGGATCGTCGCCAACGACGGTGACGGCCTTCGTCACCGCGCTGGTCGAGGAATGGCGCGACGCCCGTTCGGCGCGGACGCTCTATTTTGTCAACACCTTCGGCGAGGACGTTGCCATCGTCTCCGACATCGCGCTGAAGCAGGTGATCTTCAACGTGCTCGACAACGCCTATGAGGTCTCGCGCGAGTGGGTCGAGCTGCTGGCCGAACGCGAGGGCGACAATCTAGTGCTCTCGATCAGCGATCGCGGCCCAGGCTTCGCGCCGGAAATGCTGGCGCAACTCGGAAAGCCCTATCAATCGAGCAAGGGCCGCGCCGGCGGCGGGCTCGGCCTGTTCCTGGTGGTCAACGTGGTGCGTAAGCTGGGGGGCAGCGTCACCGCCGAGAACCACAGGAAGCGCGGCGCCACGGTCCGCCTGACGCTGCCGCTTGCCACGCTCGCGATCGGAGGCAGCTTTGACGCCTGACCGTTCGCTCATCGTCGTCGAGGACGACGAAGGCTTTGCGCGCACGCTGAAACGCTCGTTCGAGCGTCGCGGCTACGAGGTCGTGCTCGCCGCTTCGATCGAGGACGTCCGGAAAGTTCTGGTGGACAGATCCTTCGGCTACGCCGTGGTCGACCTCAAGCTCGGCGGCGCCTCTGGGCTGGCCTGCGTCGAGCTGTTGCACACCCACGACGAGGATATGCTGATCGTGGTGCTGACGGGGTTCGCCAGCATCTCGACCGCGGTCGAGGCCATCAAGCTCGGGGCCTGCCACTATCTCGCAAAGCCGTCCAACACCGACGACATCGAGGCTGCCTTCAACAAGGCCGAAGGCAACGCCGACGTCGCACTCGATGTGCGGCCGACCTCGATCAAGACGCTCGAATGGGAGCGCATCCACCAGACGCTGATCGAAACCGATTTCAACATCTCCGAGGCTGCGCGACGCCTGGGCATGCATCGGCGCACGCTGGCGAGGAAGCTGGAGAAACGGCCGGTGAAGTAGGCCGCCCTCGCGGCGCGAGCGAGCGGCGACGCGTCACCAAGTCGCGAGGGCGGAAAAACTGCCGCCTGCCATCCCTGCGGGAATGCAAGCCGGCGGCTTACGCTTTCGCCCTCGCGGCCTCGAGGATCGCTATTGTGCCGCCTCGTTTCCGTTGGCGTCGCGATCATTCTTCGGATTGTAGCCGGAATCGTGCAGATTGCGGAGATAGGTGGCGTGATCGGTGCTGTTGGGACCACCGGTCCAGCCGATGGAAGGCGGAGCCGCAGGGTCAGGTGCGGCAGCATTTGCATTCAGCGCATGGTGATGATGGTACGCGGCAGAGGCGGCGGAAGCCGACAGAGTGACGATCGCAAGAGCGATGAATAGTTTTCTTGTCATGGTTTGCTCCTCGAGATTTCCTGAGATTTCCCCCCTGGAGCGTTACAAGCCATAGCACAACCTGGGCATCACCCGGTACTTACAAGCATCTTCGTCACCACAAAGTGAAATGCTCGCCTTCTGGTGACACGTCTTGCAAGGATTCACGGCAGTGATGCGAGCTGGCCGCCCTTCGAGAGATGCAGCCTCGGGATCGGAGATTCGTTCGCCACAATATTGATATTGCTGGCCCTGGTTTCGATACAGAGCAGAACGAGCCGACCAACTTCCAGATTCCGTTGATCGGGAAGCGACTACTTCTCCACCGCGCCGCGCGACATGATCGTGATGTCAACACCCTGCTGATAGAAGCGCGCATTGATGTCGAAGCGGCAAAGCCTGGTTGCGCTGCATTCCGCGCGCCACGTCGTCAGGTCGCTGTAGAAATCGGACATGGCGAAGATGTCGCTGGGCTTCGAGAGCAGCGTCGCTTCGAGGTAGTACGACACGCGCGCCGGAAGGGACGCAGCCATGTCAAGGGTCAGGCGGTTGACGCCATCAGGGTCATCCTGAACACGATGCGTTCGGCCGATGCGGCGGGAAACGTCATGCAGCACAGGAGCAGGCAGGACTGAAGGGCGCGGAGGATCGACGTGGTCATGATCGTGAAAGCTGCCTTGCTCGCTGCTTTCATCAGTGACTGCGGATCGGCTCCGGGCTCACCGGGATCAATGATGAAGTCCGCGCGCACAACAAAAAGCCCGGCCAAACGGCCGGGCTTTGATCTGTTGCGATCGAGGCGAGGTGCTTAAGCGGCCTCGTCGGCGACCGTGGTGTCGTCGCCATCGGTATCGTCGGCATCGCCCTCGGCGTCCGCCTCGCCTTCACCGTCAGCGGCTTCCGCCTTGGCATTGGCACGGCGCGGGCTCTTGGCGAGCTGGGCCTCGATCTCCTTGACCGCCTCGGTTTCGGTCGAGTGCTGCACCACTGCGATCTCGCGGGACAGACGATCGAGCGCCGCTTCATAGAGCTGACGTTCGCTGTAGGACTGCTCCGGCTGCGACTCCGAACGATAGAGATCGCGCACGACTTCCGCGATTGCGACGATGTCGCCCGAATTGATCTTGGCTTCGTATTCCTGGGCGCGGCGCGACCACATGGTACGCTTGACGCGGGCGCGGCCCTTCAGGGTCTCCAGCGCCTTCTTGACCAGCGTCGGCTCCGACAGCTTGCGCATGCCGACATTGGCGACCTTGGCGGTCGGAACGCGCAGCGTCATCTTGTCCTTGATGAAGTTGATGACGAACAGCTCGAGCTTTGCGCCGGCAATCTCCTGCTCCTCGATGGCCAGGATCTGGCCGACGCCATGAGCAGGATAGACCACGAATTCATTGGCCTTGAAGCCCTGACGCTGGGTCACAACCTTCTTTTCCTCGACCTTCGGCGCAGCAGCGGGCTTCACAGCCGGCTTGGCAGCCGCAACGGGGGCCTTGGCAGGGGCGGCAGCAACGGGAGCCTTCGGAGCAACGGGCTTGGCAGCGGGAGCCTTAGCAACAGGAGCCTTGGCAGCAGCAGGCTTGGCAACGGTCGCTTTCGCGGCCGGTTTGGCAGTCTTGTTAGGCATTGCGCTTCTTTTGTTCTTCGAGGACTTTGCAGCCGGCGCCTTAGTCGTGGTCCGACCCTTGGATGCGCTACGGCTGGCCGCGGCGACTTTTTTGGCCTCCTTATGGGAAGCCCTCGCTGAAGTACTCTTTTTACGCGTTTTCTGTGACACAGCCTGCGCGCGGAAACTGCCACGCCCCTGTTTCGACATTTGGTTTCACGGGAACCCAGAGGGGCCAACGGGCTGACGGGGTTCGGCTTAATGTGCTCAATATAGCACATTTCCCGCAAAAATCAATGATTTAGGGGTCTTGAGGGCTGGATTTCGGCGCTGACGAAGGTATTAGGGTTAAGTTTGCGCCGGATTTTAGTCCCCGGAGCCGGGATTCGGAGAAAAATACTTCTCGAACTTCCCTTCCATCCCGTCGAATTCCTTGGCGTCTTCAGGTGATTCTTTCTTCTGGGTGATGTTCGGCCAGCTCTTGGCGTATTCGGCGTTGACCCCGAGCCACTTTTCCAGGCCCGGTTCCGTGTCCGGCTTGATGGCGTCGGCAGGGCACTCCGGCTCGCACACGCCGCAATCGATGCATTCGTCCGGATGGATGACCAGCATGTTGTCACCCTCGTAGAAACAGTCGACCGGGCAAACCTCGACGCAGTCGGTGTACTTGCACTTGATGCAGTTTTCAGTGACGACGTAAGTCATCCAACGCTCCGAAAAGCTCTTTTAAAAGTCGCGGCTTGCCTAGCGCGGATGGCCCGGCGCCGCAAGGTCGGGAAGGCCCGATCATGACGGCTTTATATGTTTGATCGACCAAGAAATGAATGCCGAGCGCAATTAATTGCGCTTTGCGTCACCGAGCTCCTCGTAAAGCACGCGCGCCGAGGTCGCATCGCCGCGACGCTCGTTGAAGCCGGTGACCTTCAGCACGCGCACGGTGCGGTCGAGCGCGACGGTGATGACGTCGCCGAGCTTGATCGCATGGCCCGGCGATGTCTCGCGCGTGCCGTTGATGCGGACGTGGCCTGTCACGACGAGCTCAGCCGCCGAGCTGCGCGCTTTCACCACCCGCGCGTGCCACAGCCATTTGTCGAGACGCTGCCGCTCGGTGGTCGTTGGATCACTCCTTGCGACCGGCGAGCTGCTCTTTCAGCGCGGCGAGCTTTGCGAACGGCGAGTTCGGGTCGGCCGGACGATCGCGCTCGCGCGGATTGGCGCTCGAGGCGTAGGGACGCAGCGACGGACCGGACTCGCGGTCGCGCCGATCGCGGCCCTTGTCGCGGTCACGGCCGCCGCGATGCTCGCGGCCGCCGTCGCGATCGCCGGGCTTGCCCTTGCCGCGATCACGATCGCGGTCCTTGCCTTCGAAGCGGCGGTTGTTGTCCGGACGCTGCTCGCGACGATCACCACCGCCCTCTTCGCGGCCCTTGCGGAAATCCTTGCGAGGACCGCCGTGGCGATGGCGTTCGTTCCGCTTCTCGCCGTCAGCGGCCCGCGCAGCTTCGCCCTCGGCGGGCGCCCCAGCACCTGCCTCGGCGCTCGCCTGCTGCGGACGCTGGTTGTTGTGGCGCTGGTGGCGATGGCGCTCGTGGCGCGGCTTGCGGTCCTCGTGACGGCCGCCGGGACGCCAGACCTCGACGAGCTCGGGCTCGGCAGCCGCTACAGGCGCGGCCGCATCGGGCGATGCCGCGGCTTCCGTCGCAGCGGTTTCGGCAGGAGCCGCCTCGGCAGAAGCGGCTTCCGCAGAAGCGGCTTCCGCAGCAGCCTCGACGGGCGCAGCGGCTGGTTCGGCCGGCGGCGCGACACCGGGTGCGTCTTCCGGCGTGACCGGCGCTTCAGGCGAGGCTTCGAGCGCCGGCTCCGCGAGCACTTCCTGCTCCTGCGCTTCCGGCTCGTGCGGCTCCGTGCCGGGCGCGTCTTCGACGGTGACGGCTTCGGGTGCAGCATCCGCCGGCGCGGCGGCCTCCTCGGCGACGGGGGCCTCGGGGGCAGCTTCCGCCGCCGGCGGCTCGGCAGCAGCCACCGGCTTGACCGGCAGCGGCGGACGCTTTTCCATGCGATAGCCGAGCGCGCGCAGCACGGAGGCAAAGTCCTCGCCGGCCGAGCCGGTGAGCGAGGTCATCGCCTGCGTCACCACGAAGCTGCGGCCATCGAATGCGCCGGCGGGCTTTTCGCCAGGTGAATTCTCGCGCCAGGCCAAAGCGGGACGGATCAGGTCAGCAAGGCGCTCCAGAATGTCGACGCGCACGGCGCGTTCGCCGGCCTGCTTGTAGCCGAGCACGCGATAAGCATCGCGCGGCAGGGCCTTGTCGACCGGGAAGGAGGTGCGGCCCGAGGATGCCAGATGCTGCGCGCCCGAGAGCGAGGACAGATCGACATTGTCCTGCTTCAGCGCCCACAGCAGCGCGGCGAGCGAGCGCGCGGCCGGCTTGAGCAGGCCGGGGAAATAGATGTGGTAGGCGCCGAACCGGACGCCGTATTTGCGCAAGGTCGCGCGCGAGGGCTGGTCGAGATCCTTCAGCTCGTTCGCAATTCTGGGCCGCTCGAGCACGCCGAGCGCCTCGACCAGCTGATAGGCGATGCCGCGGGCAATGCCGGTGACGTCCTCGGCCTTCGACAGCTCGAACATCGGCCCGAGCAGCTTCTCGATATGGGTCTTGAGCCAGAGCTCGAGCCGCGCCTGCACCTTGTCGCGCGGCGCGCCGGTCAGGCGCTCGTCCGAGATGATGCGGATGCGCGGATGCAGCGCGTCGTCCGCGGCAGACAGTCGCGCCACGGCGTCGCCAGTCCAGCGGATGGTGCCTTCCGAGGTCAGCACGAACTGGTCGTCCGGCGCGTTGCCGAGTTTTTCGGCGCGCGCATTGATCTCGCCGGCGAGCACCGCTTGCGCGGCAGCCTGCAAGGCTTTCGCATCGGAGCCGGCTTCCGCCGCATCCGGTGCAAAGGTGAAGCCGTCGAGGCGGCCGATGACATGGCCTTCGACGATGACTTCGCCGGTCTTGCCGATTTCCGTATTCAAGCTCGTGTTCTCCCGCAGGCGGCGCATCAATACACTGGTCCGGCGATCAACGAAACGCTCAGTCAAGCGTTCATGGAGCGCATCAGACAATTTATTTTCGACATCCCGCGTTATTCCCTGCCAGCGATCGGGGTCTTTCAGCCAGTCGGGGCGGTTGGCGACGAAGGTCCAGGTGCGGATCTGTGCGATTCGAGCCGACAACGTGTCGATGTCGCCGTCGACGCGGTCGGCCTGGTCGACCTGGGCCGCGAACCAGGAATCGGGGATGCAGCCTTTGCGCATCAGGAAGCCGTAGAGCGTCGTCACCAGCTCGGCATGGGCGGCCGGCGACAGCTTTCGGTAATCCGGGACCTGGCAGGCCTCCCAGAGGCGTTCCACCGCGGCCTTGCCATGCGCGATATCGCGCACCTCGGCGTCGCGGGCGGCGTGGTCGAGCACGCGCATGTCTTCGGCGATCGGCGCCCGCGTCAGCGTCTCGTGGCCGGGGGCGAGGTTGAGCGAGACCTGCAGCGCGCCGAGCGAGGCGAAATCCAGCTTCGAATTGCGCCATTGCAGCATCTTCACGGGATCGAAGATGTGGTTCTGCAGCGCGTTCACCAGTTCGGGCTCGAACGGCGCGCAGCGGCCGGTGGTGCCGAACGTGCCGTTGCGGGTGGCGCGGCCGGCACGGCCGGCGACTTGCGCGAACTCGGCCGGCGTCAGGCGGCGGAACTGATAGCCGTCGAACTTGCGATCGGAGGCGAAGGCGACGTGGTCGACGTCGAGATTGAGGCCCATGCCGACGGCGTCGGTGGCGACGAGGTAATCGACGTCGCCGTTCTGGAACATCTCGACCTGCGCATTGCGCGTGCGGGGCGAGAGCGAGCCCAGCACCACGGCGGCGCCGCCGTGCTGGCGGCGGATCAGCTCGGCGATGGCGTAGACCTCGTCGGCGGAGAAGGCGACGATGGCGGTGCGGCGCGGCTGGCGCGTGATCTTGCGGTCGCCGGCAAATTCGAGGCTAGACAGGCGCGGCCGCGTGATCATGGAGACACCGGGCAGCAGCCGCTCGATGATCGGGCGCATGGTGGCAGCGCCCAAGAGCAGCGTCTCGTCGCGGCCGCGGCGGTTGAGGATGCGGTCGGTGAAGACGTGGCCGCGCTCCAAATCGGAGGCGATCTGAATCTCGTCGACGGCGAGGAAGGACACATCCAGATCGCGCGGCATCGCCTCGACGGTCGAGACCCAATAGCGCGGCGATCGCGGCTTGATCTTCTCCTCGCCCGTGACCAGCGCGACGGCCTCGGGCCCGACGCGGGCGACGATCTTGTTGTAGACCTCGCGCGCCAGCAGGCGCAGCGGCAGGCCGATCATGCCGGAGGAATGCGCGAGCATCCGCTCGATGGCGAGATGGGTCTTGCCGGTGTTGGTCGGCCCGAGCACCGCGGTGACGCCGGCGCCGGGAACGCGATCCGAAAGCACCCGCTCGGAGGCAAAGGGGGATGGGGAGAAGGCCATGTCTATCGGGTTAGGTAATGGCTGATGCGGCCAATGTCAGGGCTTGATGGGGCGGAGGGGCGCCGAGCGCCCGCCACAAGCGCAACTGTCTCACTTTGCGACGCTTTTTCCTCATCCTTTAAGCTTCGGAACGACTCTAGAACGAATCGCGGCCGAATCGCTGACTCCCTGATGAGTCCTGTTACGTTCACGCAAGCGGTCGTGGGACTCGTTTTGCGTGTGCACTAGATGGAGTTTTGCAGGGACGCACAAGCGGCGATGTGGTGGCTGGAATCCTTAAGTTGGGGATGGGCGTGAGTCGAATCAGAATTGGGGCGGAGTCAAATGGATTCCCGAAAAAGCGCCTCTCCGCCGGAACAACCCCATGCACAGTAGGTAAGTCATTGATATTGCTAGGGCAGACGTAGCCCGCAGGGAGCGGAGCGGAATGCGGGGCCAAAAGCCAAGAATCCCGGATTTCATCCGGGCTACAGGCCCTACTGTGTCTTCGCCACCCTTGGCGGCTGGGCTGTGGTGATGAAGCTGGTGGCTTCCAGCATCGCCGGGCCGAGCGGCGTCGGCACCTTCAGCCAGAACGGAACCAGGATGCGGGTGCCGGCGACGGGGGCGAAGGCGATCTCGATGTTGCGCTGGGCGGCGAGGTATTTGATCACGGGGCGGTCGGGGATGTAGCCGGCGACAGGCACGAAATAGAGCGCGCAGACCACGACCGGGCCGCGATAGCCCTTCTCGGCCTTGACGGTCTCCATGCGCTTGAAATCGAGCTTGAGATCGTAGCGCATGCGGCCGTCGAACACGGGCGCGGAGTTGTGGCAGGCCTCGGGCACGACGGTGTCGCCGGTGCCGGGGACGCGGAGCAGCGAGGCCGTCATCGGATCCCACACGCCGCGGCGATGCGCCTCCGTCACCACGATGCGGTCAGGATCGACCGGCGGCTCGGGAATGATGCCGAACTCCTTCACATTGCCCTTGTCGAGGGTGATGTGGATCTCTTCGGTTTTCTTCGAGGTGGTGGTGGAGGCCTGATAGGCGGAGGCAACCAGCGCGCCGTTGACGATGCGCCCCTGCGAAGCGCCGGTGCCGGAGCCGCCGGTGAAGGATTTCAAGAGGCCAGAGGTGCCCCCCGACGCGGCGGCCGAAAACACGTCATCCTGGATATCGATGTTCCAGGCGCCGCGGCCGACCGGAATGCCTGACAGCGTTGCCTCATACTGGGCCTCGAGCTTGCCCTGCGCGGCCGCCGGCTCCGCCGCCCACGCCAGCAGCAGGCCGCCGAAGGCCGCCAGCGCCAGCCGGCCGACCGCGCGCAGCCGGGGCGGAATGAAGGAGGACGTGTGCACGAGACGATCCAATCGGAAAGCGAGTGGTTGTTACTTAAGCCTGTTACAGCGCCAGGCAATGCGTCCGGGGCCCAAAAACCGGGAACTCCACCGGACTCTTTGGCCCCGATTGCGCCCTTTATGTGATGGTAAGGCGTTTCAAACATTGCCGTTTTGGTGATTGGCCCGTCTCCGGACTCCGGGCTCCGATACCTCTCCCGCTTGCGGGAGAGCGTAGGCCGCCTACGGCGGCCGTCCTCAGGGGAACGCCGAGGCGAAGCCTCGGCTATGCGCAGCGCGGGTGAGGGCTTTCTCCTCTGGGGGACACCAAACGGCTGCCCCACTGCGGAGACACCCTCTCCCCAGCCCTCCCCCGCGAGCGGGGGAGGGCTGGGGAGAGGGTGTCCCCGCCGCGGGTCAGCCGTTTGGTGTCCCCCAGAGGAGAAAGCCCTCACCCGCGCGGCGCATAGCTGACGCTTCGCCTGGACGCTCCCCTGACGACGGACGCGGTCGCGCGCGTCCGCGCTCCCCACCGCGCGCAGGGGCGCAGA